>DFZT01000022.1:0-6348 GCA_002382755.1 Firmicutes bacterium UBA4049 | reverse complement strand
TTTTTTGCTTTGGTCTGAATTTTGGTCTGAATTTGCTAAAAGATCGACCATGCTTCCGCCTTTCCGGACGGCATGGGCATAGACAGCCGCAGTAGTCGCCGGGCTGCTGTGACCCAGGAAAGCAGCCACAACCGGAAAAGAATATCCTGCGTCAAGCAGGAGAGAACCTGCTGTGTGTCGAAGATCATGAACACGCATATGATCCAATCCGGCTTTTTTTAAAGCGTAATTAAGCGTTCGCCTAACTGCGTTCTCACGGATAACCCGCCCATTGTAAGAAAATATGAGGTTGTCCTTTAACGGAATCACTTTCTGCATCTTTTTGTGCGCTGTGAGGAGGCTGACAGTTTCCGGATCGAGTTTCATAGTGCGTTCACTGCTGGCCGTTTTAGTCTGCGGATTTAATTTCCTCTTTCTTCCGTCAGCCGACCTTTTTATGGTCAGCATTTCTTTTTTAAAATCAATGTCCTGCCATTTCAATCCCAGGACTTCACCTATCCGCATTCCGGTTAGCGCTAGCAGCCGTATCACCAGGTAATACTTGTAATTCTTAGCAGCGTCTAAAACAGCCTGTAACTCTTGCTGCGTTAAAACTTTCCTCTCTTGTCTCGGCGATCTTGGAGTACGCAATCCTGCTGTCGGGTCCGTAGTAAATAGTCCCCAGGCTATAGCTTGCCGCATAGCCGTCCGCAGTGTACCATAAATACCTTTTAAGGTTTTTGGTTTCAAGTTTTGTTGCAAACCGGCCAAGGCTTCTTGCAACCCAAAAGCCGTCAGGTTATACATAGGCGCTCTGCTCAGAACTTCTTGAAGTCTCCGGACATGCCAAGAATAGGTTTCGTATGTTCGCTCGGAAACAGTGTGCTTAATCCGGGCCAGCCATGTCTCAAGGTACTGCCCCACTGTCATGGACAAGCTTGCCGGGCCGACGCGTCTTTTCATGCCGACTTCCAGTTCAGCGCCCCGCTGCCGGGCTTCCGGTAATGTGCCTCGAAAAGCTTCGTTGTGAAATATTTTTTTACCTTTTGCATTCCTCCCTAAATAGACTGTGATAAGGTAATAGTTCGGGCCTTTCCTTCTCAGTTGCGCCATTTTGAATAAATCGCCTCCTGAAAAAAGAAAAAGCCGGGCTCAAGGTTTTTAATTCGCCCTGGCCTGGCTAAATTCCTTCAGCGATTCAACATACATTTTCACAGCTTCTTCCGCGATCCTTATCCGGCGCTCCGACAACTTAATGACTTCTAGCTTGCCGGTATAAATTAGCTCGTATATGAAGCCTTTTTTTACCCGAAGAATTTTCGCCACTTCGGGCACGGTGTAAAGTTGTTGCATTAAAATCCCCCTCTTTTTAAAATTACCCATTCTTTAGCTGGTTTCTAATGAATCGCTTTTACGTCGTTCCAATAGGGCAAATTCGAACGTTCAGCCGCTGCCCTATAGAAAACTACATGGAAAACTATTTTCGCTTAAAATACGCCTTCTCTATCGTTATTTTTCCTGCCGGGTTCTTGCCCCCCCCCTTCAAAAGGGTAATTTTCACCTCTTGATTTTCGATTGCCGCAAAGATCAGCTTGTGAAAAACTCACTGAAAAAATATTCCAGTGAGCTTTGTTCCCCTTCCGGAATGTTATAGATTGGCGGGTCAAAGTCCACCAGGTGGTTGGCGGCGGCTTTGTGATTTTCAGTGAGTTTTGACGTTTCAGTTCCCTGAAACCATTCCGTCAAAATTGTTTCTATTGTTGTTCATGAATATCCCACCGCCTCCGCAATTTCCTCCTGCGTGTGGCAGGCAAGCCACATTTCACATTTCAAAGATCAGCTTGTGAAAAACTCACTGAAAAAATATTCCAATGAGCTTTGTTCCCCTTCTGGTATGATTAACAATGCAAACACTTTAGCAGTATCCAAATTTGCCATCGATGGCAAATTTCCGATTCCGCATTCCGGTTAACTCCCGTTCTGGACTTTCTCTATCAGGCTTTTCGCCGGCCGGAATTTAACTCTGACGTTTTTCCCCGCGCCGGGCCCGCGCTCAGAAACCGCTGGGTAAAATACGCCCAAGCCGGTAAACTGCACCTTCCGGCCAGCCTGGACATTCTCCTCTATTACATCAGCGAAATGTTGCAGTAATTCCCTGGCGTCCTTTTTGTAACATCCCATCCTTCGAGCTACTTCAGCCACCAGCCAGGGTGTAGTAACTTTTTCCTTCGTGCGCATTCGACTTCCTCCTTCCTGTAAACCTTGATCTACAAATCGACTGATAAAAAAGCGGCCCGTTTTTTAGGACCGCTCTTGACTCGCTATGTTTTTTTCTTATGCCCGGCTTTCCTGTTCCCTCCGGATGGCTTCCGCCACCCACGACCGGATCATGGTCTGGTAGGGAATGTCCTTTTTCCGGGCGATCTCTTTGGCCGCTTCAATCTGGGACACCCGCAGGCGCAGGGTTACCCTTTTGGTCTGCGCCCGCTCCCGGATTTTTGCGGCCAGTTCAGGGTCGAGCTCTATTTCTACTGGTTCATCGCTTTCAAGGTAATCCAGGGAGTTGTGCGTATCCCAGAATTCGGCCTCTTCTGCTTCGCTTTTAAACTCCGGAAGTTCTTTCGCCACGCTAATTTCGCCTCCTCTGTAAGTAATAATGGCGTTCCCATCTATTCATATCCCTGGCGGTAACGACGCGGGCAACGCTGCCGGGCTTAAGGTGGAAAATCACCGTCAGGTAACGGCCCTCTTTCGTCTGCCCGTAGGCGGCGAACCTCCCGCCCCGGACCCTGCGAATCACCGGACGACTGGAAAAGACTTCTTCAACCTCTTCAGGAAAAAACCCGTGTCTTTCTTCAATATGCCCGGTATTCCATTTATCCCACTCAAACCGGTTTACCTTCACTGACAACACCTGCTTTCATTTTAAACCTTGATTGCTGCTGTTGTCAATACACTACGCAGCCTTCTCGTTGCTTTCTTCCGCCACTCCCTAAATAACCTTTGGAAATTTATTGGTGTGTAATTCGGCAATATTGCCGTTTTGCACATCCAATTTCTGGGATACCGTAACCAGTTTATCCCGTTCTTGACTCGCTAAGTTTTTTTCTTATGCCCGGCTTTCTTGTTCCTCCCGGATGGCTTCCGCCACCCATGACCGGATCAGGGTTCCCTGCTATTGAACCAGCCTTACCCTCTTCTTAACTTCTCTTTCATCCTTAATCAGCGGTACACGCCTGTATCCGTAAACAGGCTTCAACACCTCTTTCACCTCTCCGGGCGTTTCGCTAATCGCAACCGGCGGGTACCAGACCGATTGAGCTTCCTCCACAGGCTCCGGCTCCACGTAGGGAGCATCGCTGCACGTCAAATCGTACGATTTTTTGTTGTCGTCGTAAGTCGATTCGTCGTGCGTGCCGTCGAACTTCTCGCTTTGCCAGTTGTTTTCAGGGTCGTTGCCGTTGTTGTAATAATCTATGGAAGCGATTATCTTGTATTGCCCTGCGACAAGACTAAATGCGTAATCCTTGCCGTAATCGTAAGTCACGTCCGCGCCGGGTTCAAAGTAATAGTTCACGTTATCGCCTATCTGAGTCAGTTTGGTGTAATTCACTTCGTACCTGTAAAACCTCAGCTTTGCCCAGCCGCCCACACTAAAGGTGGATTTATAAGACGCTTTTATCCCCAATGTCTGGCTTGGTATCGAGCTGGTCACGTCCTTGCCGGTCGCTGTGTCATATACGTGCAGGTCGTACACGGACAGGTTTTTCTCACCCGCCGGCGGCTCGGGGCCGGGGGGTCTTGGCACTGGGACGCCGCCGGCCATGTCCACCTTCTGGTAGTTGTCGTTGTAGTTGACGTTCGGCATGGCGCGATTCGGCCAATCTATTCCAAGCGCTTTTTCGGTCACGCCCCCGGCGCCGTGGACGTATGACCCTGCCAGAGAACCGTACGCGTACTGCGTTATCAGCGGTTCGCAGACGGAGCCGGAACCAAGACCGCCCGCAGCGTTTATGTTTACCGTCGCTATCACTGTGTAATCACTTTGCTGCACAGGCGCTTTGAAGGCGTAGAGAGTTGTGCCCCACCCGCTTACTTTGTTCATCGCCGGTATTTTACCAGTTTTTTCGTCTATCAATATCATCTTGCCGTTCACCAGTTCGTAAGCCCTGAATTTAACGTTTACCGCCTTGTAGGGCGTCGTGTTGACGACCCATGCTTTGAATGTGTCTTCTACGTGGTTGGGATCAAGAGTTACGTCTAAATCGTTCATGTGCAGCCCGTAAGGAAACGACACGATAATGTCCGCGCTGGTGCTGTTTCTCTCAGAGTACAGTGACTTCGCGGCCCCTTTGGTCAGGTTGATCTCGCCGTATTGATCGCCTTTCTTGGCGTACCAGTACCACTTCCTGCCGTTAGCGTCGTATCCGCCGGCCACGTCCGCAGGAGGGTTGTTTATCCGCAGGCAGGCGGGGTTGTTGATGGTTGCTTTCCCAACGTCCGGATGCCCGGTGTAGCTGTCTCCCTTCGTCTTTGTGATGGGCACGTCGTACCGGCAGCCGGATTTGTCCGACATGT
The DNA here is from genome assembly GCA_002382755.1 of Firmicutes bacterium UBA4049. GTDB lineage: Bacteria > Bacillota > Desulfotomaculia > Desulfotomaculales > Nap2-2B > 46-80. The sequence continues at coordinate 1,791 of DFZT01000022.1, read as the reverse complement.
ACAGGCCGGCATTTTCATACCCGTTTTTAGGATCATTGTACCACGCCGGGCTGCAGGGGTATGCTTTGGCAGCGTTGTCGTAATGAAAATCAAAAGCTTCCAGGAATTTTTGCCTTACGTCAGTCAGCCCGATGCCATTATCTTATTGATCCATTACCGCCGTGTAGCCTTCGGCAAGACTGCCGGGTCGGTCGAATACGGAACAATAGCCCTGGCCGATGAGCTCGCTGCCGTCCCAGTAGTTTTTGCCGGTTCCGGTTTCGTTTACCCAAAAACGCGTCCAGTGCTGGCGCGTGTATTCGCGGCCGGCATAGGGAGATTCGATAGTTTCAGGATCAACCCATTCGATATCATCCGCATACACTGGTAAAGATGTTACCAATAAAATCAACAGCATTAAAAAAGGTACTATTAATAACTTCTTCCGCATAAAAAAACCTCCTTAAAAATTTTTCAAAAAACAAAGAACAGAGATTAGTTTTCCTTAATCCCTGTTCTAATGACCTTCTGCCTTTTTAATAAGAGTTATATGCCAACACCAAAAATAATTAGTATGGCCGACAACCAAGGTATGGCTTGCCACTAAGAACTCCCGAACTGCTTGGGGCTCCAAGTTGAGATGCTTTTATTAAGGTATCTCCGCTACCGCAAGAAAACAGCATACCATTAAAGCCCTCTATAGCAACAACAATCGTGCCATTTTTAACTCTTACCGGATGAGGCAATTCTGCTTTCTTTTCGGGCCCCCATTCGCCAGTCCATAAAATCTCCTTGCTGCCAGGAGTGAATATCCCATACCAATCAGGCCGGGCATACACCCTCAGCTTCTCCCCGTCCCAAACCATGTTCTGCTCAGGCACGCCGAACGCTTCTGCCACGGCTGTGAAGGGGATGTACATGGCAGAACTGTCTTGCGAAGAATCTACCAACGGAGGATATGTTTTATAAATGTCGGTTCCCTGAAAATATTCACCTTCTGGATTAGGTCCCTGCTTCATGAGGTACTTTTTAAACCAACCCTCTCCACCGCCTTCATCCTTTGTTCCTATTACCAAATACGGCGCTTCCGGCAGCGTTATCTCCACCTTGCTTCCGTCCGGCCTGGTGCCTGCAGCCTTCTTGCTTCCCACTTCCATCTCCAGCTTGATCAGCTTCGCTGGAAAAGGGTAAGTTCCTATTTCCACTGGCGGGCCTACGTACACCGTCCTGTTTTGCGCGTTCCACCTCACTGTGTAACCGAACGCTTCTGCCACCCACCTAGCCGGCAAATAAGTGCGGCCGTCTTTGATCAACGGGGCCACGTCCATCTGCTTCGTCTGGCCGTCAATGTTTAGCGCCTTGCTGCCGATGACCAGTTTTACAACTTTGCTGTCCAGAGTTACGGTCACTGTCCTGGTTTTTTCGTCCCAGCCGGTTTCTGCGCCCAGGGCGTCCCCCAGATACCGCACAGGCACATAGGTCCTGCTGTTTTCAATAAAGGTTTTAGCGTCCATTTGCTTCGCTTGTTCGTCCACAGTGTAGCTGTCCTGGCCGACGACGAAGGTTGCTTTGTGGGTCGGGGCGGCCTGGACAGGGACAGCAAAGGCGAACAGGGTTAAAATGATGAGGGTCAACAGGATGATAGTTTTGCGCATTTTTTCGTTTCTCCTTTCGTTTTGGCAATACTTTCTACTTATTTAGACACACGAACATATGTTTTTGTTCTCTGATTCTGGTAATTCACCTGCCTTTGGGTTAATTATAGCCTGAATAACGAAACAAGTCTCTAAAAAAGAACAAATTCGCCCTGTC
>DFZT01000016.1:37228-46243 GCA_002382755.1 Firmicutes bacterium UBA4049 | reverse complement strand
CGCTGGTATCATCAACTATGAATTTGCCGGCGGAAAGAGCAAATCTGTTTTTTATCCGCTAGTCTTATTAAAATTTGCCCCTGCTTCCCCTTCACATTAGCGTCATAATCAAGCGCGGGGAAAGACATCGCCCTGGCTAAAACGAAAGCCGCCTGAAGAGCTTCTGTCGGGCAAAGCGGGAAGCATTCCTTGCAGTCCCAGCATTCCTTGGAAGCTATCTCCGGAATAAAGCTTATCTCCCGTTTTGTTCCTCTGTTGATAAAGCCGACGGCGAACTTCTGTTTAATCTCGGCGCAGTATCTGACGCAAAGGCCGCAGTGAATGCAGAATGACGGTTCTTTTTCGAAACGGTTCCTGCCCGCCCCGTACTCTTTGGCTAGATCCACCAGTTCAAACGCGTCAGGAGCATGTGCCAGCAGCAGTTCGATAATGGTTTTGCGAATCCTGTCTATCTTCTCGGACCTGGTTTTAACGACCAGATTATTCTCTACCGGGTAAACGCAGGAAACAACCAGCCTCCACCAGCCGCGCTGCTCTATTTCTACTACACAAAGCCGGCAGGCGCCATAGGGTTCCATCCTCTCGTCGTAGCACAGGGTGGGAATATGTATCCCGGCGCTTTTTGCCGCCTCCAGGACGGTCATATCTTTTTTTGCCGTTACTTGTTTTCCGTCAATCTGTAAGACTATATCACTCATTTTCCTCCGCCCCCTTTCCTTTGCCTCGGACAATAACTCTTTGCTCTTCGGGGATCGGAGGCGGAACGGGCTCGCCGGAAATTTTCTTCACAGCACGAAAACGGGGGGGGCAAACCTCAAAGCAGGTTCCGCATTTTGTACATTTCTCCTGATCAACTACATGAATCATGTTTTTGCCGCCAATAATGGCGCCTGTCGGGCACTTCCTGCCGCAAACCATACAGGCCTGGCAAAGGGTCGGGTCGATATGGAAAGCAATTAACTCTTTGCAGGTCATGGCAGGGCACCGCTTTTCATAAACGTGCGCCTCATACTCATCCCTGAAATATTTCAGCGTGCTTAAGAACGGGTTCGGGGCGCTTTTTCCTAAAGCGCAAAGGGCGGCTTCAACGGCTGTCTCGGCCAATTCCTCCAGAAGCTCTATGTCGCCTTCTTTACCCTTTCCTTTGGTGATGTTGGTGAGAGTCTTGAGCATCTGCCTGATTCCTTCACGGCAGGGCACACATTTGCCGCACGATTCGTCGGTAAGGAAATCCAGGAAGTACCTGGCGACATCGACCATGCAGGTCTCGTCGTCCATGACGATCATTCCGCCGGAACCCATCATCGAACCGACTTTGGTAAGTTCGTCAAAACCAACTTCCAGATCCAGCATACTCTCAGGGATACATCCGCCGGACGGCCCTCCGGTCTGAATCGCTTTAAACTTCTTGCCTCCGGGGATTCCTCCGCCGATCTTGAAAACAATATCTCTTAAGGTAACACCCATAGGCACTTCCACAAGGCCGGTATTATTGATTTTGCCGACCAGGGAGAAAATCTTCGTGCCCTTGCTTGTTTCTGTTCCATATTGAGTAAACCAGTCAGCGCCCTTGTTGATAATCAGCGGCACGTTGGCCCAGGTTTCCACATTGTTCAACACGCTGGGTCTTTGCCAAAGCCCCTTGATGTTGGAACGAACATACTTCGGTCTGGGTTCTCCGGGCCGCCCTTCCAGGGCTGTCATCAAGGCTGTGGACTCGCCGCAGACAAAAGCGCCGGCCCCCATATGGACTTTAACCTTGAAATTAAAGCCAGTGCCAAAAATATTATCCCCTAATAGACCATACTCCTCAGCCTGCTTGATGGCATGATTCACATTTTCTACCGCCAGGGGGTACTCTTGCCGGACGTAAATGTAGCCTTCACAAGCGCCGACAGCATAGGCCCCGATAGCAAGCCCCTCAAGCACTGAATGAGGGTTTCCCTCGAGAACTGCTCGATCCATAAATGCCCCGGGATCGCCTTCGTCGGCGTTGACTATCACATACCTGATATCGCTGGGGGCTTTACTGGATCCTTCCCACTTGCTCCCGGTCGGGAATCCAGCGCCTCCCCTTCCTCTCAGCTTCGATTTTTTGACTTCTTCCAAGACGTCCTTTTCGCTCATCTGGAATAGCGACTTGGACAGGGCGGAGTAACCGCCAATGGCCAGGTAGTCTTCGATGCTCTTGAAATCAATTTTAATGTTGTTGCCGAGTATGATTCTCTCCTGATTTTTATAAAAGGGGATATCATACTCATGAACCGCCTTTTCATTTGTTACCGCATCGGTAAAGAGCAGGCGTTCGACAACCCTCTTTTCGATTAAGGAACTGACAATTTCGGGAACGTCTTCAGGCTGAACCTGGACATAACATATCTCGTCAGGATAGATGACTAAAATAGGGCCTCTTTCACAAAACCCGGGACAGCCGGTTCCCTTGGTGTCTATATCGGCGTCCATATTCTGCTTGACAAGCTCTTCTTTAAAGGCCGCTATTACTTCACTTGCGCCGGAAGCGACACAACCGGCGCCGGCGCATATTGAAATGCAGGGTTTATTTGGATCCCTTGCCGACAATATGGCCGCTCTTACTTGTTCCAATTCAGCGGACGAATTTATACGAGCCATAATTTCACCCTAATCATAATTTTTTAGCGCGTCTGCTATCTTGGCAGGCGCCATTTTGCCGTAGACCTTCCCGTCGACTTCCATCACCGGCCCTAATGCGCAGCAGCCAAGGCAGTTAACGGTTTCCAGGCTGAACTTCAAATCCAGGTCTGTTTCGCCGGGGTTAAGTCCGGTTACATCCTGTACGGTGTCGAGAATACGCGATGCGCCACGGACATGACAGGCGGTCCCTAAGCAAATGTGGACCCCGTGGCGCCCTTTGGGAACTACGCTAAAAGCTTTGTAAAAGGTAGCTATATGCTGTATTCTGGTTAAGGGAACCTGCAATCTCTCGGCTACCCTGTCCAACGCTTCCTTGGGAAGCCAGTTATTTGCGCCCTGAATATCCAGTAAAACTTGAATTAGAGAACTGGCTTCGCAATTATGTTTATCAATAATTTGATCTACTTTATCCATATCCATAGCCTGTCTGAATCTCCTTTTTTCCCTTTAATTCTCCGCCTGCTCTTTACCTTAAGCGAGCGCATAACGCTTCAGGCCTTCATCATACCTGACAAACTTTTGCCTTGATGAACTGATCAGATGCCTTGACACTTCAGACGGGGTCAGGCCTAAGACCTTGGCGATCCCTGGGGTTGTAAGGGGTCCTTGCCGAAGCAGGGCAACGATCTGGGCAACTGCCAGTTTATCCGCAATCGTTTCCTCAAATAACTCTTTGAACTCGTCACTGGCGAAAAATTCATTACATTCTTCTTCAGACTTAAATGGTCCCCTGAGCCTCTCCCTTTCCACCAACCTGAAATAGGGTATCAGGGCTGTAACTGCTTCAAGTTTGGCCTTTAAAGCGCTTGCTTCTATTCCCTCGCCTTTGCCAAGAGGCCCCAGTTCCTTTACCTTCTTGACAAACTCATTGACGCCTTCAACATAGACATTTGCCTCGCTGCCTGACATAAACTTAAGCTTTAATCTTTCTGGATCCAGCCCTACATGCTCCAGCAGCGCTCTGGATATATTCACCATGCTCAACGCATGGAAGTTGCCATGAGTGATATAGTTGCATTCATTTAAATGACAGCCGCCCATAAAAACTCCGTCCGCTCCCCTTGAGAAAGCACGGAAGACAAAAGTCATGTCGACTCTGCCTGAACACATGACGCGAACGAGTCTCATTTCAGATGTATATTGTAGTCTGGAAACTCCAGCCAAATCAGCGGCGCCGTAAGCTCACCAGTGGCATACAAAACCAATTACCTTCGGTTTAAATTTTTCTGAACTCATTCGTCCTCACCTCCTTATAATACCGGCTTATTCATTCTTATGCAGTCTTATACACTTTCAACTGCCGCTTCAACTAACCGCACGCTCTCTTCCTCTTCTGCTTCCGCTTCCGCTTCTTCAAAAAACAGCGCGTCAATCTCGCTGATGATCTCCTGATCATTAAAGTGCTTGAGCATAATCGCATTTGTGGCGCACTTTGTGTTGCAGAGACCATCTCCTTTGCAGAGAACAGGATTTACCCTTGCCTTCCTGCCTTGCGGCGACTCATAAAAATCTATCGCGCCGTATGTACACGCTGTGATGCACGCCCCGCACGAAATACACCTGTTCTCGTCCACCTCGCAGACAGACCCGGAGGCGGTGACCGTATCTCGTGAAAGAAGGGTTAAGACCCGGCCTGCGGCTCCGTACGACTGGTTAATCGTTTCCTGGATAAACTTGGGATAATGCGTTGTCCCGCACAGGTAAACGCCGTCTGTACCAAACTCAACAGGCCTTAATTTGACGTGGGCTTCTTTGAAGAAGCCGTCCGGGCTCAAGACTACCTTGAATAATCCGGCTATTTCTTTCGTATCCCCGGAGGGAAGAACAGCCGAAGCTAAAGCAATCATATCGGCGTCCAGTTCAATTTTGTTCTGTAAAATATAATCTGTCACGGAAATCCTCAAAACGCTCTTGCCTCCCTCCTGGGCAACTTCCACTTCGGGAGGATCCTCCGGCTCATAGCGGATAAACCTTACATCATTATCCGCCGCTTCCCTGTAATAATCCTCCTTGAACCCATATGTTCTCATATCCCGGAAGAGGATGTATATATCCACAGCGGGATTTTTCTTTTTCAGATTCAAGGCGTTCTTTATCGACTGGCTGCAGCAGATCCTGCTGCAGTAATTTCTGTCTTCATTCCTGCAGCCCACACACTGGATCATCACGAGGCTCTCAGCATTGAGCGCCTTTTCATCATCCTGAAAGATCAGCTCCTCCAGTTCAAGGTTGGTCACAACCCTGTCGTCCTGCCCGTAAAGGTATTCGGTGGGTGTATATAAATCAGCGCCTATCGCGATGACAGCCGCGCCGTGTTTTATATCCGCGACTCCCCGGGGGGATGAAACCCTGGTTACAAAATTGCCCACATAACCCGAAGCTTCCGTGATTGCCGCATTTTCATATACATGGATTAAGGGGTGCTCGTACACTTGCTTGATCAAATCGGCTAAGTAAGCCTGAACATCCAGCCCTTCCAGTGTGGAATGCAGCCTGCGGGCTATACCGCCAAGCGCCGGACTCTTTTCTATAAGGTAAACATCATGCCCCTGATTGGCTATGGACAAAGAGCAGGTCATACCGGCTACGCCTCCGCCGACTACCAGGGCGTTTTTATTTACCGGCAGCTCAAATTCCTGCAGCGGCTCTAACAGGCATGCCCGGGCCACTTTCATCCGGACTATATCCTTGGCCTTCTGCGTGGCTTCTTCTTTTTCCTTGGCGTGAACCCAGGAATTGTGCTCCCGGATATTGGCCATCTCGTAGTAGTACTGGTTGATCCCCGCTTCCCGGAGGGTGTCCCGGAATAACGGCTCAAGTGTCCTTGGAGAACAGGCGGCGACAACCACCCGGTTGAGCCCTTCTTCCTTCGCTATATCGGTTATTTCCTTTGCCGAGTTGGTAGCGCAGGAAAACAACTGTTCCTGGGCGTAGACAACATTAGGCAGTGTCAGAGCATAATCAACTACCGAAGGAACACTTACTATCCTGCTGATGTTAGCTCCGCAGTGGCAGACAAAGACTCCTACCCTAGGCTCTTCCTGTGAAACATCCCTTTCATCCGGATAGATTCTTTCTTTGGCAAGATTTCCGCGCCTGTACTGAAGGAGTTCGCCGACCTGCGAACCGGCCCCGCTGGCGCTGAAAACCGACTCGGGGATATCCAGGGGACCCTGAAAAGCTCCGCTTATATAAATACCGGGCCTGTTCGTGATCATGGGGTTGACGGGATCGAGCTTGCAAAAATTATGATTGTTAAGCTCGATACCATACTTTTCCGCTATCTCTTCCACATTCTTGGGAGGATTCAATCCGACGGACAGCACAACCATCTCGAATTCTTCCTCTTTTACTCCCTCATCGGGTGTGGAATAGCGTATGGTCACATTTTTGGTGACCGGGTCCTCTTTTACTATGGTTACATAGCTTCTGACAAACCGCACGTTAGGAAGGTTCGCCGTCCTGTCATAGAAGCGCTCAAAATCCTTCCCGTAGGAACGGACATCATTATGGAAAATCACACATTCCGCATCCGCGTCATGATCCTTTGTAATAATAACCTGTTTCTGGGCATATGTGCAGCATACGGCTGAACAGTAACTGTTGCCGTTGGGCAGGACCATTCTTGAACCGACGCACTGAATCCAGGCCAATTTATGGGGATGCTTCAAATCTGAACCGCGCAGTATTTCACCGCCATATGCGCCGGTGGAAGATAACAGCCGTTCAAAATCCATACTTGTGACCACGTTTTGGAACTCTCTGTAATGATATTCCTCTCTCAGGCTGGGATCATACGGCTCCAAGCCCGTCGAAAGAATTATGGCGCCAACTTTTATTTCTTTCTTGATCGGTTTTTGATTTAAATCTATGGCGTCATTCTTGCACACCGCTTCGCAGATTTTGCATTTACCTTCTTTAAGGTAAAGGCAGCTTTCGTCAATATACGCGACAAGCGGAATTGCCTGCGGGAAGTAAACGTGGACGGCTTTATTCTGCGAAATATCCTGGTTGAATTCATCAGGATACTTGACCGGGCAGTACTCCACGCAGGTGGTGCAGCCTGTGCATTTATCCTCTAAAATATATCTGGGTTTCCTAATCAGTGTCGCCTTAAAGTCTCCTACTTCCCCTTCTACTCGCTCCACTTCAGTATAGGTAAGAACTTCTATGTTTGGATGCCGGCCGACCTCGACCAGTTTGGGTGCGAGTATTCACATGGAGCAGTCATTGGTGGGAAAGGTCTTATCAAGCTGAGCCATATGCCCGCCAATGCTGGGAGCTTTCTCAACCAGGTAAACCTTAAAACCGGCAGCTGCAAGATCCAAAGAAGCCTGAATGCCGCTGATTCCTCCTCCAACGACCATTACGTCTCCAAAATTACTTTTTTCGAGCAGTTTAGAAATCTGTTCTACAATTTGTTCTTGCTCCACTTTCCTTCCACCTCATCAGGTTGTATTTCCCGTACGTCCGGGTTTGTAAACCTTTAAATAACTTCCTGCAGAACTTCTGTGATATCCTTAATCTCGATTACTTCATCTAAATTAAGAACCAGCCTGCTGTCCTCAAAATTGGTGATACAGTAGGGGCATGTAGTAACCAGAACCTGGGCTCCAACATCGACAGCCTGTTCCAGCCTGAGGTTGACGAACCTGTCTTCCTTGGGAGTCTCCACCCAAATCCTGCCCCCGCCCATGCCGCAGCAGAAACTGTCTTCCCGTGTTTCGGGCATCTCGCTCAACTCCAGGCCGGGTATTTTCTTTAAAGCTTCCCGCGGTTCGTCGTAGACACCATTATGCCGGCCCAGATAACACGGGTCGTGATAGGTGACTTTTTTAGCAAACTCTTTGCTGATCTCAAGCTTTCCCTCATCAATCAGTTTAAATAAAAGCTGGGAGATATGAATGATCTCAAAGTTCGCCGAAAAGTCGGGATACTCGTTTTTAAACGTGTGTAAACAATGCGGTGAAGAAACTATAATTTTCTTTACACCACAATCGATCCAAGTTTTGATGTTTTCCTTGGCCAGGTGTTTGAATAAATCTTCATTGCCTGTCTTGCGGATGCTTTCTCCGCAGCAACTCTCCTTGGGGCCCAGGATCCCGTAATCTACTCCCGCCTTATTGAGAACTTTGGCTGTAGCCTGGGCTACCTTCTTTAATCTTGCGTCATAGCTGAGGTAGCAGCCGGGAAAATACAAATATTCCATGCCTTCTTCGAATGTTTTTACGTTCAGGCCTTTTGCCCAATCAGCCCTGGCGCTTTTGGGTTCCCCAAACGGATTGCCGTCGGCTTCAAGGCACGAACTCACGCCGCGGACCGGCTTGATCGCGGCGGGGAAAACACCGTATCCCGAAGCCATCCTGCGCAGCGCCCGCATATCTTCGATCTGCTTTACTTCCCTGGGACATTTCAGGGCGCATCTTCCACAAGTGGTGCAGCGCCAGATCTCTTCATGCTCGATCTCGGTCAAACCGAAGGTTGCCTCCCGGATTAACTTGCGCATGCTGAATTTTCTAACCTTGTTCCAGGGACAAAAAGTGTCGCATTTTCCGCATTGATAGCAGTACTTGACCGCCTGTCCGCCATAACCTTTTATTTCGTCTATAACCTCTTTGAAGGGAGTTACAGTCTCCACGATCTATTCCTCTTCTTTCACATAAAAATTTAGTTCTTCTGTGACATCCGGGCAATCGTCTCCAACAGTTTCTCCATGCCATGCTTATCTACCAAGGCTTTTAACCCTATCTCCATGTCGTCAATCTTCACATCTTCTTCGACTTCTTCTTCTCTTTCCTCATAGATCAGCACATCATCATGGCACCATTCGACGCACTTCGGCTTATCCAGCGGCGGATCGCTTTCACAGAGATCGCATTTCAGAGGGAGGCCCGAATCGGGTTCTTTGAACATGTCTCTGGATGGACAGGCTGCCCTGCAGAAGCTGCATTCTTCATATTCTTTGCCGTCAATAAAATATTTGTCCCTGCCCATGCATTCGGCCGCCGTATATTCCCCGGCGAATACCGGGAGCCAGATATCATTAGTCCGGTGCATAATTACACGGATACGGGATCTTGCCGGATTAATGATGCTGTACTTCGGTTCCGCATGATAAGCGGAGCAGATAATCTCACATGACCGGCAACCGCTGCACTTATCCGCATCAACCCTGATCGACTTAACCTTCTTTTTTATCTTCGCCATCTTTTAAAATCCCTCTCTTTTCTAAATCATCGGCAACATAATCCAAATCCAATTCATGCAGCCTTTCCCTGGTAGGAATGCCGTTATTGTTCCATCCCTTGAATTTGTAATATGTGGACAGGAGATTTTCTTCCA
>DFZT01000016.1:32487-37070 GCA_002382755.1 Firmicutes bacterium UBA4049 | reverse complement strand
TGGAGCACATATCGGCAGTCGGGTAATACGGGTTCGAATTCTCTCCCCGTGGGTTCCAATCCAGTAAGATCTGTTTCCAACTTTCATCGGGAAGCTGCGGCCAGTCCTTGACAAAATCTTGTCTGGCCTCCATAGTGGGGAAAGCGCTCTGGGGCCAGTTCCCTTCAATTTGCGTGATGCTGATCTTCTCGTTGGTTGAATACATCAGGTAGTACATGGGATCCAGCATTCCCAGCTTAAGAGGCAGCTGCTCATGCTTTTTGATCACGTTATGAGCGTACTCCATCGCTCCCTTGCCAATCTTCAGGGCTGCCCAGTATGTGCCGTCGGCAAGGACGTCGCCGATCCCTTCCCGGTGGGCGAGCCTGTCCAGCAGCCAGACAAATCTCCCCTCCTTGTCTTTCGGGGCGCCTTTAAAGTCCTCGTCGGTCAGAATGCCGGCCTCATACAGCTCAATTCCGAAAGCCAGTATTTGCGGGGTTGAGAACGAATCCACGCCATATTCAGTCGCGCGCTGCAAGGTCCTCCAGGAAAAACCCAGGTCGTCTACGTAAGCGGCCATTGCATAGGTAAGTTTCCCGAAACATTTCGCCATGTATCTCGGGGTATCCTTATAGGAAATTAACGCGCCGCAATGCTGCGGGCAGTTGTAGCAGCTGATTAAGCGCTTGATGCCCTCCAGCTGGACCCTCGGCCATTCCTCGGAAATACGCTCGTCCCAGAAACCTCTTCTGCGGGTGCGGGCATTCCCCCACATAAAGTTTTCCGTGTGCCAACTTTCATCGGTCTCCACCATCTCCTGCGGCGAACCGATACCGGCTGTAATCGTCATCACACCCGGAATTGGATGGGCGTTTCTGTAATCTATGTACTTCCTCATTTCCTCCATATGCTTGATAAAATCTTCGCCATGGGCAAGGTTGATATCTTTTGTCCCGCGAACAGCGATCGCCTTTACTTTTTTGTCCCCCATCACGGCGCCGCCGCCAAGCCGGCTGGCGCTGGACCGGCCCTGCTCGATGGAAGCCGTAAAGCACTTGTTTTCGCCCGCGATGCCGATAGCGGCAACCTGGGCGTAAGGCTCATTTAACTCGTCCCTGACCAACTGCTGTGTTTCAAGAGCGCCCCTGCCTACCAAGTGGGAGGCGTCGCGTATTTCTACCTTGTCATTGTTTACCCATATGTAGACCCATTTGTCTGACTTGTTGTTCAGGATTATCTTGTCATAACCCGCATGCTTCATTTCGGCCGAAAAAAAGCCCCCCATCATTGGATAGGCCAATAACTCCGACTGGGGTGAAACAAAGGTCACCACGCTGCGGTTAGCGGCGTATGCCGGAGTAGCGTTGAGAACACCGGAGCTGAAAACCAGCATGTTCTCGGCGTCAAACGGCTTAACTTCGGGAGGCACTCTGTCCCAGTGCAACTTTACGCTGGTACCGAGACCCCCCAGGTGGGTTTCCATTAATTTCGGGTCGGTTTCTACACGTTCGATATTGCCTGTAGCCAGGTCAATCTCTAAATTGTACCCCGTCTCTGCGTATCTCATTTTTAAACACCTCTGCGTTTTTTAGTCTATCTCTGCAGCCATGGCCTTTTGGCTGCGCTGCATACAGTAATCCTTCCCGGCGCGCGGACAAAACCATACGACTATCTGGCGCATTCCTTACGGCTACGAACTGCTTAGTCCCCCTTTTTTTATTAATTGTTTGTCCCCAAAATAACCAGACAGATACCGTAATTCTAACTATTTCAACCTAAATTAAATTTTAAGTTAGAAAAATGCCAAATAAAATCGCTCAAAAGTGTGAAAGGAGGATTAACCCTTTTGAATTAATCGTACCCACACTAAGGCTGAAGCAATTTTAAGAAACTTCTTTAAAAAACTGATTATTTAATGCAGCCTTAGCCCGGCAGGGAGCAAAATTTTCAAGGCAATCAAGGGATAAATCCAAAAACGGTTTTATTTAACGCCGTTTTTTTAATTCGTCCAAGTACCTTAACCTTGGAATAATTTCCTTATGGAGTTCACAGGCGAGAGATTTGCCTGACGAACTTCCTTTGAACAATATCTTATCGTGCGGGCACCCTCCCTGACAGGCGGTCCTGACTTCACACTCCTTGCACTCATCCGGCGTGTCCGGTTTTGCAAGATCGAAATGGAATTGATCGCACTGCAGCAAACTCATCGGATCAGGATCAAAGATTGTTCCTGTTTTAAACTTGTGGTCCCTGATACACGGCCCGATCGTTCCGTCGGGGAATACCGCCGCAAGCCTTTTCCCGCAAAGATAGGGAGATTCTTCGAAAGTCCAGCCGGTAATCAAAGTATCCACCAGGAAAGTTGTATGAACATCATATCCTTTGAGAACATAGCCCTCCAGCAGGTCGCACAGTTCATGGTACTTTTTCAATACTCTCTTCGCAAAATCAGCATCCATCGACCTGTACAGATCTCTCTGGTATCTTAAACGATAGCCGTTCTCTATTCCGAATCTCGTTACATCAAGCAGTCTTTCCAGGTTGTAGTCATCCAGTGTGGCGACTATTGTCTGATTGATCACATTCGACCTTTCAGTTATTACCTTCATCCTTCTCGCCAATTCTTCAATGCTTGTGTCCGCAATATTCGTATATATCCACTGGATATCTTCGAGGTCATCCCAGTTTACCGAATCTATTAAATCGCCGTTTGTGTATAAATAACACTGCATGCCGTCCGTATTATCAAAGACAGAATCCATCACTTTCTTTATCCTGTCGGTCCTCAACAACGGTTCCCCGCCTAAAAAACCGACAGTGCTGACTTTTACGTTATTAGCCCTCCATACTTCCGGAATCCATTCCAATAACCTTGAAAATGTATTCTCATCCATCTCCACTGGACTGTCATCGCCAACTTGGTTAAATGCGTAACAATAACTGCATCTTCTTGTGCACTTGTATGATAAGAATAGAATGAACCAGAAAAAGGGCATTTTCTCCCAGTAGCCCACCCCTTGAAGCCTTCCGTCTTTTTTGGCGTACATTTCTTTTAACTGGGCGGCATGTTTTGTTTGTTTCCTCACAGCTTAACAACCTCGCCTTTTCTTGTATCTAATCTTATTAGCAAACAGTATTAGCAAATAGGGACGGTTCTTACTTGCTAACTATACTGAAAATAATCTTGCATTAGGGAGATCAACTGCCCGCGTGCTTAATAATCGTCTCTTATACTTGTACGAACTCGCCTTCCCTCGGGCTCGGTCAAACTCGGCGCTTACACGCCTCAAACAGTTTCCTCGCTTATTCCCAGGTTCTTTCGTTCTTTGAATGAAGGCTTTAAAATAGCGCTTAATGCATTGACCTCCCTTTTATGATGAAATTTCACCCTTTAAAGCTGGTGGCTACAATAGCAGCATGAGGGTCTATATCTCTTTATATCTCATCATGAAGAATCAATTGAATGGCAACTTTTTCTCCTGCCTTTACTTCAGTAACACCTTCCGGAATTACAATCAGGCAGTTGGCGTCATTCATTGAGCGAATTACCGATGAACCTTGATTGCCGGTTGTTGAAACATGAAATTCATTATCCTTGACCGTAAAATATCCCCTCACCAGATTCTTCACCCTGGGTTTCTTGCTTAAATCCTCTTCAAGAACAGCGTTTACTATTGGTTTGGTTATCTTTTTGGCACCCATTAACCTAAGCAAGGCAGGCCTGACAAATTGAATGAACGATGTAAGCGTGGAAACAGGATTTCCCGGCAAACCGAAAATCAACTTATTCTCTTTTCTTCCAAAAACAAACGGCTTTCCGGGTTTGACTTTAATCCATTCAATTTGCAGTCCGATATCCAGATCGCGGAAAACATCCTTAACAAAATCGTACCTTCCCATGGACACGCCGCCAGTTGAGATCACGACATCGGATGTTAGGGCTCTGGTAAAGATCTCCTTCATGTCCTGCATCGTATCTTTGGCAACCCCCAGGTAAATGGGAAGAGAGCCGTATTTTTTTACTTCCGAATATACTGTATAAGCATTGGTATTTCTAACCTGGCCGGCCCGGATTTCCTCGCCCAGATCTGCAATTTCATCACCCGTAGAGATAATCGAAACAGTTGGCTGTTTATATACTTTGACGGTTTTGCGGTTAAGCGAAGCAAGTATACCTACTCCAGCGGAACTCAACCGTTCGCCTTTGTAGAGCGCAATATCCCCCTTTTTGATGCTTTCCCCTTGAAACCTGTAATTTTTGTATTTAGCTATTTGCTGGTATATCCTTACATAATCTTCTTCTTCTTCTGTGTCTTCAAATTTGACTACCGCATCAGCGCCTTCCGGTATTTGCGCTCCGGTCATTATCCTTATTGCCGTTCCCCTCAGGACCTTTTTTCCAATAATGGAACCGCCTGACTGTATCTCTCCTTTAATTTTAAGTCTAACAGGATTGTTAACCGAAGCGCCAAACGTGTCATCCGCGATTACCGCATAACCGTCCATCGCCGAGTCGTCCTCGGGAGGGATCATTATATCCGATACAACATCCTCATATAAGATTCTATTGAATGCTTCCAGAATCGGGATGCTTTCACAAC
>DFZT01000016.1:0-32358 GCA_002382755.1 Firmicutes bacterium UBA4049 | reverse complement strand
TTCAAGACTTTTCATGATTTTAGACTTAATTAGAAACCGGCATACCTCCAGCGTGCCTTTTTATTTCGGGGCATCAACCGCGCTGCCGGCAGCCGCCTTACTTTTTTTGACCCAGGCAAAGTTTAAACCTATCAAAAATTGAAAGCTTCACCTCATACTTAACTGATGCCGACGGCTATTTGGCGGCATAAAATAAACTTTCAAGCGCCAGTATCCCAGTACCAATTGATAAAATTGATAGAGAAAATTGATTTATTTTCTGATAAAATATTTTTTAGATGTTTTTTGAAAAAAGGACCCGTCATGCAAAATTTATTTGATTATTTGGAATGGCGCGGAGACTTAAGTTTTACACGGGACGGCTTTAATGAAGCAGACAATCTATTGTTCCCCGTACTTGCCTATTTGAAATTTGGCGGGATTGTTTCAGAAGAAACCGGGGCTGATCCAATTCCGTTGTTTCAAGCCGCCCGGCAATCAAGGATTCAATCAGCAGCAGATTTTAGCAGCCTGTTACCGAAAAAGAAGCCAAGAAGAAAGCTGCGTTAAACAGCCCTAGAAGTGAAAAACATTTCAACCGTGAGGAGGATGTTTATGCCGGATCAAATTTTACACATGGGTTTGGACATAGGATCTACTACGGTAAAAGTTATTCTTCTGGATAACAATGACAATCTTGTTTACAGCGACTACCAGAGGCATTACGCAGATGTAAGAAAGACCATCAGAGCGGTGCTTGAAAAAACATACCTAACCGCGGGAAATATCCTGACCACAGTGGCGCTGACAGGGTCGGCGGGTCTTTCGGTATCGCAGTGGCTGGAGATAGGTTTTATCCAGGAGGTTATTGCCTGCAGCAAAGCCGTGGAGCAGTTTATCCCGGATACGGACGTGGCGATCGAATTAGGCGGCGAAGATGCTAAAATCTCTTATTTTACCGGAAACCTGGAACAGAGGATGAACGGCTCCTGCGCCGGGGGAACCGGCGCGTTTATAGACCAGATCGCGGCCCTGCTGGAAACCGATGCACAGGGGTTGAACGAACTCGCCAAACAGCATAAAACCATCCATCCTGTCGCCGCGCGCTGCGGTGTTTTTGCCAAAACCGATATTCAGGTTTTGCTGAATGAGGGCGCCTCCCGCGCCGATATTGCAGCTTCGGCCTTCCAATCGGTTGTTAATCAGACAATCAGCGGCCTGGCCTGCGGGCGGCCAATCAAGGGCAAGGTGGCCTTTTTGGGAGGGCCGTTATATTTTCTTCCTGAACTGAAAAAAAGGTTTATCGAAACGCTGCAGCTTGCGAAATACGATACTGTCGTGCCTGAACACGCCCAGTTCTATGTCGCTCTTGGAGCGGCCATAACCTCCCGGGAACTGGATCCTATTCAACTTAAGTCGCTGATTGACAAGCTGCCTGCTCTCGACAGTGTCATCAATCAGGAAACAGCCAGGCTGGCGCCCCTTTTTAAAAATGAAGAGGAACTGCGGGAATTTTCCCTGACGCACTCCGCAAGCAGGGTAAACTGCGCCGATTTGAACGCCTTTCAAGGCCGTCTCTTTCTGGGCATCGACAGCGGTTCCACAACCACCAAGGCCTGTATCATTGATCAGCAGGGAAATCTCCTGTATTCATACTATACAAACAACGAAGGAAACCCGTTGCTGACCGGCAAAAAAATTCTCGCCGACATATATTCAAAGATTCCCGTGCAGGCGGTGATTGCCAATTCTTCGGTGACAGGCTACGGAGAGGGTCTGATTAAAACCGCCCTGTCCGTTGACATAGGCGAAGTCGAGACTATCGCTCATTACAAAGGGGCTCAGCATTTTGTTCCCGAAGTCGATTTTATTCTTGATATCGGCGGGCAGGACATGAAGTGCATCGAAATCAAGAACGGGATTATTAACAGCATTGCTTTAAATGAAGCCTGTTCGTCCGGCTGCGGTTCATTCATGGACACATTTGCACGTTCATTGAACTTATCCGTGCAGGAATTCGCCGAAGCGGCGCTGCTGGCCGGCGCGCCGGTTGACTTGGGCTCGCGCTGCACCGTCTTTATGAACTCCAAAGTCAAACAGGCGCAAAAGGAAGGGGCGACCATTGGAGACATCTCCGCCGGTCTTTCTTATTCGGTAATCAAAAATGCGCTGTTTAAAGTGATCAAACTCAGAAAACCGGAGGATCTGGGGAATCACATTGTAGTCCAGGGCGGTACTTTCTACAATGACGCCATCCTGCGAAGTTTTGAAGTTATCACGGAAAAAAAAGCCGTCCGGCCCGACATTGCCGGCCTGATGGGCGCCTTCGGGGCGGCTATCATTGCCAGGGATAAATACCGCGAAGGGCAGGCAAGTTCCTTGATATCCAAAGAAGAACTGGATAACCTGTCCGTTTCCAGCGCCCTGAGCAAATGCCGGGGCTGCACGAACAACTGCCGGCTGACAATAAACAAGTTTTCCAACGGGGCCAGGTACATCTCGGGAAACCGGTGTGAAAAGAGCTTCGCCAGGGAAAATAACACCGGGGAAATTCCCAATTTGTTTGGTTATAAATACAACCGGCTGTTTGCTTACCGGCCGCTTGAAGAAAAAGAGGCTATCCGGGGAACTGTCGGTATACCCAGAGCACTGAATATGTACGAAAACTACCCGTTCTGGTTTACGTTCTTTACCCATTTGGGCTTTAGGGTGGAACTGTCGCCCCAATCCTCAAAATCCGTCTACGAAGCCGGTATAGAGACAATACCTTCGGAGTCCGCCTGCTACCCGGCCAAACTGGTCCACGGGCATATCGCCTCCCTGGCTCAAAAAGGCGTTAAAACGATCTTTTATCCTTCCATAATCCACGAGCGCAAGGAACAGACGGAAGCCAACAATTGCTTTAACTGCCCGATTGTTATCTCCTATCCGGACGTCATTAAGCACAACATGGATATCCTGCAAGACCAAAAAATCAATTTTATCAACCCGTTTTTGCCGTACAACAACAAGAAACGGCTGATTGAACGGTTATTTGAAGAATTAAAGTCCTTTGACATCAGCAAAAAAGAAATTGCCGGCGCCGTGGAACAAGCCTGGCGGGAAGATCTGTTGTTCAAGCAGGAGATCAGGAACAAAGGCGAAAAAGCGCTGGAATACCTGGAACGAACAGGCGCCAGGGGAATTATCCTGGCCGGAAGGCCCTATCATCTTGATCCGGAGATCAACCACGGCATTCCGGAGATCATTGTTTCCAATGAAATGGCTGTCCTTACCGAAGATTCTGTATCCCACCTGGGAAGGGTTAAAAGGCCTTTGCGGGTAGTGGATCAGTGGATGTACCATTCCAGACTGTATGCCGCGGCCAGCCTGGCAACTACCCGGCGGAACCTGGAACTGATTCAGCTCAACTCCTTCGGCTGCGGGCTGGATGCCGTGACGACAGATCAGGTGGAGGAAATCCTAAGCCAGCATAACAAGCACTATACCTGCCTGAAAATAGATGAAGTAAGCAACCTGGGCGCCGCCAAGATCAGAATCCGTTCTTTCAAAGCCGCCGTGGAAGACAGAGCCAGGGCTAAAATTGCGGAACAGGCGGCGGCAACAACCGGAAGCAGGATTATCTTTACGAAAGAAATGAAAAAAACATATACCATTTTGTGCCCGCAGTTTTCTCCGATACATTTCAATTTTATTGAAGGAGCCTTCCGGTCGGAAGGATATAACCTGGTTCTGCTGCGGGAAGCTGATCAGGATTCAATTAATGAAGGTGTCAAATATGTAAACAACGACGCCTGTTACCCGACCATTATGGTTGTGGGGCAGCTAATCCAGGCGCTGAAATCGGGAAAATACGATTTAAATGACACTGCCGTAGCCATAACCCAGACGGGCGGGGGATGCAGGGCGACAAACTATATCAGTTTGTTAAGAAAAGCCCTGCAGGACTCAGGTTTTGGCAAGATTCCCGTCATATCCGTGAATATTGCAGGTCTGGAGAAAAACCCAGGCTTTAAAATAACACCCCGGTTGTGGAAAAAAGCCCTTATGGGGCTGACCTATGGCGATCTGCTGATGCGGGTCCTGCACAGGATAAGACCTTACGAAGCAATCCGCGGCTCTGCAAACGCGTTATTCGTGAAATGGGTTGAAATCTGCAACGAACATCTCATCCACGCCGATTCGGGCAGCTTTAAAAGACACATCCATCAAATCGTCAGAGATTTTGACCAGCTAAAAATAAGTAGCATTAAAAAACCGCGGGTAGGAGTGGTAGGAGAAATTCTGGTCAAATACAACCCGCAGGCCAATAATTCCGTCGTGCAGGTGCTTGAAAACGAGGGAGCGGAGGCCATTGTGCCGGACATGATGGACTTCTTTATTTACTGCGCCTACGACCTGATTTATAAACACTATGTGCTGGACGGCAGTAAAGGGCAGTTTTTCAGCGGCAAGGTACTGATTAACTTGCTGGAATTCTGCAGAAAAGAAATGAAAGCCGCCCTGGAACAAAGTGAACGGTTTGAACCGCCGCCTTCAATTTACACACAGGCGGAAAGGGCCAGCAGAATACTTTCACTGGGGCACCACACTGGTGAAGGATGGCTTCTGACCGCCGAGATGATTGAGCTGATCGAGCACGGAGCGCCCAATATTGTGTGTGTGCAGCCATTCGCCTGCCTTCCCAACCACGTTACCGGAAAAGGAATGATCAAGGATTTAAGAAGGCATTACCCGCAGGCGAATATTGCAGCGATTGATTACGACCCCGGCGCAAGTGAGGTTAACCAGCTCAACCGGATTAAATTAATGCTCTCCATCGCTTTTAAAAACGCCAACCAATTTTCGAAAAAATTCCTGCTCAACACCAACAACCAATCAAATCAAACTATGACGGAAAGCCTCGTTTAGCTGGCCGTTCACGGTATATGACGCTGCCAAACGAGCCATGCGTCCCTCCGGCAAAAATTTTCTTCAAGATTTTAAACCTCCACTTAACTTTTTGAATCCATTCTGTTTGATCAGTTGATAAGTTTTTTCTTATTTCATTTTTTAAACGTACTTTTCCGCTCCAAACACTATGGCAGCCGATTTGTCCCTTGTTTCATTTGAGACAAAGAAAGAAGTCGTCGCTATTATTTTATACTAATCATTGTCACCTATGGTATTTCTTGCATAATATATAGAAACTGTGCAAGGAGGTTTGACAATGAACTATTATCCTTACCCGAATATACCTGTAATTCCCGGCGCTCCACAGATGCCGTGCAGCCCGGATCTGGAGTTTGTGTTTCAACTTGCCCACGCTTATGTGCCCTGGCAGAACATGACCCAGGTTTTCAGCCCGGCAGAAGCTTTAAGCCAAGGCACCCTTTTCCCTGAACTTGTAATGCCTTACAAAGGCTAAAAAAAAGAGGTGAATCAAATGGATAACAGCCAGGAAAAACCCCAGGCTCAAAAAGTTATCATAACGGCGAATAATAATCAACAAGCTATGCTGCTGGAAATTCAGCGGCTGCAGTTCGCCGCCATTGAATTGAACCTTTACCTGGATACGCACCCTGATGACCAGCAAGCTCTAATGTCATACAACTCAATTGTGCCCCAGCTGAAGCAGCGTATCGCATCCTATGAACAACTTTGCGGCCCGCTGTTTCATTTCGGCATGTCCGCCAGCCAGCAATCCTGGCAATGGATCAACTCCCCCTGGCCCTGGGACATGTAATTTTAATTAAGGAGAGATTAAGAAATGTGGGTTTACCAAAAAAGTTTGGAATATCCGGTCAAGGTATCCGGCCCAAATCCCAAACTGGCAAAAGTGATCATCACCCAGTACGGCGGCCCGGACGGAGAACTGTCGGCATCTTTAAGATATCTCAACCAGAGGTACTCAATGCCTACCGATAAAGCCAGGGGACTGCTGACCGACATAGGTACAGAAGAAATGGGCCACATGGAAATTGTGGCGACCATCTTTTACAAGCTGACCAGGGGAGTCAGCCCGCAGCAAATGGAGGCCGCCGGACTTGGCGGACACTACGCCCAGCATAACCACGCCCTGTTCTGGAGCGACCCAAACGGGGTACCTTGGATTGCCTCATACGTACAAGCCACCGGAGATCCGATCACCGATCTGACTGAGGATATGGATGCAGAGCAAAAAGCCCGCTCCACTTACGAGCATTTAATTCATTTAAGCGACGATCCTCTGGTCACAGACGTGCTCAAATTCCTCCGGGAGCGGGAAATAGTCCATTTCCAGCGCTTCGGTGAGACGCTGAACGATGTCCAGGGCTTTATGAACAGTAAAAAGTTTTTTTAAGATTTCAATAGCACCCTGCACACCCGGATTAACTCAAAGAGCGCCTATTGGCAAAAGGCCGGGAGTAAAGTTCTCTCAGCCCCTTTGCCAATAGGACTTTTTATTTAAAACAACAAGCTGCGTTCATATTAACATCATACACGCTGCTACGTTATCGGGATGTACATCTATTCCGCAACACCGTTAAATTAAAACATCCAATCGTCCTCTCAATCCCTCTCAGGTTATTAGGACGGGGAGGGCAACGAATGGCTAAGAGAAAATGAAATTTATTACACATGCTTCTCCTGGAGGAGCGCCACAGTTTGGTGCGCTCCGAGTCATCCGTAATCAGTTTACCTTACGGGGTCGCTGCCACCAAAAAGTATCCCGACCTGGCTACCCCGCCAGCCCTATGTTCAATATTGACTACTTTACGAAACTTTTCAAGTGCTCCGCCTCATTTCCATCGTTCTGTGCGCCGGCCACCGGCATGGGTGTTCACCTGCATGGATGTTTATTTAAAACTATTTCTAAGAAGATTTTTTTCTAAATATAAGCAGAAAATTCATTAACAATATGCTGATAAATATATTTTCCCTTTTCTTTTGTTGCCCTAGTAGGTGAACCCCAAACACCGCTTTTTGTTTTACTTAGGCCGTTGACCGCATATTTATCTACAATTATCTCCTCATCAACAGCTTTTTTCAGATCAACCTTATTTGGGTAAAGATACAGCATTAAAGAAGTTTCCAGCTCGCATGCATGGTATCTTTCAGATTCCATAATGTCGTCAAAGGAAAGGAGTGAATAATCCAGCATATATATCTCCAGATCCGTGCATCTCCTGCCGGCTTCTTTTAAAGCAGAAATTTCTGATCCGCTTAAGTGCCCTGATATAAGATATATTTTTTTGAAACCGTTATTTTTAATGCTGTTAAATAGGGAAGCAGCAAAAATCATAAGAGAAGAAAAGTCAACCATAATTGTTCCGGCATATGATACTGTACTGTTACTTACGCCATACCAAACTAAAGGGGCATAAATTATATCAGTAAGATCTGAAATTCCTTCTGAGATTTTGATCGCAATATCCCCGTCAGTTGATAAGGGAAGATGATAACCGTGCTCCTCAACGGAACCAAACGGCAAAATTATGTCTTTTCTTCCAACCAAATAATCACTAACATCAGACCAAGTGAGGTCGCATAGGTATTTTGACATTTTCTTAATGTCCTTTCTTTTTTTCTTTCTTTTTTTCTTGCGCCCTTTCGAATTTTAACTTTTCCTTTTCTTTCCGATCTTCATTGGAACGCTTTTTGTTGTCCAGCTTTCTTGATTCATGCTCAAGCTTCACCGCTTGCTACCAACCGGATCGTGTTTTTTATCTCTTACAGACATTATAATTTATTATTTTTTAATGCGTCAAAAATTTTCAAGCATGAAAAAATATTTAAAAAATTTTTTCCCGACATCTTGCACAATTATTTTTAGTGTGCTATGATTAATTCAATTTATAGCCAATCTAAATCCTATGAAGGAGAAAAGTATAGCTGGTCCCAGTTTTTCAGAGAGAAGGTGTCGTGGCTGGGAGCGCCTTTAGAACATGGACGGCTGAAGTTCACTCCGGAGGAGCAGGCTGAAAACCCTAAAAGGTTAAGTAGGCTAAGACGCATTTCCTGCGTTAGAGGGAAAGGGTATCGGAGCGTTATTCTCCTGTAATTGGGTCAATGTTCCCGTACTTTTATTGAGTGGGCTGTATATGTATATGCAGCCAATCAGGGTGGTACCACGAAGCCTGTGCTTTCGTCCCTGGAGGATGAAAGATGCAGGCTTTTTTGATCGTCCAAAGCAGTTTATCACTCATCCCTAAAAGATGAAGAAAAATATTAATAGCCAGAAATATCGAAAAACAAATATTGTAGATATATGTCGTATTATAATGAAAAATTAATAAAGGGATTAAATAACACATGTAGAAACATATTCTTAAAATAGATAAAGTTCCCGTGAGCGAATACAGGTAATGGATACTGACATTCGGATTTAAAAAAGCGCGGTGGTATGTGGATTAAAAGTGACAGTGCAGAACATCAAACGGTTTTATCAAATATCTACAAGATAGTTACAAGTCAAAATATACCAGTACGCCAGCGAATAAACAGGTTACCTGTGCACATTTTATGAAAGGGGTAAAAACCAAGGAAACAGGTCAGTTATGGTAATATTTTAAGTAAATACCGGCTCAAAATCGTATAAAATCCCTAAAAATGGTTGTGAAGTTGTCAAGGTTTAGATAGGTATTTTTATTAACGTTCATGTAGCGGTATCAAGTGTAGATTTGGAAATTCATCTCTACCCAAGAGTTGCAGAATTGGGCTATATTTTAACCTGGCATGAAATTTGCTTTAACATGATTTTAGTTGGAACAAGACAAAATTTAATTTGTAAAGGTAGGTTGTGTTGCATGGATTTTGAGTATCTCCTTCTAAACATAGATGATGGGATAGCAACCATAACGATTAATCGTCCCGAATTACTCAACGCTATAACTCCCGCTGTCTATCATGAATTAAAAGAAAGTTTGATCATGCTTTCTTCTGATTCTGCAGTAAAGTCTTTGATTATCACTGGAGCAGGTAATAAAGCTTTTATTGCGGGAGCGGATATTGCAGCTATGAGTAAAATGAGTTCTATTGAGGCAATGCGTTTTGCAGCGGCAGGCAAGGAAGCTGTATCACTTATTGAGAAAATATCTAAGCCGGTTATTGCCGCTATTAACGGACTTGCGCTGGGAGGAGGTTGTGAATTAGCGCTGGCTTGTGACTTTCGCGTGGCCTCAATCACCGCTAAATTTGGACAGCCGGAAATTAATTTGGGAATTATTCCGGGAAATGGTGGTACGCAACGTTTGACCAGGCTGTTAGGAATGAGCAAAGCCAAAGAAATGATCATGCTTGGTGAGATTATTTCGGCTGAACAAGCGTTGCAGATAGGTTTAGTGAATCAAGTAGTAGGAGCGGAACAACTTATGTCTGAGACAGTACAATTAGCAAAAAAATTATCGCAAAAAGCTCCTATTGCTTTATCCATGGCTAAACGTTGCATTCATCGGGCTATAGGTTCAGATACCGACGACGGGCTGGAATTTGAGATAAACTGCTTTGCGCATTGCTTTTCTAGCCAGGATCAAAAGGAGGGGATGAAGGCATTCTTAGAAAAGAGATCTCCTGTATATAAGGGCTATTAAGTAGCGAAAGAGAAGTTTGTCAAAGCAACTATTAAGTTAGTTGTGCAAGAAGTTAATTGTATAAGAAAATTTGTTCTCTGGAAAGCAAGGTGATGAATTATTGTGTATTTGAAGGACTTATTAAATCTTTCCGGTAAAACGGCAGTGGTAACCGGCGGGTACACCGGACTGGGCAAACAAATGGCCTGTGCCTTAGCTGAGCTCGGCGCCAATTTAGTTCTGGCGGCTCGCAGAGAGGAACGTTGTGAACAGGTCGCGGCCGAAATAAGTCAGTTATTTGGTATTAAGGCGTTAGCTGTTAGATGCGATGTGGCCAGGGAGGAAGACATTGTTAATATGATCAATCGGACCATGGAAACTTTTAACCGATTGGATATCCTTGTTAATAATGCGGGAATCACTTGGGGAGCGCCCGCCGCCGATTATCCCATGGATAAATGGCGGCAGGTAATTGATGTAAACTTAACCGGGACCTTTATGGCAGCGAAAGAAGCTTTTGGAATCATGAAACGGCAGGGTAAGGGGAAAATCATTAACGTCGCTTCTGTAATGGGTTTGGTAGGGTGCAAGACCAATATAATGGATGCCGCCGCCTATAACGCGAGCAAAGGGGCAGTTATCAATATGACCAGGGATTTAGCGGCTAAGTGGGCGCCGTTCGGAGTTAACGTAAATGTCCTTGCTCCAGGTTGGTTTCCAACGCACATGGCCGAAAAAATACTCGAAATGCACCGTAATGAATTTCTCGAATACATTCCAGCCGGTCGTTTTGGCAACGACGAGGATATAAAAGGAGCCGTAGCGTATCTGGCTTCGGATGCTTCCGATTATATGCACGGTCAGGTTTTGATTGTTGATGGAGGTTGGAGTATTCATTGAAATTAGATTTGGAGGATTGAAAATGAATGAGATAGTTATTGTTAGTGCATTGAGGACCCCTTTTGGCAGGTTTGGTGGCAGCCTGAAAGAATATAACCCGGTTGATCTGGGAGCAATTGTCATGCGCGAGGTTATGGCCCGGTGCGGTTATGACGGTTTAGTTGATGATGTTTTCTGGGGTGTTGGCGATACAGTATCCTTTAAAGACGTATATACCCCAGTGATTGCCCGGCAAACGCTTATAAAGGCGGGGCTGTCCCCGGAAACGCCGTCATGCTCGCTTGACAAGGCCTGTGTTTCGGCAATGTCTGCTATACGGTTGGGCGCCTTGACCATTTTGGCGGGGGAAGCAGATGTAGTCATTGCCGGAGGTGTCACAACATTTAGTCAGATGCCGCTTATTGTTCGGAACCTGAGGTTTGCCGGACATCGGATAGGGCCTGTCGCTATGGAGGATCCACTGTTCGAGTTAGGCTATAAAGACTTTGCACCTGTAGCTGTAGATGCCGGGAATGTTGCTTTGAAGCATGGAATTGGCCGTGAGGAACAGGATGAATGGGCAGCGCTCAGCCACAGCCGTTATGGTGAGGCTCACGCCGCAGGAAAACTAAAAGAAGAAATGCTACCCCTAACCATTCCCCAGAAGAAAGGTGAGCCTGTCACCTTGGAAATTGATGAGCAGTACCGGCCGGATATTTCCGTAGACAAGCTGGCAAAGCTTGCGCCGATTTACGGAAGTCCGACCTGCACAGCGGGTAATTCACCTGGCTTAAATGATGGTGCGACGGCAGTCCTGTTAATGAGCAAGAAAAAAGCCCTAGCTTTAGGATTACCCATTCTTGCCACAGTAATTGAATGCGTCAGCATAGCGTTGGAACCTCAACTTTTGGTGGAAGCCCCGGCTAAAGCCATTAGGACTGCCTTGCAGAAAGCCGCGATGAAGGTAGATGATCTTAAATTGCTTGAAATCAATGAGGCTTTTGCGGCAGTAACTCTAGTCAGCAGCAAAATACTGGCCGACGGTGACTCGGGAAAACTTAAGGACATTAGAAAACGTCTCAATGTCAACGGAGGAGCTATTGCTATCGGACACCCAAATACCGCCAGCGGCGGCAGAATTGTGATGACTATGATCAATGAGCTGAGAAGGCGAGAGGGCGGGTATGGCGCAGCTGCGATTTGCGGTGGTTTGGCCCAGGGTGACGCCATTATTGTGAGAGTCGATTAAATAACATGGAGAGTGACTGCTATGTTTGAACTTACCGATGAACAGAAAGAAATCCAGAGGCTGGCGAGAGATTTTACAAAGAAAGAAATTATTCCTGTTGCCGCTGAATATGACAAAAAAGCCGAAATGCCGTGGCCAATCATTCAAAAAGCGTTTGATATCGGTTTATGGAACCTAAATGTGCCGGAAAAGTATGGCGGGCAGGGCGTGGACTGTTTGACAGAGGCGCTAATCTACGAAGAAATAGCATACGGGTGCCTGGGAGTCTTTGGCGCATTTGGAGGAACTGGCCTTGCGCTCACCCCTCTTTTGCTAAGCGGTACCGAAGAGCAAAAAGAGAAGTTTCTAACGGCTTTTACAAAAAGTGCGAAGCTGGCCGCATTTGCCCTGACAGAACCAAACGCGGGGTCGGACGCCAGCTCGGTATCAACCCGTGCCCAAAAAGTCGGTGACGAGTACACCATCAATGGCGTAAAATGTTTCATTACCCATGGCGGCATAGCGGATCTTCATACAGTTTTTGCCAGCACAGACAGAAGCAAAGGTATTAAGGGATTGACGGCCTTCATTATACCGGCCGGCACTACCGGGTTATCGATGGGTAAAAAAGAAGATAAGATGGGAGACCGGGCGTCGCATATCGCTGAAGTATTGCTCGAAGATGTCCGCGTGCCCGTCGCAAACCGCTTGGGTAACGAAGGAGAAGGGTTCAAGATTGCGATGCGCACTCTCGACATCACGCGGACGACGATCGCCGCGGCTGCTGTTGGTGTTGCTCAGAGGGCGGTTGATGAAGCGGTAAGATATGCCAAGCAGCGGGTGCAGTTCGGGAAACCGATTGCTGAGCAACAGGCGATACAGTTCATGTTGGCGGATATGGTCATGGCAGTGCTGGCTTCCCGGTCACTGGTCTGGCAGGCGGCTGCGAAAGTCGACGCAGGCCAGGTTGATGGTGTGTTAAGCGCAACAGCAAAGTGTGTCGCCAGCGATACAGCGATGAAGGTGACAGTTGACGCCTTGCAGATATTTGGCGGATATGGCTATATGAGAGAATACCCAATGGAAAAGCTGATGCGGGATGCTAAGATTACTCAGATTTATGAAGGCACCAATCAGATCCAGCGACAGATTATAGCAACTGCCTTGCTTAAATAATTTACACCGTTATTTTTAGTGCGCCATATTTAAATCTATTTATAACCAAAATCCTATGATGGAGGAAAGCTGGGAGCGCCTTTAAAATATGGACGGCTGAAGTTCACTCCGGAGGAGCAGGCTGAAAACCCTAAAGGTCAAGTAGGCCAAGCCGCATTTCCTGCGTTAGAGGGAAGGGGTACCGGAACGATATTTTCCTGTAATTGGGTCTTTTAAAGGGGGAAGGCTGACGTGTAGAAACGGCTGAAAGATTAAGGACTTCCATAACTGATCAGTTTTAATTCGGGCAGTAATATCCAATTAATTTAGGAGGTGCTAGTTATGATTAAAGGTGTTTACGGGATCAATATTGCAGTTAAAGATCTTGAAGAGGCGATTAAAAAATACGAAGGATTGTTGGGGTCCAAGCCGACGAAAATGTTGGCGTCAGGTGACTTTGCTGTTCCCGGACTAAAGGGAGCGGTTTTTGAGCTTAATGGTTTTGTCTTTAATATTATCGCATCAGAGTCAGAGAAATCATCAATTGAGAAATTTGTCAGTACCAAAGGAGAAGGAGTTTTTCTGATTTCCCTTAGGTCCGACAATGTGGAGGAAGACATGGCCAGATTGCGGGAAGCCGGGGCAAAATTTGTCATGGATCAACCAATGAAGGGTACATTCGGAACTACTAATTTTATCCATCCAAAATCAGCTCATGGAGTACAGATAGAGGTGTACGACCCAGACAAATAGCAGGCAGACAGGTAATGTTATTATAGGGAATTTCTCTTATGAGTGGGGTCTGGAATGATGAAAGAAGAAAAAAGCAAGAATTTTGACGAGATAAGAGTTGGCGAAAAAGCTTCGATTACTAAAACCTTTACAGAGCAAGATGTGTACCGTTTTGCAGAAATAAGCGGAGATTATAATCCCGTGCATGTTAATGATAATTTCGCGAAGAATACGCGTTTTAAACAGCGCATCGTACATGGAATGTTGGTCGCGAGTCTGCTGTCTAATGTTGCAGGCACACAACTGCCAGGTGACGGCACAATATATTTGACTCAAACCCTTAACTTTAAAGCGCCGGTTTTTTTTGGAGACACTATATCTGCGGAAGTCGAAGTTATCGAGAAGTTTGTGGAAAAGAATAGACTCAGGTTAAAAACTATATGTTGCAACCAAAAGGGTGCGGTCGTTATAGAAGGTGAAGCGTTAGTATTAGTTGAAAGATAGGTTAGTTACTGGAGTGAAAAAAGACACGACGAGGAGGGCAGAAAAAATTGGACGATGTAGTGATTGTAGCGGCGGTGCGTACTGCGATAGGGAGTTATGGGGGAGTATTTAAGGATCTGAGAGCGCCCGCTCTGACTGTGCCGGTAATGCAGGAATTAATTAGGCGATCTGGAATTGATCCGGCAATAATAGACGATGTTATCTGGGGTAATTGTTATCAGCGCACCAAAGACGAGACAAACTTGGCTCGAGTGGCGGCACTGCAGGCCGGTATACCTGCCGAAGTGCCGGGGATAACTGTTCACCGGACCTGTACTGCGGGGATGTCAAGTTTGGTCATGGGAACTCAGGCAATTAAGTGTGGAGACGCGGAAGTTATATTGGCCGGGGGAACCGAGAGCATGAGCACCGTCCCTTACACTATTGACGAATTAAGATGGGGCTCGAGAATGGGGCACATCGAAGTGCGTGACGCTATGTGGGACGGCCTTACGCAACTGGGTACCGGCGTTGGGATGGGTGTTACGGCCGAGAATCTTGCTAAAAAGTACAACATAAGCCGTGAGGAACAGGATGAATTAGCGTTGCTAAGCCAGCAACGGGCTGTGGCGGCAATAAAGGAAGGCCGGTTCAATGATGAAATTGTACCTGTCTGCATACCGCAGCGCAGGGGTGATCCGGTATATATAAATAAAGATGAATACCCGAAAGACAATATGACATTGGAGAAACTGGCCAAATTGCCGCCAACTTTTGTAAAAGGTGGCACAGTTACCGCCGGCAATTCTTCCGGAATAAACGACGGTTCCGCCGGGATGCTGATAATGTCCAAGCGTGCGGCGGACAGATTAGGAATAAAACCCCTTGCCAGGGTGGTATCGTACGCGGTAGCCGGAGTAGATCCCGACTACATGGGAATTGGGCCCGTACCGTCAACCCGTATGGCATTGAAAAAAACGGGACTGACTATTGCAGATATTGACTTGTTTGAAATTAATGAGGCATTTGCGGCTCAGTATTTAGCCGTTGAAAAAGAATTAGGGCTGGATCGCAGGAACACTAACGTTAACGGTAGCGGTATTGCTTTAGGGCATCCTGTCGGGTGTTCGGGGGCACGCATTGTAGTATCCTTAATTCATGAAATGTATAAACGTGATTTGAGTAAAGGGCTGGCAGGGCTGTGTTCCGGCGGAGGTATGGGGATGTCCGTGGTGATCGAAAAAATACCTGTTCTGTCTTAACGCGATAAATATAAATTATAAGGAGGGTATCAATTGATGAAAATAAGCAAGGTTGTTGTTTTGGGAACGGGTACCATGGGTAACGGTATAATACAAGTTGTTGCTCAGAGCGGCTACCAAGTTACGATGGAGGATATTAATGATTCCTTGCTGTCTCAGGCACGGCAGAAAATAGAAAAGAGCCTGTCTAAACTTGTTGAGAAAAACAAGATTAGCGCGGAGGAAAAAGAGAATACTCTGAGCCGGATTAGTTCTTCCACATCTCTAGATGTTGTTACAGATGCTGATTTAGTCATTGAGGCCGTACCCGAAAAGCTCGATCTAAAGGCGGGAATCTTTGAACAATTAGACAAATTAGCTCCCGGCCATGCTATTCTGGCGTCTAACACGTCCTCTCTTCCGATTACCGCCATTGCGGCAGCAACAAAGCGCCCCGAACAAGTAGTTGGTATGCATTTCATGAATCCTGTTCCGGTTATGAAGGGCGTTGAATTGATCAGGGGTAGAGTTACATCACAGGAAACCATTAACTCTGCTATCGAATTTGTCAAGAGTATCAATAAGTTCCCGGTTGTAGCCGAAGATTATGCCGGTTTTATTACAAGCCGGATCCTAAATGCTTATTTAAATGAAGCGGCTTACACAGTTATGGACGGCAATACCCCTAAAGATGTAGATGACGCCATGGTCTACTGCACGAATATGCCCCAGGGACCCTGTGCCCTGATGGATTTGGTGGGTATTGACACCATTGTTTATATTTTAGATATTCTGGAAACCGAATTTGGTCCAAAGTTTAGAACTGCTCCGCTTCTGAGGCAGATGGCGCGGGCGGGCCATCTAGGCAAAAAGACCGGAAGAGGCTTTTATGAGTATTAAACATAAATTTTACAGGTTATGACCGATATGGTTTGTTGGTTCTGAGTTCAGGGGAAAGTGTTTAATTGGGAACAGTGGATGATTATAGAATTAAAGGGATGGAGGGTATAAGTGAAAGTGAAAGTGAATTATGAGGTGCTTGTAACGGGATTGGATGAAGGTGTATTTACACTAACCTTAAATAGGCCGTCACGGATGAACGCCTTTAACCAGGTTTTACTGGATGAGTTCCATCAGGCTGTTAACGAAGCGGAACAATCCCAGGAAGTTAGGTGTTTGGTTATCTCCGGTGGCGAAAAGTTTTTTAGTGCAGGGGCCGATATTACTGAAGTTAACAAAATTAACTCTACCTTTAATGGGTATGCGTTCAGCAGGAAGTTCCAGGAGTGTTTTGGCCAGTTGGAAAAGCTGAGCAAACCGGTGATTGCCGCTGTCAGAGGATATGCTTTGGGTGGTGGGTGTGAACTAATGCTGGCTTGTGACTTTCGTATTGTTGCAGAGGATGCCAAGATAGGCATGTCAGAAGTAAATATTGGCGCCATCCCGTCAGGGGGCGGTACGGTTAAGCTGCCGCATCTTATAAACCCGTTAAAGGCAAAAGAAATGCTCTGTTTTGGAAAACCGATAAGCGGAAAGGTTGCCGAAGAGATTGGCTTGGTTAATAAAGCAGTACTCTCTGATCAAGTCCTTGCGGAAGCCTATTCCTGGGCTAAAGAGCTAACCCAAAAACCGCCTTTGGTTATTAAAACAATCAAGACCATTACAGCCCTGGCAACGAAGGATGTAGATTCTTTGCTTCATTATGAGGCCCAAGGGCTAGGCATGCTGTCCGGTACTGAGGACTTTAAAGAAGGAACTGCCGCGTTTTTGGAAAAGCGCAAACCAGCCTTTAAAGGAATATGAGAGAATTTCAAAAGACACTTCCATGGAAATGCAGTGAAAGACAGCAGAGCGGTTAATGTTAAAGGAAATCAGGAAGGAGGTGGCAAATACGCATCCAACGTTGATGACGAAATGATAAAAGAAATCATTGCAAATCTGAGAAATAAGGCGGCAATATCATTTTCAGAATGGATAGCGGAATGGGAACTTGCAGACTGGGTGTAATTTTAAGAAAAGCGTGGGAACTGCGAAAAATACATCAAGGAAACCAAGTATGATAGGAGGAATTATTTGTGGAAGAACAAGTTATTTATCATCCAGATTTTCTAGTAATACCAGAAGGAGGGGAAAAGCCTTATTTAGTTGCCTATAGGTGTGAAAAATGCGGAAAGTTATATCTTCCAAAGGTAAATATTTGTCTCAATTGCTTCTCTGAAGATCTGGTAAAACAACCTCTTAGTGGAAAAGGGAAAGTTTATAGTTATACAATTCAATATACTCCTCAGCCGGGATTAAAAGCCCCATTGACGGTTGGGTATGTTGATCTTCCTGAAGATTTGCGTGTTCTTGCCCAAATTATGGCGGAACCGGAGCAAATGAAAATAGGCATGGATGTAGAGGTAACAGTAGGGGAAATCAGAAAGGATGCTGATGGGAAATCAATGATTAGTTATAAATTTAAGCCTGTTGAATAGTTGAATAAAGGAGGAAAGTTAAATGAACTTAAGGGATGTATATGTTATCGGTGTAGGAATGACAAAATTATATCGAAAAGCGCCGGTATCAATTGATGAATTAGGCAGACAAGCAGCCAGAGATGCATTGAAAGATGCTGGTATTGAGGTGAAGGAAATTGAGGAAATAGTTGTTGGTAACATGATCGGTCTTTCCAAGACTATATGTCTTGGGCAGAGGATTGGAATCACGCTTGGTTGTCAAGGAATTCCAATCAAGAACACGGAAGGCGCTTGCTCAAGCAGTGCCGTAGCTGCTCATCTGGCATGGGAAAGAGTGGCTTCAGGACTTAATGACGTAACGATGGCAATTGGTGTTGAGTGTCTCTCCTCATACAGATCTGGTGGCACAGCATTTTCACCTGATTTAAATGATCCCGAGGCATTACATGGTATGACAATGCCAGGTCTTTATGCAATGAGGGCAAGGCGTTATATGCATGATCACGGTGCGACTAAAGAAGACTTGGCAACGATAGCTGTAAAAAACCGTAAGCATGCCACAGTAAATCCATACTCAGATTTCCGGACCCCACTTACCGTCGAAGAGGTTTTAAACGCCAGAGTTATTGCTGATCCATTTACTCTTTTAATGTGTTGCCCGAATTCTGACGGCGGAGCAGCGGTTATTTTTGCTACTAAAGAAAAAGCGGAAAAGATAGGGAAAAAGCTTGTCCGCCTAGCAGCGTCAACAATCACAACAGGTATTTTCAATAATTCCTTTAGAGATATGACGTATATGGACATTACATACAGGTGTGCTAAAAAAGCATACGATATGGCTGGTTTGGGTCCTGAAGACGTCGATATGGTAGAATGTCACGATGCTTTTGTAGTTGGTGAGCTTTTATACTATGAATCGCTTGGCTTCTGTAAGCACGGAGAATCAGTAGAATTTCTCAGAAGAGGCGATTCGGATTATGGCGGAAAGGTTGTTTTTAGCCCGCGCGGCGGACTGTTATCTTGCGGCCATCCAACAGGCGCTTCAGGAGCTGCTCAGATTGTAGAGGCAACCTGGCAGGTGCGCGGAGACGCCGGAGAACGTCAGGTACCGGATTGTAAGGTTGCATTAACGCATGTAACCGGCGGCGGAGTGTATGGTACAGAGAACGCAATCTGTACTATTCATATATTAGCTAGTTAGTCTTTATTTTTTCAGTTTAAATATTGAAATAAAAGTCATTAATGAAGGGAGATAAAAAGATGGCAGTGAAAGATAGGGTTTCATTAGTTACTGAAGCAGGATCTGGAATTGGTGAAGCAGTCGCAAAAAGCCTGGCTCAAAATGGAGCCAGAGTGGTTGTAAGTGATACTGATAAAGAGAAAGTAGATAAGGTGGTAAAAGAAATTCAAAATGACGGCGGCCAAGCAATTGGTATAACTGCAGATGTGTCAAAAAAAGATCAAGTACAGGAAATGTTTAAAAAGATAATCGAAAGTTTTGGACGTATAGATATTTTAGTAAACTGCGCTGATATGGTTAAAAATAGCAATATTTTAGAACTAAAAGAGGAAGACTGGGATAAAGTCATAGATTTTAATTTAAAAGGAACATTTCTTTGCTGCCAGGCAGCATCAAAACATATGAAGGAACAGAAGTATGGTCGGATAATCAATGTTTCGTCACGTGAAATGCTGGGAGGGTCCGAAGAGACAAATTACGCTGCTTCTAAAGGCGGCATAGTCAGCCTGTCTCGTTCATTAGCTTTGGAACTGGGAAAGGATGGAATCAGAGTAAATTGTGTAGCGGCCGGTTTAATTAAAACACCATATTTTGATGGATTGCCTAAAGAACAACAAGAGAGTTTAATCAAAGCGCAACCGATGGGTATAATTGGCAAACCAGAAGATGTCGCATTTGCTGTATTATATTTTGCTGATGATGAAGCAAGTTATATAACAGGGCAGACTCTGTACGCTTGCGGCGGCAGGAGCGTTTTAAGTTCATTATCATGTTAGTTCATTATCATGTTAAGGGAGGATTAAAAAATGAATATAAAAGGTAGAGTGGCCTTGATTACCGGTTCGGGAAGCGGGATCGGTAAGGGCACTGCGAAGGCAATGGCCGAACGAGGCGCAAAGGTAGTCGTAAATGATATTGTTCAAGATAAAATAGACGAGGTGGTTGGAGAAATAAATGTTGCTGGCGGAGAAGCTATGGGGATTAAATCAGATATAACAAACAAAGCAGATGTAGAGAATATGTTCAAAAAAGTAGTAGATGCTTATGGAAGGATAGATATTCTTGTTAATAATGCTGGTATAGCCAGAGATAAAGGACTACTGAAGTTAACAGAAGAAGATTGGGATATAGTTCTAGACGTTAATTTAAAGGCAGTGTTTCTCTGTACGCAACAAGCGGTAACGTATATGAGAGAGCAAAATTATGGCCGGATAATTAATATTGCATCGCGCGCCTGGTTGGGGTGGCCTACGCAGGCAAATTATGCAGCTTCTAAGGGCGGGATGGTTAGTTTCACCCGTACCCTGGCATTGGAACTTGCAAAACGTGGAATAACAGTTAATTGTGTACCGCCGGGTCTAATCAATACTCCGCTATGGATGTCCGTGCCTGAGAAAATTCGAGAGAACCTTTTGAAAATACAGCCTACCGGAACGATTGGTGATGTGTATGATATTGCCAGAACGGTAATCTTCTTCGCAAGTGATGAAGC
Organism: Firmicutes bacterium UBA4049; assembly: GCA_002382755.1. GTDB lineage: Bacteria > Bacillota > Desulfotomaculia > Desulfotomaculales > Nap2-2B > 46-80. Next base: position 11,940 of record DFZT01000016.1, on the reverse strand, counting down.
GTCGTATATTACAGGGCAGGTTCTTTACGTTTGCGGAGGAAAAAGCATTTATGCAGCCATGTAGTAATTCTTAAAAAACAATTCACAGAAAGAAGAGAAAATAATCTCTTCTTTCTGTGAATAAAATAATTAATAAAGTAAGGTTTTTTGGAGGTGAAAGATAAATCATGAGTTCATTATCAGATATCAGGATACTCGATTTTGCAAGTGAAATGGGTGGTTATACAGGAAAATTATTTGCTGACCTAGGAGCGGATGTTATCCATATTGAGTCTCCGGAAGGAGATCCTCTCCGGTATAGTGGACCATTTTATAAAGATAAACCGGGGAGGGAAAACAGTTTAAAGTTTCTTTACCAAAATACCAGTAAGAGGGGAATAGTCCTGGATATAACAAAGCAAGAGGGGAAGGAAGTATTTTTAAAGCTAATAAAGACAGCAGATATTCTAATTGAAAGCTTCCCTCCCGGATATTTGGATGAATTGGGATTATCGTACGCTTACTTGAAAAAGGCAAACCCCGGACTGGTTCATACTGCGATAACTCCCTTTGGGCAGGAAGGACCTTATTGCCAATGGAAGGCTTCTGATCTGACAATAATGGCCCTGGGCGGACTTTTATACTTGGCGGGAGAAGATGATGAAAAACCTTCGTGGGCGTATGGTGAGCAGGCTTACATGGCAGGATCGATGTATGGAGCAGTGGGAACCATAATCGCTTTATACAATGCTGAACGAACCGGAGAAGGACAATTCCTAGACGTTTCTATGCAGGCAGGTGTGGCTACAGGATTGGAGAACGCTCTGCAATACTGGGATTTGGAAAAGACGATTCGCAGAAGCTCTTCTGCAACGGAAGCAGGGTATGGTGTTTACCCCTGCAAAGATGGTTATATTTATATAGTTCAGATGGGAGACAATGTGTACTTATGGGAGCCTCTTCCTAAATGGCTAAGAGAGGAAGGAGTTAAGGGTTCGGAAATAATAAGCCAAAAAGAATGGGAATCAACGAGGTTTAGACGAGAAGCGGAGTCGAAGCGAGTATTCAGGGAAATTTTTGAGTCTTTTACTATGAAGCATGATAAACAGTTCTTGTTTGAGGAAGGCCAACGAAGGGGCATTTCCTTAGCTCCTATATTTGATTCTAAAGATGTATGTGAAAATCCCCATTTGAACTACCGGCAGTTTTTTAAGACATTATTTCATGAAGTATTGGGAGGAGAGGTTTGTTATCCCGGAGAGCCTTACCTCATGGAAAAAATCCCCTGGCAGATAAAACCGGCGCCGGCATTCGGACAGCATACCAGGGAGATACTGGCAGAAATAGGTTATTCAAAAGAACAGATAGAAACCCTAAATGAAAGGGGAGTAATATATGTTTAAACATGCCCTGACAGGAATTAGGGTGGCGGACTTTTCCTGGGTTGGAGCAGGCCCGCTGACAACCCGCTTTCTGGCCGAGTGTGGCGCAGAGGTAATTAAAATAGAAACACATAAAAGACCGGAGGTCTTGCGTAAAGCGCCGCCATTCAAAGACAAGGAAAATGGAATTGAGCGCAGCGGGTATTTTAGCAGCAGGAACCCAAACAAGAAAAGCCTCTCTATTAATATGAATCATTCCAGAGTTCGGGAGGTAGTTGTTCCTTTAATAGAAGAAAGCGATATTGTAATCAATAGCTTTTCGGCAGGACAAATGGAAAAATGGGGACTGGGATACGAGGATTTGAAAAAAGTAAAGCCGGATATTATTTACGTAGATATGCCCCCTTGGGGGAATGTGGGGCCGTATGCAAAATACAAGGCTTTTGGCGCTTTAATAAATTCAGTTACCGGCTTTAATTACCTGTCGGGAAATCCCGATGGTTTTCCCATTGGTACGGGAACCAATTATACCGACCATATTCCCGTGCCTACTCATCTTGCTTTTGCCATTGTCGCAGCTTTAAGGCATCGCCGGAAAACAGGAGAAGGACAGTATATAGAAATACCCCAAATGCAGGCGGGAATTGCTGTAACCTCGGCGGTAGCACTAATGGATTACGCGGCAAACGGGCGTATCCAATCCCGGCTGGGTTGCCGGCACCCCAGCGTGGCGCCGCATGGGGCATATAAAGTAAAAGGGGACAGAAAATGGATTGCCATTGCTGTATTTAACAACCAGGAATGGGTATCGTTAAAGGAGTGCATGGGAAATCCCCGGTGGGCCGAAGATCAAAAATTTGCTACTGACGAGGGAAGACTGGCCAACCGGGATGAATTGGACACCCAACTGGAAAAGTGGTCTTCCGAACAGGACGGAGAAGAACTCATGTTTAATCTGCAAAAAATGGGGGTGCGCAGCGGCCTGGTATATAATGCAAAGGAAGTTATAATAGATATCCAACTTCAGTCCAGAGGCTTTTTTGTATATCTGGATCATCCCGAAGTAGGAATTACTTTATATACAAGTTCGCCCGTACGTATGTCAAAAACACCGCCAGAAATCCGCAAGCACGCACCTTTATTGGGACAAAATACATTTGATGTATTAAAAAATATATTACAGTTAGATGAAGTAGCCATTACGGAGTTGCAAAATGAAGGGGTTCTTGAGTAGCTCCAGGAAAGTGCTGCATAAAACATGAAAGATCATGTCGATAAAGAAACCTTTAAACAAATCTTTCGTGAGCACTGGGGCGAGTTTGTCGAACAATACCCCTGCTATAGCTTCCAGCAAGGTTTCTTTTAATGTGCAATATAAGGGAAAAGTCCTATCGAGGGAATATTATGATAAATATGAGATGTGTGTATATTCCTATTGTATTAATTATACAATCATATTATAATATTATTGTATAATGGGTTATGTGTTTGCAGGATACCTATAGATAACTTGTTATAATAAGAATGGTAACCTAAAATGGAAATGGAAGCAGTCGCCATTAAGTACATAATGAATTGCTATAAAAATGTATAATTTCAGAAAGAAAGGAGGTTTCATAAAAATTTAAAAATAAAATATATTATTTGCAGGGAGGTGAAAGAGATGCCACAGTGTAAAGAGTGCAAAAATTTCTTCCCGGTTCCCGAAAATGAATGGGACTATGAAAAGGGAGCAGGGGATTGTGTGCGGGTATTACGTGATAGCAAAGGCAAGTACTGGCACGCGAGAAAGACAAAAGAGGAAATGAACGCTTTAAAGTGCACGGATTTTAATAAAAGGTAAAGAAGAACCATAAAAAAATTTTAAAAATAAGGAGTGAAAAAAATGGCGAGCGCTGCTGTGTTAGAAGAAATTTCCAGGGAGCTAAAGATCGACAGAAAAGGGCAGCCTTTTGGAAAAGTCTTGTGGGAAAAAAAGATTAAGGAAGGGCCAGGAAGTACCCCGCGGACGAAACATCTTTACCAACGCTGCCGCTGGGCGCATACTGCCGGTGGGGAGTATGTGCGGGAAGACATAAAAGTTTCCCTCGAAAGAGCAAGGTTATACACTGAAGGACACAAGGCGAATGCCGGAGAACTTCCCATAGTTATCAGGGCGAAATGCCTGGAGCACTACCTGAAAAACTGCAGTATTTATATTCAGGACGAGGAATTGATTGTTGGATCGCACAATGAATATCCGGATAGGTTAGAACTTTTTCCTGAAGGCGGCGCTAAAAACATGATGGATTATCTGGAAGATGACACTGTTACTCCCCCGGAATTATACGACGAAGGGGTAAAAATGGTAGAGTATTGGAAGCAGTGGTCATTATCATCAAGGTGCGAGCGGTATTTTGATCCCGAATCGTTGGAAAAGCTTAGCACCGGTGTTATAGGTGAGGTGCCGGTTTGGGCGCACTTTTATACCAGCACCACGCCGACCTACCAGTCTGTTTTAGAAGATGGCCTGGAGAAAAGGATTAAGTGGTGCGAGGACAACATTAAAAATGCTCGTGATAAGGTAAAGACGTTTCCGTGGCGGGGCGAAGAGAACTTTCCTCTTTTTGAGAAGATCGATGTCTGGGAGGCAATGATCATCTCCGCCAGAGCTGTTATCGGCTGGGCAAGAAAGTACAGCCGCCTGGCCAAGATCATCGCCGAAAACCTTGACTTAAGCGACAGTGTGGGTGGCGCCGGGCAAAGAAAGAAGGAACTTTTGGAGATCGCCGACATTTGCGCGCGGGTGCCTGCGGAGCCGGCACACGGGTTTAGAGACGCTGTGCAGTCAAAGTGGTTCTGCTTTGTAGTGGCCCAAAATATCGAACGCTACTGCTCCGGTTACTCTCAACTGGAGGACGATTTGTTGTGGCCTTACTACAAAGCAAGCGTTATTGACAAGACTGCCCAGCCGATATCCAGGGAAGAAGCAGTCGAGCTTATTGAATGCGAACGCCTGAAAGTATGCGAGCGCACAGTAACAAAGGGAAGATGGATGCGAATAATTCATCCCGGCATAAACGACCTCCACATCCTTTCTATCGGCGGGCTGGACGAAAACGGTAATGATATGTGTACCGATCTTACGGACGTCATCTTGGAAGCGGCTTTAAATATCCACACCAACGAACCATCGATAGCCTTTAAATATTCCCCGAAGTGCAGTGAAAAAACAAGAAGACTCGTTTATGAATGTATTTCCCAGGGTTTTGGGTTCCCTTCCATAAAAAATCATGAAAAAAATTTCAAGCACAGTATGGAATACCATGGCTGGCCGCCGGAGGTGGCTGCCCGCTGGGCGCTGGTTCTTTGTATGGCGCCTGGTGTTACAGGCAGGCGTTCAACCCAGCACTCCCGAAACGAGGGCGGCAGCGGCATTGTCGGTCCTGCCGTAGGAACGCTGGCCTTGTCGGATGGCTTCGACGCGTGGTTCAGCAATAAACAGTGCGGGGCGCATACAGGAGACGCCAGCAAGTTTACCTGGGAGGATCTGTTAAAAGCGGTTGAAGAACAAATAAAACATAATTCGCAGCTTATGTTTATGAATAAAGAGATTACCAGCTATGCAGAAAACAAGTGGCTGGAGAGTCCCTTCCTGGCCATGATGGACGACTGGAACGTAGAAGACGGAGTCGGCGCTTTCCAACGCTACAATAAGCCGTATACAAATACCTGGGCGGATTATTATCCGGGTCCGATGGGTGTGATTGATGATCTGGCAGCCATTAAGTACTGGGTTTTTGACAAAAAGAAATATACGATGGGCCAGCTTCTGGAAGCGCTCAAGGCAAACTGGCAGGGGCACGAAGAAATGAGGCAGGAATTCTTGTCTGCTCCGAAATTCGGCAATGATGATGATTATGTTGATGAGATAGCCAACTGGTTCTTTAATGTATCATGTGATGTATGGGCAGCGCATAAAATGGTGGGCTGGGAAAAAGGAGCCACTATAGTTCCGCAATCAGTTTCAGCATTTGTTACCCTCGGTTCAATGATTGGGGCGGAGCCGTTCGGCCGCCGTCACGGGGAGCCTTTACATGACGGCGGCTGCTCGCCGTACATGGGGTTGGATAAGAAGGGGCCCACGGCGGTGCTGAAAAGCGTATCTAAACTACCCAACGAGAGAATAAAAGGAATCCAGCTTAACCAGCGTTTGCCGGTAGGGTTGATGAGGGAATCTGAAAAAGGATTTGATGTATGGAGCGCGTATATGAAGACGTGGCACGATCTTAAATGTGATCACGTTCAATTTAATGTAGTCCGGACCGAGGATATGCGCAGCGCCCAAAAAGAGCCGGAAAAATGGGAGCACCTGATCGTCAGGATAGCCGGTTACAGCGCCAGGTTTATCTCATTGTCCAAGATGGCTCAGGATGCAGTTATCGCACGTACAGAACAAGAACTAGGGTAAACACAAATCAGGGAATTTCCGGAGGGAGAGGAAAGTCGTCCTCTCCCTCCGGAAATATGTGAGGAGTTGCCCAAGAGAACTTTCGTAAATGCGATTCCGGAAGATGTCAATCATAAGGAATTTTTCCTGAAGAGGAGGAAGAAGAAGAAATGCCGAGGTGTAAAGAATGTCGTTACGGGAGAATGGGTCTTACAGATCCAATGGAAGGCTATTGTATTTACGGAGTGAAAGATACTCCGCCGGAAGAGACAACCTCCGGTACCGCTACAATGACAGTGCCGGGAAAAATGATTAACCTGCGCAATGATGCTTGCGAAAATTTTGAAAAAAAACCATCGCATAGTGAGTTTATCAAGGAAACTAACTGACCGGCAATTTAGAAGAGGAAATTTGTGTTTTTACTAGCTGCAGTCCGGACCGAGGATATGCGCAGCGCCCAAAAAGAGCCGGAAAAATGGGAGCACCTGATCGTCAGGATAGAGCCGGTTACGGCGCCAGGTTTATCTCGTTGTCCAAGATGGCTCAGGATGCAGTTATCGCACGTACAGAACAAGAACTAGGATAAACACAAATCAGGGAATTTCCGGAAGGAGAGGAAAGTCGTCCTCTCCCTCCGGAAGTATGTGAGGAGTTGCCCAAGAGAACTTTCGTAAATGCGATTCCGGAAGATGTCAATCATAAGGAATTTTTCCTGGAAAAATGTTTTTAGGAAAGGAGAATATTAATTGAGAAAAGAAATCTTGGTTACAAATATGCAGAGATTTTCTGTTAATGATGGTCCCGGGATTCGGACGACTATTTTTTTGAAGGGCTGTAATTTAAAATGTACCTGGTGTCATAATCCTGAATGCATTTATCCTTATCAAGAGTTTTATTATATGGAGACGAAATGCATGAGATGCGGACATTGCAGTGAAGTATGTCCGGAAGGTGCGATCAGTCCTCCCGGACCAAATGGAGAATTTCCGAAAAGGTACAGGAATAAATGCACCTCATGCATGAAATGTGTTCAAGAATGTCCTTATAATGCTCTTGAAATAATTGGTAAACATTGGAGTATTGATGAGATAATGCATGAAGTTGAAGCAGACAGGTTATTCTACGAAAATTCTAGGGGCGGAATAACTGTATCAGGCGGCGATCCACTTTATAATAGTGAATTCACTGTGGAAATATTAAGCCGGGCAAAAGAAGCAGGGATTCATACTTGCATAGATACATCAGGCTTTGCGCCTTGGGAAGATTTGAAGAAAGTGCTTATTTGGACAGATTTGATTCTTTTTGATATAAAGAGTTTAAATTTACAAAAGCACAAAGAAGTAACCGGTGTTTCAAATGAGCTCATTCTTCAAAATCTGCATAAAATATGTAGTGAAAAAAAGAAGATAAGACTTCGTTTACCTATAATTCCCGGAGTAAATAATGAGGCGGAGTTTATTCATGCCGTAACTGAACTGGCCAGGGGTCTCGGCGACGCAGTGGAAGGAATTGATCTTATGCCCTTCCATAATTGGGCTATGGGTAAGTATAAGCAGCTAGATAGAGATTATCTTTTTACTGAGATCAATTCGATAGCTCCAGAGGATTTAGTAGGTTTTGAAGAAATCATTAAAAGTTATGGTTATGAAGTCACTATTGGAGGGTAAAGATATTTAAGCTGCTGGTTTATGACCATTAAATACACCCGTCAGAACCGTTTTGGGAGGCAAATGGAAGACTTTGGCGGAGACTTAAGAAGATTTTTCGAAAATTTTCTAAGGAGGTAGAACTAAAAAATGAAATGCATGAATTGCGGTCATGAAGGTAAACTTGATCAATTTAAGCTCATTTGCTTAAAATATGCCGGCGGAGATAGGTGCTGCGGTCCGACTTTTTCGGTGCGAGAGTGTCCTAAATGTGGCAAGGAGCAGACGGTTGATACCGATAGAGAACTTTTTATGGAAGCTTCTCAAGGCAGAATTAAGGAGGAAAAAAAGTAATGTTGGCAGGAATAGTTTCGAACATTCAGCATTTTTCAATATTCGATGGGCCAGGAGTACGTACTACAATTTTTCTCAAGGGTTGCCGGCTAAGGTGTCACTGGTGTCATAATCCGGAAGGGGTACGGCACTTTCCGGAGGTTTTTCATTTATGGCCTAATTGCAATGATTGTGGTAACTGCGACGATATATGTCCTACCGGAGCCATGCAAGTGGTAGAAAGAAAGTGGCATGAGGGAGGAATCGTTACGTTGGATGTTCCCGGTGAGAGAGGGGTTGAATTTGTGCCCATGCAGTTGAAAAGTAAGATGATCAGAAAGATAAGAATAGATAAGGGTCTTTGCATTGGTTGTCGAAAGTGTGTTGAGGAATGTCTTGAAGGCGCCTTTATTGTCTCTGGTGATTTCATGACAGTAGACGAGGTAATGAAAGAAGTTGAAGAGGATCGCCCAATGTATGAAAATTCTGGCGGAGGAATAACAGTATCGGGGGGGGAGCCAACGGCACAACCCGATTTTTGTCTTGCTTTACTTAAGACAGCCAAAGAAAAGGGAATAGGTACCGCTCTCGATACCTGTGGCTACGTAAAATGGGAAATTTTAAATGAGATACTTGATTATACTGATGTTGTTCTTTTTGACCTTAAACATATGGATCCCGAAGAACACAAAAGATTTAGCGGGGTATCGAACGAACTTATACTAGAAAACGCCAGGCGGATAATTGAGAGGGAAGGGGTAGAAATAAAAATACGTGTTCCAATAATTCCGGAAGGCAATGATTCAGAAGAAAATCTGAAGGATACTGCTAAATTTATTTCCTCACTAGGTTTAAAAAAGGTTGACATTCTTCCTTTCCATCCATGGGCTGGACAGAGCTACAGATTATTAGGCCTGGAGTACCCGTTTGCTGTGGGGGAATGGTACTCTGATAAAAAGCTAGAAGAAATAGAAGAAATTTTTAAGTCTTACGGTTTAGAACCAAATAGAATGGGGGGGTAGGAATCCCCCCCCCATTGCCAGGATCTCAAACTTTTATTGAGTCACAGTACCACCCCGTTCAACTGGCGGCTTGATTTTCGCCCTATAAGGACCCTAATACTTGCCGCGCCTAAAGGCGCAATTCACCCCTCGCCGAGACTTCGAAAAAGTTTTTGATCAGCATGGCTGAAGAAATTGAAACCCTTGTAGCTTCTGTCATCGTCTTTGACAGGATCAGAGATTTTAAAAAGCTTCTTTATTCCGTCGCTGGGATCGTCAAATGTGGGGATGAATTCGAGATAGCGGCGTTTTGATTCTTTAAGCAACCGGGCAAGAATGTGAAGGCTGTAGATATTCTTCTTCATTGGGGCAACCTTGTTCTCCTTGCTTCCGTCACGATGCTGGACTTCGCGATACTGGACGTCAAAAGATCGGAAACACCCGTTTAAATCCCGGAATAGTGAACTGCGTCAATAATTTATTATGGCAGGGGCATCTTGTAAATTTCTTGGGTTACAAGTTATAATACAGCTATCATTCTAAGTGAGGGGAATATTTAATGAGATTCAAAATAATCCTTGCATAAAGATGATAAAATTGTAATTATACCAAGATATTCAAGGATCAAAAGAAAAACTTTGAGGGATATTGTCAAGGAGGATACAAATTGAATAAATCGAATGAACTAGATGAGCTGCGATCTAGGGCTAGAGGTCTGATTCCTCTTTTTTACCCTTCCTCAATTGCAGTAATTGGAGCGTCTGAGAAATTAAGCAAACCGGGTGGAATTGTTTTAGCCCATTTTTTAGAGGACGGCTTTCAGGGGAAGGTATTTCCTGTGAACCACCGGAAAAAGGAAATAAAGGGGTTGCAGTGCTATCCGACAGTGCTGGATATACCGGAACAGGTCGATATGGCTGTTATTGCCGTTACTGTTTCCCAAGTCATGGAAGTACTCCAGGAATGTATTGCCAAAAGTGTTAAGGGAGCAATAATTTTTTCCTCGGGATTTGCTGAAGTAGGCGTTGAAGGGATTGAGCTTCAAGAGGAGCTTAAAAAATTAGTTAACGAGCATAAAATAAGAATCTGCGGGCCTAACTGCATGGGCATTATAAATTACAATAACAGCATGATGGCAGCTTTTAGTTATTCTGGTATTTTTCCTGTAAATCCTCCCCAAACATCCAAAAATATATGTTTCTTAACTCAAAGCGGTGGTTTTGGGCTAAGCGTGGCTGTTACGGCAGTTAGTCAAGGCTTTGGTTTTTCTTATTATGTTAGTATGGGCAACGAGGCTGAATCTGATTTTTCCGATTTTCTGGCTTTTTCAGTGGATGATCCGCAAACCAGCATCATAGCAGGTTACATGGAAGGAATCAGGGATGGCAAAAAACTTGCTTTGGCTGCTGATATGGCAAGGGAAGCAAAAAAGCCGGTAGTTATTTTTAAAACCGGACGTTATGAAGCTTCCTCCAGGGCTGCCCTTTCTCATACCGGCGCCTTAACCGGTTCTGATATGGTTTATTCTTCCTTTTTCCGGCAGAAAGGTATCATTCGTCCGGAGAGTATTGAGGAGTTGCTTGCCATACTTACTCTTTTAGAAACAAAAACAATTCTCCAGGGGGGAAAAGTAGCGATTTTTGCTTATTCAGGCGGACATGGAGTAGTTATGGCGGATAAATGCGTTGAAGCAGGGCTGGAGGTGGCTACCCTGTCTGAAGAAACTCTTCAGAAAATGTCAAAATTGTTGCCTTCCTTTGCTTCTGTTGTCAATCCAATTGATTCCACCGGCCTGGATTTGGTTTCGCAGAGTCTTTTTAAATCATGTGCGGAAATTGTAGCAGATGATCCTGGAGTGGATATGCTAATTTTCCCTTACTGGGTACCAAAAAACATTGAGGAACATACATGGGAACAACTGATTCAATTAAAGAATTCTACTTCCAAACCGGTAATTGCCATCATTATGGCGGGCATGACCGGGGCTGTTCCGGAACATATGATATACCTCAAAAGACATGGTATTCCAGTCATAGCAGGGTTAGATTTTGCCGTAAAGGCAATAAAAAAGGTTGTTGATTACACTTTTAAAGTAAATTCTGCAAAGCAGGAGATAATCAGACCGGTTAGCTTTCTGGAAAAGGAAAAAGTTGAGAAGATGCTGGCCGGCTACCCGCCCGGAGGCAGGCTTTCCGAGTCGCAGGCCAAGGAAATCCTGCTGGCCTACGGCATACCGGTTGCCAGGGAAAGACGCGCTGCAACTGCCTGGGAGGCTGTGTCAGCAGCCGAACAACTCGGCTACCCGGTGGTCTTAAAAATCGATTCACAGGATATCTTGCATAAAACAGAAGCACGAGGAATCAAGCTAAATCTCGTTTCTGCCGGGCAAGTAGAAGAGGCATTCAAGGAAATATTAGCCAACGCCAGGCAATATAAACCCGGGGCAAATATAACAGGTGTTTTGGTGCAGGAAATGCTAAAAGAGGGAACCGAAATTATTGTAGGGATTGGCAACGATCCTGTTTTTGGTTCTACGGTGATGTTTGGGCTGGGAGGAATTCTAGTTGAGCAACTGGGTGACGTTTCCCTGCGGGTGGCGCCGGTTTGTGAGAATGACGCCTGGGAAATGGTGCGGGAAATAAAAGGCCACAGTATTCTTGACGGTATGCGTGGAAAACCGCCGGTGGATAAAAGAGCAATTGTGGATGTTATCCTTAAGTTGTCACAATTGGTGGCGGATTTTCCGCAGATAGCGGAACTTGATATCAACCCCCTGGTAGTATTTGAAGATGGGAGAGGGGCTTGTGCAGCCGATGCCTTGATTGTTATGAAGTAAACGCCATTTAGTTCCTGGATGAGTTTTCAATCAGACGAAAGGGGTTTCGTGATGTTTTCAGAAATTTCTTTTCTTTGAACACTATAAAAATCACTTTCGCCATCTTCTTTTGATTATCCTTCAAACTTTGTTACTACTCAGGTTGTTTAGGCTATAGGCTGTAGGCTGTTAGTCACGCATTGACCGAATCAAGGCGCTCAGAACCTTCTCGGTCTCCGCCATTTTCGAGTCGCATTCGGGAACATCCAACTCATTTGTATAACCCAAGCGGCTGGCCAAGCCGAACTGGTAATGCAGTTCCCTTGCGGAACCGAAGGCTATTTCAAGAAAGCGA
>DFZT01000005.1 GCA_002382755.1 Firmicutes bacterium UBA4049 | reverse complement strand
TGAGAACCGGAACAAATTCAACATTGGTGCGCTCAGGGAAAGAGGGGTGGTTTTCGATTTCCGGTCCCCACTCCGCCAAAGGAACTGCTTACGGGTCGCCTGCGAAAACCAAGCAGTGCGGGTTTCCCATTGAGACCGCCGTAACTTGCCAAACATGATCGTTGACCGTAAGCGGTTCGTTTATTACCTGTCCGGGGGGTCCGGCCATAGGGATCTCCTTTCTTTCCAGCCGCGGTTCCCCCATATCTACTTTTACGGCCGCAAACTTTCCGTCTTGAAGAATAATCTCCGGCAGAATGATACCGGCTAATGTATTTATCCTGATCCGTTCGCGCGGAACAATTCCCTGTTCGAACAGGTATCTGGCCACGCAGCGGATTGCATTGCCGCACATCTGTGGCTCGCTGCCGTCCGGATTAAAAATACGCATTCTTGCGTCCGCCTGTTCGTCCGGCAAAATTAAAACCAAACCATCTGCGCCGACACCCAGCTGGCGGTGACATACTTTACCGGCCAGGCTGCTCAAATCTGCTCTTGGGTAATCTTTATTTTTCAACAGATCGACCATCACAAAATCGTTGCCCAGCCCGTGAACCTTTCTGAATTGCATAATTTGCCCCTTTTTGAATAATTGCCCGTGCCAGCTAATTGCTCGTGCCAGCTTTTAATTCGCCTGATTTTAATTATCTCCTGCAAAAACCTGAAAAGAATATTGTATTCCTAAATAAACAGAGGTTTGATAATGTCCAGGATTTCCCGGACCTTTTGCCCGGCTTCGGGATCCTTTTGATCGATTAAGCGGCGGGCCTCGTCAACTTTTGCCGAAAGACCGTGATCCAAAAAACCGCTAATGCTCACGTAAGCGGACAGGCGCCTGTCCAGACATATTCTTAAGCGTTCATGTTCAGGTTTCTGGAGGTAATTGTCAATCTTTTTCAATATAGCCTCTTTGTCCCGGGGAAGCCGGCCCTCGATTTCCCAGAGCAAGTTGACCATCTGGTCACTGATCAGGTAAGAACTGCAGTTTAAATTCTTTACAAAAAGGCCTATTTCAGCGACAACCTCATCCTCGTTGAGGGCTGAGAACTGTCCGGCTAAAACCTTTTCGTACATAGGGCTGTTTCGACGCGGCGTGAAGCTCCTCAGCCTGATAAAATCGGCGTCGATCTCGTTCAATACCCTTGCCGATTCAACAGCGTGGCGCTCCGACCATTTTCTCCCTCCAAGACCCGGCATAATGTATTCACTTAAGGTAATTCCCGCTGCTTTAGTCTTTTTGCCTGCAATAATTTGTTCCTCAGCCATGACGCCTTTTTTTACGTCTTCAAGGACTTCGTCAAGCCCGGACTCCATGCCGATATGGAGGCGCTTAAGCCCTGCTTCTTTCAATTGCCTCATCTGTTCGTCCGTCTTGCGGGCGATTGTCTTCGATCTTGCGTAGGATGTTATCCTTTCAATACCGGGGAATTTCTCTTTAAGATAAAAAAGTATTTCAAGCAATTCGGGCGTGTGCATCTGCGGCGTGTTTGCATCTTGAAGAAAGACGTTTGCTCCCCCGGAATAAAGCCAGTTAGCGACGCTGAACAGGCAGTTGAGCCTCCGGTTAACCAGTTCTTCGTCATTTTCTCCGTACAGTTCCGGGTTGCTCTTAATCATTGCCGTGATAACTTCGCTGTTTACATTGCCGCCCATGCCGATCTGCCAGGAAGCTGACTTTATTTCTTCAGCGAGCGCTTTGACCGTATCAATATCGGCTTTAACTTCTTCCACGGCGCGTGCGCCGTACTTTTGTTTTTTATAAGTACGGCAGAACTCACACTGGTTCCAGGGGCAATTTCTGGTCACCCTGAGCAAAAGAGAGTGGTCTTTCCCCTCACTGGGGGGTCTGATTGGTCCAACCTCATACCAGCCTTTTCCAACCCTCTCCAAATCCATTTTATAAAATAATCCTATTTTTCCACCCCTATACACTATTATCGCCCCTATTTTTTTTGCATTACCCCAATTTAGTATAGCATAAACGGCCTCCCGGCAACAATCACCTCTTATGTCCGGCTTCCTTGCCGAGTGACGCGCAGCGTTGTCATATAAACCGGTCCGTCCCCATGTCAAAGGTGTTTGCATATTTTTTAAAGTTACTGGCAGGAGATAATAAAAAAGTAATGAATTAAGATTTTAAAACCTTTGTTTGAGAGCCTGTGGTCTTCTATGCAGAAACGCATCTTACGGAAAGCTGTTTTTTTTGATATCGGCTCAACGCTTGTCGAAGGCCCGGAAATATCGCCGGCAAAATATATTACACGGCTTTTAGGGCTGCCGGCCGGTGAATCTTCCCGTGCAGGCAAGCTGATCATGTGCAGGGAATACGATGGATGGGAAGAACTGTGCTGTGCGCTGGAAGAATCCTTCCGCCCCCTGACCCCTCAGCAGAAAACCGAGGTCGCCCTGCTCTGGAACAATCAGGAAACCGCGGCTTCGGAAATAAACGAAGCCGCGGCGGTTGTCGCCCGTTTTGCCGGGGAGGGATATCATGTCGGCCTGGTGTCGAATATCTGGGCGCCTTACTACCGCTCGTTTTTAAGGGCCTGCCCGGAGATAGCCGGAATTTCCGGCTGTGCCGTCTTGAGTTTCCAGCAGGGGAAGAAAAAGCCTTCTTTTGCTATACTCAATAAAGGGCTGTCTGTTTAGGGGGCGGATCCGCTGCGATCCATTATGATTGGCGACACTTATCTCGAAGATATCCTGCCTGCAATTGAATTAGGT
>DFZT01000076.1 GCA_002382755.1 Firmicutes bacterium UBA4049 | reverse complement strand
GGTAATGCAGTTCCCTTGCGGAACCGAAGGCTATTTCAAGAAAGCGAAGGTATTCTGCCTGACTCTCGCGTGCACATCCCTCAACGATGTTTGACGGCACCGAAACCGCCGCTCTTCGCATCTGGGAAGTCAGTCCATAGATCTCCTCCTACAGCCTAATTGCCTAACAGCCTAATTGCCTACAGCCTACAGCCTAACAGCCTGAATAGTTACAATAATTTTGTCCTAATACCCTTTTTAATGCTTGTATTTTTATCATATTATTGCATATTTCGCCATCTAACAATAAATTTCCTTCAGAATGCTAATTTGCTATACAAAGACAGACTTTTCGCCTGACACAACTTTGGAAGCAATTGCGATAAATGGATAGGTATGAATAGGCAGTCAGGCTAAAATCCTGGGAATTTTGTTGTAATATGCCAAAAGCTGCTGTTAAATATTACCTGTAATTAATTGCGGTTATAAAGACCGGTCAGGAAACAACCCCTTTATCTTATCTTGACACGCTAACGTGGCAGGTGTATTATTAATAAAATTAGTTATTTGGGGGTTATGTGGCTGTTGGGACATATAACCACACCTATATTGGTTTATTATCCCGGGAACAGTAAAAGATGATTTTATGTCAGCTCCTTCCTTAACATGTCTCGCAAGGGAAGTAACCGGATGTTCTACGCGTTGGCGAAGTTAATTTCCAGGTATATTTTGTGGCTTTTGGGGAATACAGTCATTGCCGGGCAAGCCAACATCCCCCGCACAGGTCCGTTGATTATAGTGTCCAACCACATCAGTCTGCTGGACGGTTTCCTTTTATTGGCTTTCTGGCCGCGGCGGGTTACATTCCTGTCGGCGGCCTATCTGTTCAAGATGCCGGTAGTGGGAGCTTTATTACGCGCTATTGGCGCCATCCCGGTGCAAAACGAGGGAAGTGAATTGGCGGGAATAAGGAGAGCCTTGAAGGTATTGCAGGAAGAAGGCGCCCTGGTTTTTTTTCCTGAAGGACATCTTGGCGCCGGTGACCGGCTTTTGCCATTCCAAACAGGATGGGCGTACCTGGCATTGAAGGCAGGAGCGCCTGTCCTGCCGGTGGCTATCAAGGGTACCGGCACAGCGCTGCCGTTAGGCGCCGCCTTCCCGCGCCGATGTAAAATCTACATGCAAATCGGAGCGCCCTGGACACTGGAAAAGGCCCGGCGACCGAGACAGGAGACCCTGGCGGTTTTGAATATGAGGCTGGTCAGCCAAATGGAACAAATGTTAAATGAGATTTAGTCTATAGAGAGAGGTCGGCAGGATGAAAGAAAGGCCGCGAATCGGTCTGGCCCTAGGGGGCGGCGGCGCAAGAGGTTACGCCCATCTAGGGGTGATTAAGGCCTTACAGGAGGCGGACATCCCTATTGATATTATCGCCGGAACCAGCATGGGGGCGGTGGTAGGCGCCGCCTGCGCTATGGGGTACCGGACCGAAGAACTGACGGATATAGCCCTTCAGATGAGTTGGCGGCGGTTGTTGAGTCTGGCGGACCCGACTATACCCCATCATGGTGTACTTGCCGGCAACCGGTTGGAAAAGTACTTTCAAACATTAACCTGCGGGAAGGAGTTTTACCAACTGGAAAAAACTCTGGTCGTTATCGCCACCGATATAAATACAGGGGAAGAAGTACGGCTTGACTCAGGTCCGGTTGCCCGGGCTTTAAGAGCCAGCACCGCAGTGCCGGGAATCTTTTGTCCGGTCAATTCAGAACGGCGCTATCTGGTAGATGGGTCGGTAACCACACCTGTGCCGGCGGCGGCAACCCAGGAGGCGGGAGCGAATGTGGTTGTGGCCGTGGATGTTTGCTCGACGGTGGACCGGACTGATGTCCTGGCGCAGGCATGGAAGTGGTGGAAGGAGATAACTCCCATGCAAACTTATGGCCTGACAGTTATGCCGGGTTTCTTAAGTTTCTTTAAACGGTCGCTGCCCGAGAGCATCAACATTGTCGGCCGTTCAATGGAACTGAACGGCCGTCACATTAAGATTTCCTTTCCGGAGACTCCCGCTGCGCAATACTGGCTGTTGAGGCCGGCGGTGGAAAACGTGAGGTGGTATGAGTTTCACCGGGTCCGTGAGTGCATCCGGGCAGGTGAAGCTGCAGGGCGGCAGGTAGCTGGACAGATTAATGCTTTGCTTAAAAAAGCTAATTTTACCTGAGGAACCGGAAATCAAACCGGCAGAAAAAGATAAGTAATCGAAAGACGGGCAGCTCTTGACTGGCAGGCACATAGGGGATAATAATACGAAGTGACAGAAACAACTAACTTAAGGAGAAGAATATAATGCGCATCACCCGGCGACGAATAGACTTTCTGAAAAAGATTAAACAGCTTTATGAAACAACTAACCTGCCGGTACATTATGCTAGGGTGGCCGAACTGTTGAAAGTCAGCAAGTGGAGCGCTTATGAGATGATGAAAAAGTTGGAAAAGGAAGGTCTTTTAGCCAGCCAATACGAAGTTAACCAAGGAGAAAAATTTCCCGGCCGGGCTATGGTGCTCTTCACACCCACACACCTGGGTGATCTGGTTCTGTCCGGGGAAGCCTTGAAGGAGAAGATCCCTGCCAAGGAATGGCAGCAAGTCAATGAAAGGCTATTGTCTCTGTGTGAAAAGCTAAAAAGAGACAATCCCAAGGAAATAGTCGAACAACTGATGGATGAATTGCCTGGCCTGGAAAGCCCCCTGATTTTCAGCGCATATATGATAGTCCTCTTGACCACTCAACTGCAAACCATCAGTGAAAAGGGTGTCGGACTGGTTAAAAATGTAGTGATGAATACGATCAGAGCGGAAACAGGACTGATTATATTTACCGGCGCCGTCATGGGCAGCATGTTGAAAACAGCCAACCAGTTTCCGCTGCTGTCCCAGATTGTCAGCTATATGGACAGATTCCAGGCCAACCTGGCTGAACTTAATCAATCCGAACACGCCCTGCTGATGAATTTCTTTGAGGAGACACTGGAAAAAGCAACGTAAGTTTTTACAGGATATTTGGGTATATTGGGGTTGAGGAGCCATAGCCTTAACCGGGAAAGCTGCGGAAGAACTGGTTGATGAACTGGTCAAAAAAGGAGAAGCATGCAACTCCAGTCCTGTCATTTAGATTCCGGTTGCAATTGGTCAAACAGGGAAACCTGTTTGAAGTCTGAAATGCGGAAGATGGCTTTTTCCAGTCTCTCGTCATGATCAATAGCATTTTCATCACGGATGATTTCATCGAACTTCAGATACTCGTTGCCGCCAATGGCGCTGGTTCGCACTTTGAGCATATAAATCAGATTGAAGCAATTCATAATTGAATTTTGCTTGAGGTCCGACAAGCAGATAAGTTGCGTGCGGTGTTTTCTGGCAATTTCAAACAATGGATTTAAAAGGTGCTCCGAGGATATGGGACCAAACGGGTTGTCCATCAACAAAACACGGGTATCATTATCGGCGTCGGCTCCCGCCGCTTCCATTGCGCGCGCCCTGGTATACGTCATCAGGGCGGAAAGCACGGAAAAGAAAACAACGAACTTCTCACCGCCCGAATTATCGCGCACTGCATCCTCCCAGAGCTTCAGGCGGCTGTTCCGCATATTCAAGTCAATCTTAAACACACTAATATGAATATTACTTGAATTCGCCGATGGAAGTTCCGGAAAGCGAATTGTTAACCCGCATCGACCTGCCTATAAAGACAATCCCCTGCTATGCCGGTAGCAGTGAATAGACATCCATACAGCCGAAGCGGCGCCATCAGACGATGAAAATTCATCAAATAAAGGGAGGTCAATGCCTTAAATGCGATTTTGGGCATTACTAACATGAGCGTATAGGCAGTTGACCTTCCTAATGCAAGTTAATTTTCAGGATAATTAGCAAGCAAGAACCGTCCCTACTTGCCTACTACTTGCCCAGGTTATCTGGGTCAGTTTCCGCCTTTTCATGATTTTGCATCTGGCGCCGGACTGCCAAGCGCTTTTCCCTCCGGCTTAGAGCGCCGCCTTTCTTTCCAGTTGTCCAGGATATCGTAAATAACGGGAACCAGCACAAGAGTAATCAAAGTCGAAAAGACTAGCCCGCCAATGACCACCGTAGCCATAGGAGCCTGTCCCTCCGCGCCTTCACCAATGGCCAGAGCCATGGGAAACATGGCCAGAATGGCAGTTAAAGCGGTCATTAAAATTGGCCGCAGGCGGGTTGGACCAGCTTTAAGCAGGGCTTCCCGCCGGCTAAGCCCTCTGGCGCGAAGCTTGTTCACATAGTCAATGAGCACTATGGCATTCTTCACCACTATACCCACCAGCATGATCACGCCAATAAAAGCAGGCACGCTAAAGGCCCGGCCCGTAATCAGCAGGCTGAAGACAATGCCGATCAAAGTTACAGGCACGGAAAACATAATGATGAAAGGATAAAGCGCCGATTCGAATTGCGCCACCATCAACAGGTAAACCAATATCACAGCCAGGATCATAGCCAGGCCAAGGGAACTGAAGGACTCGCTCATCATTTCCTGCTCCCCGCCAATATTAATCCAGTAACCGGGCGGAAGATGCAAAGAGGTCAGTTTTGCCCTGATCTCCCTGGTTACGCTGTTCAGATCCCGCCCGGATAGTTGAGAACTGACCGTTACCAGGCGGGTGCGATCTTGCCGCTCAATTTCCTGCGGCCCGGTTGTGACATTTAAGGACGCTACCTGGCTTAAAGGCAGTTTTGTCCCCCCTGGAGAAAGAATATCCACGCCGGCAAGATCGTTTAATCTGGCGGAGGCGCCCTCGGCCAATTGCAACCGGATGTCAACTTCCTCCCCTCCGGTACGGTAACGGGTGGCCACAACACCATCGATAGCCGTCCGTACAGTAGAGGCCACCTCGGCCGGGCTCAGCCCGTAAGTCGCGGCACGATCCCTGTGTACCAGCACCTGCACTTCCGGCCGGCCCTCCTCCAGGCTGCTCTCTACTTCGCTGGTTCCCGGCACCTGTCTTATTAATTGAGCGGCCTGATCTCCCAGGCTGGCCAGGGTATCCAGATCGTCGCCGAGGATCTGGATTTCAACGGGCGCAAAACCCGGCATTTGAAAAGCGGCATTAGATGCGGCAACTTTAATCTCGGCGCCGGGAATTTCCTTAACCTTCCGGCGCAGTTCGTTTACTATCTCCCGATCGGATTTTTTTCGTTCCAGTTTGCTGCCCAAATCGATTCCTACTTGTCCCTGGTCGGCGGAACCCGCACCCATCATTCCTCCTTCGCTGGAAATACCCACGCCTGCAAAAATGTCCTTAGCTTCCGGTATTCCTTCCGCTATTTTTTCAATCCGGGCAACCACCTGATTTGTTTCCTCTAAAGAGGAGCCTTTGGGCATGTCTACCGTAACTTGAATGTAACCCGCGTCCATCGTGGGTATGAACTCAAAGCCCACCAGCGCCAGAACTCCTATGCTTAAGATAAAGATTACTGTTATCCCAATCAGCACCCGTCGCCGATGTTCTAAAGCCCAATCGAGCAATTTTTTGTAATTATTCTCCAAAGCATGGTGAAAACGTTCGGAAACCCGGTAGGGACGGTAAAGCAGGCTTTTTTCACCAGGTTCTTCCAAACTCATCCAGCGAGATGATAAAAGCGGGACCAGCGTGAGGGCAACGATCAGGGAGGCAAAAACCGAGAAAGAAACCGTTAAGGCCATTGGTTTAAAAAGCTCGGCCGCAAGACCCTGGACAAAAATGATGGGTAAAAAAACAGCCATGGTTGTAAGCGTGGAAGCAATAACGGGGCTGCCAACTTCGTCCGTAGCCACCCGGGCTGCTTCAATCATTCCGTATCCCTGCTGGCGGTGCCTGAAGATATTCTCCAAAACCACAATGGCGTCATCTACAATTAACCCTACACCAAGAGCCAGACCCCCCATGGAAATCAGATTAAGCGTCATCCCGCTGAAATAGAGCAAGACAAAGGTGGAAATGATGGAAATGGGAATTGCTGTGGAAATAATCAATGTGCTGCGCAGGTTGCGCAGGAAAAACCAGATGATCAGCACGGCCAGTATACCACCCACCAGGATTTCCCGGATTACATGAGCAATTGACATTTCTATGAACTCGGACTGATCGGTGATAATGTTAAATTTAACATCAGGAAGCTCTTTCTTCAGCTCGTTTAAAGCCTTGCGCACGTTTCGGGCTGCGCCAACCGTATTTGCCCCGCTTTGCTTCATGATATACATAGTAAGCCCCGGAAGGCCGTCCACCCGGCTGTACTGGGTGGTTTTCTTTTGGCCGTCAACTACTTTGGCCAGGTCTCTGATATGGACAGGCGCGCTTCCGGGAGGGTTCACAACAACTTCTTCAATTTCCTGAAGATCTTTAAATTCTCCCGTTACCCTGACCAGATAATCTTTTTTGCCTTCTACTACAGTGCCGCCGGATACGTTCATATTTTCGCCCTTCAAGGCGTTAACAAGCCCATTTAAGGTAAGGCCGTAACCTTGTAATTTTACAGGATCAACCAGTACTTGAATTTCCCGCTCAAAGCCGCCGGCCGTCCAGATGCTGCCTACCCCGCCTACTCTTTCTAACCTGGGCTGAATTATATCATCACTGACCTGCTTTAAACCGGCAAGATCCGAAGAGGAAATTGCCACCTGCATGATGGGCATCTGGGTAGGATCCATCTTCAGAATCATCGGGTCCTCTGCTCCTTCCGGCAGAAAACGGCGGACGAGATCTACCTTTTCCCGCATTTCCAGGGCGGCAAAATCCATATCCTTACCCCAGTCAAATAAAATGATAACCGCAGAAGTACCCATACTGCTGATGGATCTGACGGTGTCCAGATCGTTTACCGTGCTTAAAACGGATTCTAAAGGTTTGGTGATCTGTTCTTCGATTTCTTCCGGGCCAACCCCCGGATAACTGGTAATTACCGCCCCCACCGGCAGTTTCATTTCGGGAAAGAGATCGATAGACATGCGCGATAAGGAAATGCCGCCAAGAATAAGCATAACTATGATTACAACTGCCACCAGCATGGGACGGTTAATAGACGCATCAGTTATTTTCATTATTAAAACTAACACCTCATATCTATGCTTTTAAAAGCCCCGGATTTAAAATTTATAGCTTTTTAAAAGTGCTTTCCGATCCTATAGGCAAACTGCCGGACCTTTATTTTCCTTCCTGATGTTGTACTTTTACCTTAACACCTTCCTGGAGTGATTCCTGCCCGGAAACTATCACTTCTTCCCCTTCAACCAGGCCGGAAAGAATGGCAATCTGTTTACTATCCGAATCTCCTGTTTGAACCTCTCTCTTTTGGGCCTGAGCATCTTTGGCCACCCAGATTATACTTTTGCTCTTACTTCTTGCTACTGCTTCCAGAGGGATCAATAACGCTTTTTGCCGGGAGGATAACCGGACCTCGGCAAACATGCCAGGCTTTAAAATGTGCTTGGGATTATCAATTTGTATCTTAATAGGGAAGCATTTGCTTACTGGATCAGCGGCAGGGGCAAGATTTGTTATGATACCTGTGAAAGGCCGCTCGGAAACAGCGCTAATTTCCACCTGTACTTTTTGTCCTTCTTTTAACTGATTAATTAAGCTTTCAGCAATATTTGCTTTTACTTGTACTTTGTCAAGATTAACCAGAGAGATTACCGGCGCCATAGAGGAAGCCATCTCGCCCGGGTTTACATTACGGGCCGTTACCTGACCGGAAATAGGCGCTTTAATCAGGCTGTCGCTGTAGGCCGATTCGGCCAGGGTCAAATTAGCGCGAGCTTGTGCCAGCTGGGCCGGTATGCCGCGCTCCGCCTGCTCTCTAGCCTGGTTCGCCTGCCCCTTGGCCTGATTATACTTTAGCTCATATTCCGCCTCAAAAACAGCCCGTGAAATTGCCCCCTGTTCTAATAGTTGTTTGCCTCGTTGAAAATTCGCTTCGGCCACCTGGTAAGCGGAATTAGCTATGGCCAGCGCTGAAACGGCATTGGCCATAGCTGATTCCGCAGCCGCCACGCCGGCTCTGGCCTGCTCCACGCGTGCCGCCAGGTCCGTATTGTCCAGCGTAACCATCAACTGGCCGGCACGTACGGCGCTGCCTATATCTACATGCACAGCCGCTACTTTCCCCGGCGCTTTGGATACCACATCAGCAGACTGCCAGGCCTCCAGTTTGCCGCTGACTGTTCTTGAAATATT
Source organism: Firmicutes bacterium UBA4049 (assembly GCA_002382755.1). Lineage (GTDB taxonomy): Bacteria > Bacillota > Desulfotomaculia > Desulfotomaculales > Nap2-2B > 46-80. The sequence goes on along the minus strand of DFZT01000076.1, from coordinate 789 downwards.
TAAAACATCAGTTTTAACCTTGGCGGTATTGACGGATATAAGATTGACCGTCTGCCCGTTGGAAGCTTGTTCGGTCCCGCAGCCGCATGACGCAAGGATAAGAAGCAGCAGAACGCACAAGACGGCATACTGCATTAAGAGATTCTTTTTTTGCAAACAGACCAACTCCTTATTGTTCTTTCTTTATGGAAGCCAGAATCTTATCACAGATATTAATCAAGCTGTTAAGATCTTCTTGTGAAAGACCCCCCAGATACTTTCTGAACACTTCTTGCCTGTTCATACCGCAATTCTGCAATGTTTTACCTCCCTGAGGGGTGATCGTTAGCCAAACCAGCCTGCGGTCTTTTTCATCCCGGTCACGTTTGATTAATCCCATTTTGTAAAGCCTATCCGTCATAGCGGTAATTGCGCTCAGGGAAACATTCATTTCATTGGCAACCTCAGAGACAGTCATTTTCCCTCTTTCAGATATCTTCTTCATTACAAAAAATTGGCTGCCTGTTATCCCCTGCGCCATTAAAATTTCCATCTTTTCATGTACGCGCCGGATTAACTGCTGAATTGTTATTTCCAGCCTTTCTAAAGATAGGGATAAGGAACCTTCATCCAAAAACCGTTCACCTCCGTATATAAGCTTAAGGAAATAAACAATTTACCATGTAAAGTATATGCATGTTATAAAAGCATGTCAATTATTTTTTGGGAATATTTGCGTTGACAATGACAATGTCACCCTGAAATATTTCTATAAAAATGTCACTGGTGTAAATTACACACGAGTTTTCC
>DFZT01000040.1 GCA_002382755.1 Firmicutes bacterium UBA4049 | reverse complement strand
GCAACTTCGCCTGGTGATTTAGTCACGCGAGTTATCTTCTAAACTAAAATTCGCTTCGGGCGAGGGCCACCTCGCCTAATCCTGCTTGGGCCAATCCTGTCCAGATAGTGCCATAAATATCCAGGAAGTTGCCAAATTCACATAAAACAGATGATTTTGCCTGTGGACTATACTACTGGAGGTCGAAAAAGGGCTCAAAGAAGTTTATAAAATTTTTGATGCGTCAGCACTGTTCAGTATGATAAGCGCTTTTACCCACTGGATTTTTATAAAAGAATAGGCTATTATTTACTTAACTAAAAAAATGACGAAGGGGATTTAATATGCACGTTATCGGGTTAATCCTGGCGATAATTCTTTTTGTCATTGGCCTGGCCGGTACAATTCTTCCCGTTCTACCCGGCGCTCCGATCATTTTTTTGGGAATGATCGTTTACGGACTTTTTACAGGCTTTTCTAATCTCACCTGGGGATTTTTCATTTGGCAGGCTATATTCACGGTTTTAACATTCGCTGTTGATTATTTGGCCAGCATGTGGGGAACACGCCGCTATGGGGGTTCAAAAACAGCGCTCTGGGGAAGCGCAATCGGGATGATTGTCGCAATACCGGTTTTGGGACCTGCGGGAATTGTCCTGGGTCCTTTCCTGGGCGCTTTCATAGGCGAACTGCTGTTCAGCAGGTCGCCGGATCAAGCTTTGCGGACAGGCGTGGGATCCCTGATTGGACTAATCGGCGGCTCGGCGCTGAAGATAGCAATCGAAATAACGATGATCATCTGGTTCTTAGTTATTATTTAGAATTGCAAACCGCAAGGGTCTATTTTATTCCAGGCGGTGGATTTCTCTTTTTAACCTTTTAATGATCCTCTTTTCCAGCCGTGAAATGTACGACTGAGATATGCCAAGCATGTCAGCCACTTCTTTCTGCGTTTTTTCAACCCCGTTGGCCAGCCCGAAACGAAGTTCCATGATCATCCTCTCCCGCCTGCCCAGTTTCTGCAAAGCAAGATGGAGAAGCTTACGGTCAACTTCTTCCTCTATATATTTATAGATAATATCGTTTTCTGTTCCCAGCACGTCCGAAAGAAGCAGTTCGTTGCCGTCCCAGTCAGTGTTCAAAGGCTCGTCAAACGAGACCTCGGAACGCGTTTTGCTGTTTCTGCGAAGGTACATGAGGATTTCGTTTTCGATACAGCGGGAGGCATAGGTGGCCAGCTTAATTTTTTTGGCGGGATCAAACGAGTTTACCGCTTTAATCAGGCCTATGGTTCCTATGGAAACCAGATCTTCAACACCTACTCCCGTATTTTCAAATTTGCGCGCAATATATACTACAAGGCGCAGATTTCTTTCAATCAGAACAGTCCGTACAGCTGAGTCGCCAGCTTCCAGCTTGTCGATCAAATAACCTTCTTCGTCAACTGAAAGTGGGGGCGGCAGGGCTTCGCTGCTGCCAACGTAATAAATTTTGGGACAATAGCCGAGCCGGCTGAATATCCGTAATAAAAAAATCCGAAAAATCAGCTTCACTCGCCAGATTTTTAAAGCCATGGCTAAGCCCTCCAAATTTTTTATGCCGCTTCCAGCAGGCCCGGATGAAGCAGGGCATGATAGGCGGAACCTGTAGTCAGGCGGCTGCGGGATATTCCTATAACCACTCTGTCAATAAGCGCTTTTTCTCCGTTCTGGTCTATTTCCACTTCATCGGGACGGATTCCGACAAGGAGACCATGTTCCACACCAAGCGAATGGAAGGGAATTACTCTAAAACGCGCCGCCCACGGAGTTCCTTCCAAAGCAGTCAGCAAGGATGTATAATCCAGATCCTTTTTCTCGAAAAAAACTTTCACAACAGATGGCAGGATAGCTTTTAAAGCTGAGTATTCAACAACGATCACAGGTTCGCCGGTGAGAGGATCCATCAAACTGTTTCCCGTATCTACCAGCGCGCTTACTTTTACGCTTCGTCCGTAAATACTGATTCCGAGGGACACCTGAAAACGGTTCAGGCCACCTTTCTTTCTAAAAAACCAGCCGCCTGTAACGTAAACAGCCCAGAAAAAACACAAAGCCAGCAGGACTACTGCCCAAAAATACCTGCCGGCTATAGATGTAACCCTTCCCGCTTGACCGGCTATTACCGGATTCGAATGCAGCAAATAAGTAAAGCCAAAAACCATGCCCCCAAGGCTGAAAGAGGCAAGGTAAAAAAAACTGAAACAGCCTGCCAGAACACGCCAGGACAAAGGGGCAAAAGCGATCAGGACCATTGCCAGTGACATTAACACCTTTGCGGGCAGGTTATAAAGCCAGCCGACCGATGAGAAGAAAGAAAGAAGAGAGTAGATGCTTCCAACGCCTGCAGCGAGAAGAAGCCTTGGGAAGCGCGGGCTAACTTGACCTAACCGCCCCGCAGCCCACAGGATTACATAGTTCATAATCAAGTTGCCGATAAAAACCTGGTCAACATAAACCACGTAACCCGCCAATAAAATTTCCCCCAGACAGGTTTTAAATAAACCATTACCATGATATGGCCGCTTTGCTATCATTATGACAAAAATGCAAAAACAGCATGACGCTTAAAAAATTAAAACCCTGCATTAATTATATAATGACAGGGTTAGTAAATATTGTCAATTATTGATTATTATGTAATTTATTTTCTATAATTATTCGACAATTATTTTTTAGCCTTAATTCAAAGCCGGGCAGTTAAAAGTTTTAGCGTTTCCGGCGAAGAAAAGCGGGTATATCTAGTTCATCGTGATCGCTTAGAGGTTTCAAGCCAACTTCAGTCTTCGGACGTTCCTTTTTGATCAGCGGTTTTTGATCAAAACCTGTTGCGATGACAGTAACTCTGACCATTTCCTCCATCATTTCATCAATGACGGCGCCGAAGATTATATTAGCTTCCTGATCCGCAGCCTGAGAAATAATTTCTGCAGCCTCGTTGACCTCAAAGAGGCCCAGGCTCGTCCCGCCCGTGATATTCAACAGGACCCCTCTCGCCCCTTCTATAGAAGTTTCTAGCAGGGGGCTGGAAATGGCAATTTTTGCCGCTTCCGTTGCCCGGTTCTCACCGCTGGCTATTCCAATGCCCATCAAGGCTGAACCGGTATCCTTCATAATCGTCTTTACGTCGGCAAAATCCAGGTTGATCAGGCCGGGTACAGCGATTAAATCGGATATTCCCTGGACTCCCTGCCGCAGAACATCGTCAGCTATACGAAACGCTTCCTGCATTGAGGTATGCTTGTCAATAACCTGAAGCAGGCGGTCATTGGGAATTGTAATCAGTGTATCAACCTTCTCACGAAGGTTCTGGATACCCATTTCGGATTGGTTCATTCTCCTGCGGCCTTCAAATGTAAACGGTTTGGTCACCACGCCGACTGTCAGCGCGCCGATTTCCTTGGCAATCTCCGCAACTATCGGCGCGGCGCCGGTACCGGTGCCGCCCCCCATACCCGCTGTCACAAAAACCATATCCGAACCCTTTAAAGCCTGGAAAATATCATCTCTGCTTTCTTCTGCGGCCTTGCTGCCAATCTCGGGAATGCCTCCTGAACCTAAACCCTTGGTCAGCTTAGCCCCAATCTGTATTTTATGATTGCTCTGGACAAGTTGCAGTGCCTGAGCATCCGTATTTACGGCAATAAATTCCACGCCTTTTAAGCCGGCTACAATCATCCGGTTGATTGCATTATTCCCCCCCCCACCAACACCAATCACCTTTATGCTGGCAAATTGGTCCAAATTCAGCTCTAAGTCAAGCATGGGTTTCCCCCCTTTTTTTAAACCTTCGTCAATCGAATAAATAATAAAATTCAACAAAAAGGATTATTATCCTCTTTGAACCAGGGAAATTATTTCTTTAAAAGGCGCCGTCTGATAATGGCAAGATTTTGAAACAGGCGGACACCAAAAGCGACAACCGCGGCAAGGTATAAATCAATACCAAGCCTTTCGCCCACAAAAGCCAATCCTGCGGCAAGCAAAGCGTTGCTGAAAAACCCGCTGATAAATACTGCAAGATCAAACGTGTCTTCCATGGCGGCCCGGATACCCCCAAAAACCGAGTCCAAAGCCGCAAGCACTGCTACAGACAAATACTTGGCATAAGCCACGGGAAAGAACAAAGGGACATACAATCCCAGAATAACTCCCAGAAGCAGGCCCAGCAGGGCCCAAACTCCTACCCACATTTATGACGCCACCTTCTTCAACTAAGATCAGGGTTGACTGCCCTTGTATGCCGGTATGGTCAGATTTTCACTGGTTTGGATATCCACAGCAGCCCCGAGTTCCCTTAAGTATTCAACAACCCCGCCTGAAATATCCATCGCTGCCCTTAATTGTTCAGGATCGCCGATTGCCAGGATGTAATAAGGCGGTACAATCCTGGTAAGGTTAACATTTATAAAAGGCGCCGCGTATCTGATCTCCGAGGTTGCCACGATACGCTGCCCGTTAATGGAGAGCGCCTCTGCTCCTGCAATACGCAGTTCATTGATAACTCTTAAAAGATCTTCATCCCGGAGCGTAAAGAGGGTTGGCGCTCTTTCAACTTCCGCTGATGCCTGGGGGTTGTTCAGCGTAATTTCAATGCCGGGGCCGGTTATCTTAACTAAACCGGCGGCTACTTTCGCGCTATCAAGTTCTCCTTCTAAGGCTGACAAAGCTTCCTTTTGACCTTTGTTAGCCTGCGCCAGCTTGCTGTTCAGATCATTGATCTCTCTTTGCAGGTTGGCCTTTTCCGTTTCAAGCCTCCGGTACTCTATTGTCAGTTCCTGATCCCTGCTGGCGGGAACGCCCTGGGCTGCCTTGTTTACCGCCCGGAACTGAAAGGTCACCATTAAACCAATAATCAGAGCGACAAGGAAAATAAAGAAGAAGGTATATTTTTTCATGTGTTATTATTCTCCCCGTAAAAAACTGGCTTGGCATAATCAAACCTTAGACTGCCGGTATAAGCGGGTATAGTTATTTCCGATACCTTTTTAACCGAGACCTGTATACTCCAGAACTGCAGTTGTTCAATTATACCCCCGCGCATCTGCAGGGATTTTGCCATATTATCAGGGTCACCCACGGCGGAAATAATAAACGGCGGTGTCAACCGGTAAAATTTATTGGTTAGAATTGTCGGGCCGACGCAGCGAATTTCACTGGCAGCAAGCTGCCGCTGGCCGTTTATCGACAATGCGCGCGCGCCGGCGGCCTTAAGCTCGTTAATAACTTTCAGGACATCTTCATCGTGAAGCACATACAAATTAGGATTTTCACCTGGCTGAACAATCTTATTGCTGTCGTTCAAGGTAACTTCCACGCCCGGTCCTTTTACCTCGATCAAGCCGGCTTCCATACGCGCGCTGTCCAGTTTATCTTTTAAGCTGCTAAGTTCAGTTCCGGTTATCGTCTTATCGAGTTCGGCCCTCAGCTTCTCCGCGCGGCTTTGTAAAGCATCCCGCTCCTCCCTGGATTTATCAACCTGGCTGACTAAAGTCTGTGCCTGGTAAAGAGAAGAATTCTGCTTAGTATTTTGGGTCAGCCGCAATTGGTAGCTGAACATGAAACCGGCAATTAAGCCTATGATAATTAAAACCAACCGGTATTTTTTAAGCTGAAACATTCCGGCTTACCTTTCCTTGGTATTTATTTATACTTGATAACAGGACAATCGGCAGATGAAAGATCTATATAATCTATTTCCCTGTCTTTAAGCTTGTCCAAAACCTGTCCGAGAACATTTCCCTTGCGGGCAAGATTATCGGAAAAACCCATCCGGCACTGAATTCCGGCAAGCGTGTAAATGGTAATTTTCTTATCTTTGTCCACATTTATTTCCGATAAGGTATTATTCAGCCCCTGTGGGAGACTTTTGATAACTTCCAGGGCAATTACTAAAGACTGATTTTGAATTGCCTGGCCTTCCGGAGGAATGCGCACGCTGAAACCTGTTATTATCGGGAGTTCAGTCTCCCCAACTTTACCTTTCTTACAATATACTCTTTCTTCATCGATCATAATGAAATTTTGAGAGGAAAACAAAAAAGCCACCGGTTCGCGTTCTACTATAGAGATAATCACGCCCGATGGCAGCTCGCGCTTTATTTCGACTTCCCGTATCATAGGAAGTTTTCTTATTCTTAAAGAAGCGGCAGTTAGGTTCATTTTAAAAATATTTTTATGCAAGTCAATATCCGCCAGGGATATTATCTTTTCGGCAGTATAAAATTTATTTCCCTTCACTTCTACTTTTTGTATCTCAAAAAAAGGAAAACAAATCAAAACGTAAACAGCTAAGAATAAAAGCAAAATAAAAAAAATGCTGCCGCCCAGGTTGGGCTTGACAGACTTTTTAACCTCCGCCCGATAAGTAACCAAAAAGTCCACTTCCCAGGTGCTAGAATATATTATAACCTATAATAAGAAATATCTTTATATATAAGTATAAGCTTACTAATATTTATTATATATCCCTGGCGGGAAATGGGCTAGCTTTTAATACGTATAATCCGTGCTCCCAGGCTGTTCAGTTTTTGCTCAAGGCGTTCGTACCCGCGATCGATGTGTTCAACTCCTTCTATAATTGACCCGTTGTCGGCGGCCATTGCCGCCAAAACCAGGGCGGCCCCTGCCCGCAAATCGGTAACTTCCACTGGCGCGCCGCTTAATTTCTGGACCCCTTTAACGATGGCTGTTTGTCCTTCCACCCGGATATCCGCGCCCATTCTTCTTAATTCGCTGACATGCTTATACCTGTGTTCAAAAACAGTCTCCGTAACAATACTGGTATTGTCAGCCAGTGTAAGCAGAGCCATCATCTGGGGCTGCAGGTCGGTTGAGAAACCCGGGTAGGACATCGTTTTTATGTCTACCGACTTTAACCTGCCGTTGCCGGTAACGCGTACGCTGTCATCCCCTTCTTCTGCTTTCACGCCGGCTTCTTTCAGCTTGGCGGTTAAGGCTTCCAAATGCTCGGGAATGATGTTCTCCAGGACGACATCTCCTCCGGTGATGGCGGCTGCAATCATGTACGTGCCCGCTTCTATGCGGTCGGGAAGTATTTGATATTCACCTGAATGAAGTTCCTTAACTCCTTCAATTTTAATCGTGCCTGTTCCGGCGCCTTTTACTTTTGCTCCAAGAGTATTAAGAAAATTTTGAAGGTCTACAATTTCAGGCTCACGGGCGGCATTTCTGATGACTGTATTTCCCTGCGCCAAAACGGCAGCCATAATAATGTTCTCCGTGGCGCCGACACTGGGATAATCAAGGTGTACTTCAGCGCCGGTCAACCGGTCAGCCGAGGCGGTGATGAAACCGTACTTCTCACTTACTTCCGCCCCTAATGCGCACAAACCTTTCAGGTGCAGGTCCATCGGACGCGAACCTATATCACAGCCACCGGGACGAGAAATTTTTGCTTTCTGGAAACGTCCTATTAAAGCCCCCAGGACAAGGTTAGACGCACGCATCCGTCTTGTCAATTCTTCTTCAACTTCCATAGATTTAACGTTTGCCGCGTCGACAGTTACAGTCGTCCCCTTCCTTTGAACCGCCGCCCCAAGCGAACTTAAAACATTGCAGATTGTAGCTACATCCTGTAGACTAGGCGTATCCTTAATGACGCACTGACCATTGCATAAAAGACTTGCCGCCAAAATTGGAAGGGCTGCATTTTTACTGCCGCTTACCTTTACTGACCCTCTTAAGCTTTTTCCACCGGAGACTACAAACCTTTCCATATTATGTCACCCCCCACCTAGTCCTCACCTAACACTTTTACCTCAAGGGTTAATTCTGTTCCAAAACGTTGAATAACCAGTTCCTTAACTTGGTCAATCAAATCCAGCACCTCTCGTGCGGTAGCTTTACCGAGGTTAACGATAAAATTAGAATGCACTGCAGAAACCATTGCATCCCCAACGCGCAATCCTTTTCCGCCCGCCTGATCAATAAGAAAGCCTGCCGAAGTACCCGGAGGATTTTTAAAAACACTGCCTGCGGTCGCGGAAGAGGTCGGTTGAGTATTTTTGCGCTTTTCCAGCATTTCGTCAATTTTCTGCTGAATATCCTTCTTTTCTCTGCTTACACCAAGACAGTAAGCTTCAAGAACGATCAGAGAAGCGCCCTGCAGATTGCTCATCCGGTAGTCAAAACCAAGTTCTTCAGAACTTCTCCTGATTGTTTTACCGGACGGATCCATAAGAAATACGTATTCCAGAATATCACAGAAAGCGGCGCCGTTGGCTCCCGCGTTCATTACGACTGCGCCGCCTACTGTCCCGGGGATACCCGCTAAAAACTCAAATCCGCCAATGCCTTTGCTTAACGCCGCATTAACAAGGCGAACAAGTTTTACGCCGGCCCCGGCTGTTATTTTATTGTTTTCTACTGTAACTTTTGAAAACCCGTCGCCAATTTTAAGAACAACTCCGCGAATGCCTCTGTCACAGACCAAAATATTTGAACCGTTACCGATTACTGTTAAAGGAAGGTTATATTTTTGAACCAGATCCATGGTCAGACGAAGACCCTCCATACTGTCAGGTTCAACCAGAACGTCTGCAGGCCCTCCTATTCTCCAGGTAGTATGAAATTTCATCGGTTCATCAAGCTGCGCCTGACCCGGAAGCGAATCACGGATGAACTGGTAAATTGGCTGACCATCCACTGTTTTAATTCTCCTTCAACCTGCCTGCAAGTTCAATTCCAGCGTTGTAGATGTCCCCGGCTCCCAAGGTCATTACTAAGTCACCCGGCCGGACAACATCTACAAGGTAATTCACAACGTCCGCAAGGGTGGGGCAGTAGACTACCTGCTTGCCCGTATTTTTTTCTACAGCTTCGATAATTAAGCCGGCCGAAATTCCAGAAAGTTTCTTTTCCCCGGCGCTGTATATTTCACTTATTAAAACAAGATCAGCTTCCCCAAACACCTCCCCGAAACGCTCACTTAAGAGGGCGGTCCGGGTATAACGGTGAGGCTGGAACACTGCGATTAGCCGCTGCTTGTGAATCTGCCGGGCGGCCTTTAAAGTTGCGGCAATTTCGGTCGGGTGGTGAGCATAATCGTCTATTATTTTGACACCCTTTTCCTTGCCAATTAGTTCAAAACGCCTTCCTACGCCCCCAAATGAATGCAACGCTCCCGAAATCCTCTCAAAATCCAGACCCAACCAGCGGCCCAGAGCAACGACAGCCAGAGCGTTGGAAAGGTTGTGTTTCCCGGGCACAGAAAGTTCCAGCCGCCCCACATATTCCCCCCGGCAGTAGATTGCGGCGCAGGAACTCTGTCCATTTAAAGAAACGTTCTTTAAGGTATAATCGGCCTTGCTGTCAAAGCCATAGGTAACCAGGGGGGCCTTCAGGCTTCCGATTATTTCGGATATGTACGGGTCGTCAAGACATACAATGGCGATACCCTGTTCAGGTATCTTATCTAGAAACTCGCTGAAAGCAGCCTTCATACTGTCTATGGAGCCATAGTAATTCAAGTGATCGTCCTCAATATTGGTAACAATAACGGCCAGCGGGTCAAGTTTCAAAAAAGAACCGTCACTTTCATCGCTCTCGGCCACCAGGTATTCGCCTGATCCCAGTTTGGCGTTGGCGCCCAAATCATTTAATTCTCCCCCGACAACTATCGTCGGATCCAAGCCGTTGTTTTTCAGGGACATAGCCAGCATCGAGCTCGTGGTGGTTTTTCCGTGAGCTCCGGCAACTGCCAGACCTTTCTGCCTGCGCATCAGCCAGGCAAGCAGGTCTGCCCGGTGAATTACCGGCAAGCCTTTTTTGCCGGCTTCGAGCAGCTCCGGATTATCCTCATTAATAGCGGAAGAGATGACAACCAGTCCGGTGTCTCCGATGTTCTCTTTACGGTGGCCGGTGTAGCATGTTCCACCCAATGCTTCGATTCTTTGTGTAACTGCGGTACTGGCAAGATCCGAACCGGTTACCTGGTATCCCATTTCAAGCATGATTTTGGCCAACCCGCTCATACCAGTGCCTCCAATACCTATGAAATGTATCCGTCTTGGCAAAACTTCTTGCAACGGCTATCAACTCCTTCATCTAAACCAAGACACCTTTATTTTATGCCGTTTTTTGAAAAGGTGTTCTTTATATCTGCCCGGGCATGTCCAATTGGAACGGACGGGTTTAAATAATAAAATCCAGGCATTCCAGTATTTTTTCCAGCGCCTCAGGGTGGCCCAGTTTTTTGCTGGCCAGCGACATTTCCTTTAACCGTATGGGATCGGCAAGTAAATTCCCGACCTGCTCCGCCAATATTTTACCCGTCAGATAGCTGTCCTTGATTACTACCGCAGCGCCTGATTTCTTTAAAGAAATGGCGTTTAATTCCTGGTGGTTTCCGCTGGCATAAGGGTAAGGAATCAGCACCGCCGGTTTTCCAATTACTGTTATCTCCGCCAGCGTTGCCGCCCCAGCCCTGCAGACAATCAAATCGGCCGCCGCCAGCGCAAGGTGCATCTCATGAAGATAGGGTTTAATGCTATTATTGCCATAATCAGGATCAACAAAACACTGCTTCAACTCAAGTATGAAGTCGTCATACTGGGCCGGCCCGGTGATGTGCAAAAAATGCAGATCAGCCTTATTCCTGAAATATTTAATTACTTCAGGCATTGCTTTATTGATGCTTTTCGCGCCCTGGCTGCCCCCAAAAGACACAACCAGGGAGCCGTTTTCAGGCAAATTCAATAGCCGGCGCGCTTTTTGTTTTTCACAATCGCCAAATTCGGCGCGTACAGGAAGGCCGGTTAAAATGACCCTTGTATGTTTCGGAAGGCGGCCGGCTGTTTCCGGAAAGGTTATTGCAACAGTTGTTACAACATAAGCCAGGAGCCGGTTGGTTATTCCAGGCAAAGCGTTCTGTTCATGAATTAAGGTTGGTATGCGGCATACGGACGCAGCCAGAACAACAGGGCCGCAAACGTAACCTCCGGTACCGATTACAGCCTTGGGTTTAAAATCAGCTAAAACACGCAGGGCTTTCGCAAAGCTCAGTGACGCCCGCCAGACAGTGAGCATATTATCGAATGTCAGCCGGCGCTTTAAACCGGTTACACGAATAGGTTCAAAACCCAATCCGGCCCTTGGGGCCAGGTCCGCTTCCAGGCCTTTAGCGCTGCCCATATATAATATTTCCGCTCCGGGATATTTTTCTTTAAGGCCGCCGGCAATAGCCAAAGCGGGATAAACATGTCCCCCTGTGCCGCCTCCCGTTATAACAAAACGCATCAGTCATCCCTACTTTTTTACCGTGAACAATCAAAGTTAATCAACCATTGGGCAAGTTTCGTCACTTGTAGACGCTAAAACGGGATATATTCAGCAGGATCCCCATCGATGCCAGTGAAAAAACAAGTGAATTACCTCCAAAACTTATAAAAGGCAGGGTTATACCGGTAATCGGCAAAGAACTGGTGACAACACCGATGTTAATAATAACCTGTACACCAATACCGGAAATGATACCCGTGGCCAACAATGCGCCGAATGAGTCCGGCGCTGTTACAGCTGCCCTGAAACCCCGCCAGATAAGAATAATGAATAGAAAGATAACTAAACTCGCTCCGATAAACCCAAGCTCCTCACCGATAATTGCGAAAATAAAATCCGTATGCCTTTCGGGGACCCAAAGATATTTGGCGTGGCCCCTGCCCAACCCGGTACCCAAAAAGCCTCCTGAACCAAGTGACATAAGTGAATTCAAAATATGCCAGCCCGCTCCCTGCGGATCTTTTTCGGGATCCATAAAAGCCAGAAAACGATGCAGGCGGTATGGTTCCACCAAGATGGCGGCTCCTACCGCACCTAATCCCAGAAGCCCTATCAAAGCCAGGTTGCCGATTCTGGCTCCCGCTGCAAAAAGCATAATAAAAATTGTTCCGACAACGGTTACCGCTGTGCCCAAATCTGGTTCCAAAAGAATCAATCCGCCGGATAAAGCTGCTAAAAACAAAAAGGGCAGCATTCCAAGCCACGAACTTTTAACTTTTTCAAGCCGCCCCGATAAACCGTATGCAATAAAGATCACCAGACAAAGCTTAACAAACTCCGCCGGCTGAAAGCTAAGCGGTCCCAGATTTAACCACCTTTGCGCACCAAGCTTGGTCACTCCTACACCCGGAATAAGCACAACGGCCAGAAGGCCAAGACCGGCGATAAGCAGCGGACCTGCCCAGCGTTTTAAACGCCAGTAGTCGTAATTCATAAAAGCAATCATGGTCACAATACCGATTACCGCCCAAGTCAGCTGCTTTCGCAAGAAGTAAAAAGTATCGTTAAACGGAGGAAGTGTCGCATACCACAAACTTGAGCTGAAAACCATTACTATGCCAAGGCTGAGCAGAATCAGCAGAACTAAAAGAAGAATGAAATCAGGTGATCTTTTGGTCCTCGTCATTCCGGCGTGCCTCCTTTAACCCCATTACAGCCTGCTTGAACAAGTCGCCCCGTTCCTCATAGTTTTTAAACATATCCCAACTGGCGCAAGCTGGAGACAGTAAAACAACATCTCCCCGGCGGGCTATCCGGCCTGCGGCGCTTACTGCCTCCGAAAGAGTTCCGGCCAGGTATGCTTCCGGACCACCTTGGTTTTCCACCGCATGCTTAATTTCACCGGCGCTTTCTCCGATTAAAACCACCGCCCTTGCCTTTTCCTTGATCAAGACGGATAATTCGTTAAAGTCGTTGCCTTTATTTCTTCCTCCGGCAATCAGCACAATCGGGTTACTATAGGATTGGAGCGCTTTTATAGTCGCATCGGGATTTGTGCCTTTGGAATCATTAATATAGGAGATACCGTCAATTTCCGCTACAAACTCCAGTCTGTGGGTTACTCCTTTAAATTCACGCAGAACCCTGGCCAATACATCAATGCCAACCCCGCGTACCCAGCAGCAGGCGGCGGCAGCCATAGCGTTCTCTAAATTATGCGGTCCGGGAATTCCCAATTCACCGGCCGGCAAAACCATGTGGGATTTTTCATCCCACCGGATTACGATCCAATTATCCTGGACAAATACCCCCCTTGTTAACTTATGAAGACGGCTGAAAAATATTACTGACCCGGGACATATAGAAGCAAGATTCTTTGTCAGCGGGTCATCGAAATTTAAGACAATATAATCCTGCGCGTTCTGATTGCCAAAAATTTTTGCTTTGGCCGCAGTATAGCCTTCCATATCAACATGACGGTCAATATGATCCGGCGTAATATTTAAGATAACTCCCACATGGGGTTTAAAGGAAGCTGTTGTCTCCAACTGAAAACTGCTTACCTCGGCTACAATAACATCATCAGTAGAATATTTCTCTACTTCACCAATCAGGGGCAGCCCTATATTGCCCGCAACGAGAGTGCGGTATCCCGCAGCTTTTAAAATTTCCCCGGCCAGTGCAGTCGTTGTTGTTTTTCCGTTTGTGCCTGTAATTGCAATTACCGGTGAACGGGCATATTGATAAGCCAGTTCCAGTTCACCAATCACCGGTATTCCGAATTCTTTTGCCTTAGTTATGGGCAAAATCTTCAGGGGGACACCTGGGCTTGGCACAACCATCCCGTAGCTCCCTTTTTCTACAGGCGGATAAGACCCAAGCGTTAATTTAATCCCGTCATTAAGAGAAGTTTCCAGTCCCGCTCCGAATTCCCGGCGGCTTTTTATGTCCGTCAGTTCAACCTGCGCGCCTTTTTGGGATAAAAAATTGCTTGCCGCTATCCCGCTTCTGCCGGCTCCGATGACGAGTACTTTTTGACCGGTCAATCGCAAATTAAAAACCTTCCCCTTTTTATAATACTTAAGTATTTCAGCTCAGCTTGTAAAAACCCACCAGGCCGGCTGCGATAAAAACAAGAGTCGCCAGCCAGAAAACAAGAACAACTTTTCTTTCACTCCAGTTGCAAAGTTCAAAATGATGGTGCAGGGGGCTCATCCGGAAAATCCTTCTGCCGAACAGATGAAAAGAAATCACCTGCAATATAACCGATAGTGTTTCCAGTACAAAAACACCGCCTATAATAAGTAAAAACAATTCACTCCTGGATATAACAGCCGCCGCTCCCAGAGAAGCACCTAAAGCAAGCGAGCCGGTATCCCCCATAAAAACCGAGGCCGGGTGCCGGTTAAAAAACAAAAAGCCCAGGCAGCCTCCCGCAACGGCCGCCATTATCGCGGCAACTCCGGGTTTGCCCAGACCCTGCGAAACAAACATGTAAGCCAAAGAAACCAGCACAGTCACACCCGCTGCCAGGCCATCCAGGCCGTCGGTAAGGTTTACCGCATTAGTCGCACTGATAATAACAAAAACGCTTATAATAAAGAACAAAACAATCCCGGGATCCCATATCAGCCCTCCGGGGACAAAAAAGCCTGAGAAAGGCACAACATAGCCCGTACCTCGTCCAAGCAATGAAATACATAGAAAACAAAATAATATACTGAATAATACTTGTCCCAGCAGTTTCTCTCTGGCCCTCAAACCCAGCGGCCTTTTTAAATATACTTTTATAAAATCATCCAGAAAGCCGATTAGACCGAAGACCAGGGTAATTCCCAGGACCATTAAGCCTTCAACGGACCGGCTGGCCAGCAAAAGACCGGAAACCGCCACCCCCGCCAAGAAAATTACACCTCCCATAGTGGGAGTGCCGCTTTTCTGCAGGTGACGCGCCGGGCCGTCGCTGCGTACATTTTGGCCGAGTTTTAACCTGCGCAGCAGGGGGATGACCAGCGGGCCAAGCAGGATTGCAACAACTAAAGAAATTAAGCATGATTTAAAATTTATAACCCAGCTTGAATCCATAACTTTTTCCCTGATTTGACAATTTTCTAATGGTTCATCGCTATTAAAGCCTGTATAATTTCTTCCATCCGCATCCCCCGGGAACCCTTTACGAGGACCACATCGCCGGCTAAAAGAAGTTCTTTAAGCTTTCCAAAGCCTTCGGCGTTTGAATCGCAAATAAAAACATGGCTGCCGGCCATACCGTTGTTCATCGCCCCGAGAGCCATTTGACGGGCAAGCCCTCCAACAGTGATCAGATAATCCACGCCTGTCGAAGCTATGCTTTCTCCTAACTGGTTATGAAATGAATCAGCCTTTTCCCCCAGTTCAAGCATATCGCCAAGAACAGCAATTTTGCGCTTACCTTCCGCAACTTCCGCCAGTGCTTCCAGCGCCGCTTTCACTGACGAAGGGTTGGCGTTATACGTGTCGTTAATAACTGTGATATCTTTTAAATCGATTATTTCTAGACGCGAGCCGCTTAAAGTAATTCGGGCCAGGCCTTCGGTAATCTCACCCGCGGTAAAGCCCAGCTCCAAAGCGGCGCCGATAACTGAAAGGGCGTTTAAAACGTTATGCGCGCCCGGCAAAGGCAGGAATATATTAAAACTGCGACCTCCCGCTTCAACGGTAAAAGCGCTGCCTTCGCCGGATATCCTAATATCCCGGGCATATATGTCCAAATTCGAAGCAGCGCCGAAAAAGATCACTTTGCCGCGGCAGCGAGCGGCCTGCTTAAAAATAAAGGGACTCTGCGCATTCAAGACCGCAAATCCGCTGACAGGTATATGTTCAAGCAGTTCCCCTTTTGCCTGGGCAATGTTTTCAACAGAACCCAGAAGTCCGAGATGAGCTTCGCCTATATTAGTAATTATTGCTGCATTTGGCAGCGCAAGGCCGCATAAAAAATCAATCTCACCAGGCCCCCGCATAGCCATTTCAACCACAAGAGCCTCGTGAGATTCATTAAGATTAAGCAGTGTTAACGGTAAGCCTATCTCATTGTTCTGGTTGCCGGTTGTTTTTAATGTATTAAACTTTACAGAAAGGACCACCGCCATTAAGTCCTTGGTAGTCGTTTTACCGACGCTCCCGGTAACAGCAATTACGGGGATGTTAAAAGCGCTTCTGTTATAGCGGGCAAGGCTCTGAAGGGCAGCAAGGGTATCCGGTACCAGGAAAACGTCAACCCCGGAAGGAAGATCGGGAACCACCCTCTCCAGAACCAGCCCGGACGCTCCCGAAGAAACCGCCTGAACGGCATAGTCGTGCGCATCATAGTTTTTGCCGCGCATAGCAAAAAACAATTGTCCGCTTTTGATCTGCCTGGAATCTATTGAGATCCCCTCATACAAGTTTTCGGGGTTGCCCTGCAAAAACTCGGCTCCAATGGCCCGGCTGATTTTAGCAGCCTTTATTTTTTTCAAGAAACTTGGTTACCTCCTCACGGTCATCAAAGGGAAATTTCCGGCTGCCGATGATCTGATAATCTTCGTGGCCTTTCCCCGCAATAACAACCACATCACCGGCGGACGCCCGGCCAAGCGCATATGCTATCGCCTGCCTCCGGTCCGGTATGGTTACATAATTGACTCCGCTAATCCCGTTCATGCCCTTCCGGACATCAGCGATTATGGTTAAGGGATCTTCGGTACGCGGGTTGTCAGAAGTAACCACCGCGAGATCACAAAGCCGGGCGGCTATTTCGCCCATCAACGGCCTCTTGCCCCGGTCGCGATCGCCGCCGCAGCCAAATACTGAAATAAGTTTACCGGAAGTAATTTCCCGGGCCGTTTCAAGAACTTTCTCCAGGCCGTCAGGTGTGTGCGCATAATCTACTATAACTGTATAATCCTGACCTCTGTCAATCTTTTCAAATCTCCCCCGGACTCCGGAAACAGACTGCAGAGATTTAATCATTTCTTCCAGCGGCAGTCCGTCCGCTCCGCCCGCCGCAAGCGCGGCAAGGGCGTTGTAGACATTAAACAGGCCTGTTAATTTTAAGGCCACCCTTGATGCGCCCCAGGGTGTAACAATTAAAAATGATACTCCCTTTGACGTTACCTCTACTTCGGTGGCCCTGACCATCGCTTTTTCTCCAAGGCCATAGGTTACCACATTAACCTGGCTGGCGGCTAAAATTTCCCCCGCGCCCGGATCGTCACAATTCACTATGGCAAACCTTGGTTCGCATTTATCCTCCAGGCTGAGCATTCTAAACAAAATGGCCTTTGTCCGCAGGTAATCGTCCATATCCTGATGAAAATCCAGGTGGTCCTGGCTTATATTTGTAAACAGGGCTGTTTTAAACCGGCATCCCACAACCCTTCTTAAGGCAAGGGCATGAGAACTGACTTCCATAACCGCAGTATTAACTCCCTGATCAACCATCCTGGAAAAGAGCTGCTGCAGTTCAAGCGACTCAGGAGTAGTCTTATCCACCGGCAGTTCCAAATTACCAATCCAGTTGGAAATAGTGCCGATGATCCCCGTTATATCACCTGCGGACCTGTAGATGGCCGCCAAAAGGTGGGTGGTGGTGGTTTTTCCGTTAGTCCCGGTAACCCCGATTAATTTTAGTTTGCGCGTCGGGTTTCCATAATATCTTGCTGAAAACAGCGCCAGGGCGCTGCGTGTATCCGGAACCTGAATCCAGGTTATGTTATCGGGGATGTTCACGGGCTTTTGGATTACAACAGCACAGGCGCCGTTTTCGATAGCTTTCTTAATAAACAGATGCCCGTCTGTTTTAAAACCTTCTATAGCAAAAAAAAGAAAATCCTGCCCAACCGACCGGGAATCGTAAGCCAAACCACGGATCGGAACTTGTAACTCTTTTGACATGGCCAGGATCTTCTGATCTTCTATTAAATCACTCAATAACAATAGCTGGATCTCCTGTTTCTTCTTGATTTATCGTATCATCAGCTTAAGTACAATTCAATAACCTTTATTTGCCATTGGTATTATTGCCAGAACAAAGATATTAATATCACATACTCCTATGGTCTTTCATTAAATATATTGCCGCTTATGCTCCCGGATGCCGCAGGAGTTTTCCGGGGCTGTTCCTCAAAGGTTATTAAGCCTGGTTGAGCAAAATTGACCCTCACCGTAGAACCTCGTTTTACTTTTTTCCCCGGCGGCTGTTCCTGCGATTCAACAATTCCAGTCCCGTTAAATTCCAGGTTTAAATCAAGGTTCTTAAGCAGTTCCGCAACTTCACCCATAGTCAGTCCTTTCAAGTTCGGCATGGTTACGTTGCCGGCGCCGCCGCTTTCAGCAAGGGGTTTTAAATTTAAGACGACCTTGACGCCGTTGTAAACCTCTGCTCCCGGAGCGGGCATCTGCCCGTAAATAATGTTCCCCCGGCCGTTTAGCTGGTAGGAAAGGCTGCTTCCCGAAAGCATCTTGATACCTTCGTTGACGGGATAATTGATTACATTCGGCACTTTGACCTTAATCCGCGGTTCTTCATAGACGAAGGGATCGGGCGGCTTCTTAAGATCGGGCGTTTCGGGCACACGCAAGTAATGCAGGGAATCGCGCACCACTGCCTGAAATACAGGGGCAGCTACCTGGGAGCCGTAATAAATTCCTCCCTGAGGTTCGGCAACCATTACCAGGCAGGCCAGACGGGGTTGTTCAGAAGGCGCAAATCCCACAAAAGAAGACACATACCTGCCCGAAACATAACCGCCGTTTTCACCAACAACCTGCGCCGTACCTGTTTTGCCGGCAACCCGGTAACCGTCAATGAAGGCATTTTTCCCGGTGCCTTTGGCAACAACGTTCTCTAAAAGCTCACGAACCTGGCGGGCCTCCTCCTCCGAAACAACACGCCTGATTACTTCCGGCTTATACCCTTTAACGGGATTCCCGGAACTGTCCCGGATTTCCCTGACCACTTGCGGGCGCAGCAGAGCGCCTCCATTTGCTATGGCCGATACGGCGGATATAAGCTGAATGGGAGTAACCGCAATTGACTGCCCTATTGACATAGTCGCCACATCCAAATTGGTGGCGTCCTTTTCAGGAATGAACAGGCCTGTTTCTTCACCCGGCAGATTGATGCCGGTACGCTCCCCAAAACCAAACTCGTTTATGTATTTGTAGAAATTTTTAACGCCAAGACGCAGTCCAAGTTCAACAAACCCCACATTACATGAATTTGCCGCTACTTCCTCGAAGGTCTGGCTTCCGTGCCCGCCGTCGAGCCAGCAATTTATTGTCCGGTCGGCAACTCTTACATAGCCGGGGCAAAAGAAAGGATCGGTACGCTTAACAACCCCGGCGCCGAGCCCTGCCGCCATTGTAACGATCTTAAAAGTTGAACCGGGCTCATAATTGTACCAAATAGCAGGGTTTCTATCCCAAATATAGGCAGGCGCTTTTTCCCATTTATTAGAATTAAACGTAGGCCGGTTGCCGATGGCCAGAATTTCACCCGTCCCGGGATCCATAACCACAATTACCGCCATTTTAGGCCTGTATTTCAGGACAATCTTATCCAGTTCGCGCTCTACGAACTGCTGGATTGTTTCATCAATGGTCAGCACAAGGCCGGAGCCCTGTTTTGGCGGCAGATATTTGTGCAAAGGTTCCGGAACGTCCTGGCCGATGGCATCCTGCTCGACAATAATGCGTCCGGGAACGCCTTTTAGCTGGTCGTCATAGCTTTTTTCAATTCCAGTCAGGCCCTGATTATCAATACCGGTAAAACCTAAAAGATGCGGCGCAATGGTTTGCAGCGGGTAGAAACGCTTACTTTCCTCCAGCAAAAAAACCCCGCTTAGATTCATACTCCTTATTTTTTGCGCTGTCTTCAGTTCTAGTTTGCGCCCAAGCCATTCAAAGCAGGAAGGACGGGTAAGTACGCGGTAAAGAAATGAAACGTCTTCTTTGAGAATAGGGGAAAGTTTTTCAGCAGTTTTTTGGGGTTCCCTGATTAAACTGGGAATGGCATAGACCGAATCGGCACTTACACTGCCGACCAATTCCCTGCCGTTGCGATCATATATATTCCCCCGTTTGGCTTCAACAGGAATATCCCGCATGCGAACCTCAAGGGCCTTGTTCTCAAGGTCTTTGCCCCAGACAAATTGGATCCAGGCCAAACGGCCGATTAAACAGAACAGGGCTAAAGCCGACAAGAGCAGGACAATGGTCAGCCTTTTACGGATCAGCATAGTATTTGGCGCCATCAGGACCTCCGGTTTTAGTGGTCAGGCGCCGCTTCTTATGCGAAACCGTCGCTTTAATCAGGTTTCTTAAACCGGCTACGACGCCTGGCTTCCAAGATTAGTACCATGATTATTAGCCACCAAATTTACCAGTGCCTGAATTACCCAATTATTCTTTTTATCCGCTCCGCCGGCCAGGCAGATGTCTTCCGCCGGAGGAGACGTATTGTTTTCAAGTGTTGTCTTTTCAGCCGGTTCAGTCTGGACAATTACCATTGTTTTCAAGTCCGGCCTGACCATGCCCAGCTTTGTTGTAGCTACCATTTCAATCCTGTCTAAAGATGAAAGCCGCTCCAATTCTTCGGATAAATCTTTTACCTGCATATCCAAAGTGTTTGTCTGCGTCCGGAGCTTATATATCTGGTAGCCTGTGCTCACCATCTGAGCATATAGAAAAACAACAAATATTCCTGAAATAAAGACCGATAATACCAATCCGGCCATAACCAGCTTCTGTCTCCTTGACAGGGGCGTATGCCGGCTTTGCCGGTCCGGGTCGTTTAGTCTTTCAGGCAAACTGGTATATTTGGATTGTTCTTGTACCGCTACCAATCTATTCATCTTCCTTTTACTTTAGAACTTACTCAACTTTTTCCGCAACCCGCAGTTTCGCGCTGCGCGAACGCGGGTTGCGCTCAAGTTCAATATTTGTCGGCAAAATAGGTGAAGGCCTTATAATCCGAAGACAGGCCTTTTTTCCACAAACGCAGCAGGGAAAATCAGGTGGGCAGGCGCAGGCTGAGGATATTTCCTTGAACGTTTCCTTGACAATCCGATCTTCCAGGGAGTGAAAGGAGATTACACAAATACGTCCCCCGGCCTTTAAGAAGGGAACTGCCTCCCGTAAGGACTTGCCCAATTTATCCAGTTCCTGGTTGACAGCAATACGCAAGGCTTGAAAAGTGCGTTTTGCCGGGTGTGGTCCGCGGCGGCGGCTGCGTGCCGGGATTGCTTTTTTGATAATATTAACCAGTTCGCCGGTTGTCTGTATTGTCCTGCGCTTTCGTTCCTGAACTATAAACGCCGCAATTCTTTTGGCCCAGAATTCCTCGCCATATCGCCGGATTAGTTCCGCTAACTCAGTTTCTGAAAGTTCATTAACCAGGTCCTTCGCGCTGACGGGTTCCTCCGGATCCATACGCATATCTAAAGGACCGTCAAATTGGTAACTAAAACCGCGTTCCGGATGATCAAGCTGGGCTAAACTTACTCCCAGATCGTACAAAATACCGTCTACAGAAGTAATTCCAAGCTGTTTGAGCACTTGAGGCAAAAAAACGAAATTACTCTTTATTAAGATTATCCTGCTTTGATATTCTTCAAGGTATTGTCTTGCATAATCAAGCGCAATAGGGTCCCTGTCCAGACCTGTCAGACGGCCGTTGGGGGAGGTAAGTTCCAGAATTTTGCGGCTGTGCCCCCCGCCGCCGATCGTACAATCTACATAAGAACCGCCGGGCTTTAACTTCAATGAAGATAGGACTTCTTCCATCATTACCGGCGGGTGAAATATCTTTTTTTGATCACCTTCTTTATCGGGATTATTCATCTAAATTACCGCCCACCACATCTGTCAGAAAACAATTCCAAAACCTCCGATTTTCTCGGCTATCTGTTCAACTAAATCAGCGGATCCGCTGTTGTATTTCTCCCACTTTTCCTTTGACCAGATTTCAACCCTTGAGGACACTCCAATAATAACGGCTTCTTTATCCAAAGCCGCATGCTTTCTGAGGTTATTCGGAACTAATATTCTTCCCTGTCTGTCAACTAAACATTCACAGGCGCCGCCAAAGAAAAAACGAACAAAGGCCCGGACATCCGCACTGGTAAAGGGCATGAGACGCATTTTCTCTTCAAGTATTGTCCACTCCTGGGGGGGGTAGGCAAATAAACAACTATCCAGGCCTTTGGTTAAAACGAACTTTATACCCAAGTTATCGCGAAAACGGGCAGGAATAAAAAGCCTTCCCTTATCGTCTATGGTATGCTGATATTCACCCATAAACATGTTCCGCTAACCCACTTTCCACCACTTCCCACCACTTTAATTTTCTAGATTGATTAAAAAACTCCTGCTTTTTTAACAAGATTTTTAAAAGTTTTATGGTTTCTCATCTGACATAAGAATTGCAGAAGCGTAGCTTCGCTTGACAAATATAACCCTACGCTCGTACTTGCAATTAAAATTGCCCGGCTGCTGAATAAACCTGTTGAAACGGTTTTTATACTTGAGCAGAATTAACTCTTGGGCGTTAAAAAAACCGCCTGTGAAGGCGGCCTTGACAATAACTAATTTGAAATCCTTTAAATGGTATATCTTTCCTTAATCTTTATTAACTGGGTAATTGTTTCATTAACGGGCACGCTTAAACCTGCTTTTTCCGCCCAGGATAAAATGCGTCCGTTTAAGGCGTCTATTTCAGTCAAGCGTCCTCTTTCCAAATCCTGCAGCATCGACGGGCGGTGGTTGCGTGTGGGCGGAACCATTTCTTTGTAAAAAACCTCTAAAAAATGTTCGGGTGATTCCCAGGGCAAAACAACTTCACGCGACAGGGCCACTTGAAAAGCTTCTAAAACAACCTTTTCCATAACCAAACGGGCATTTTGATTATCGGCAAGCTGGCCGTAATTCATTCCAAACAGCGCTCCTAAAGGATTAAGGGCGCAGTTATAAAAAGCCTTTGCCCAGATTAAATCCTGTATATTTTCGTCATAACGGCAGGGTATTCCAGCTTCTAAGAGCAAGCCGACAATGGCGGTTATTTTGTCCGGCTCCGGAATTTTTGCCCCCTTTACGGGAGGGCCAAGAACAACATCATCGGCAATAACTGTAACGTTGACAAGTCCGGGTTCAGTGATTTCCGCGCCGAAAATTACCCTGCCCGAGACAATATTGTCCGCGCCCAGGACTGCTGATAAAATTTCGGAATTCCCCAGCCCGTTTTGAAGTGAAACTGTTAAAGCGCCTTTTTTAACAAAGGGGGCCAGTTTCGCGGCCATTGTTTCCGTATCATAAGATTTTACTGTAACCAGAATAAGGTCGTACGATTCCGTCAGGTTATCCGGCGAGGTTGTCAAAGTAAAATTTTCTACCGTATGGGAACCCCAAATTCCTTCAATGCGCAGGCCTTTTACTCCAATTGCGTTAAGATGCCAGGCACGGCCGAGAAGGGTTACCTGATGGCCGGCTTTTCTTAAAAAACCGCCGAAAACGGACCCCAGCGCGCCGGCCCCGGCTATAAGAATATGCATTAAGAGCCCACCTGTCTGCCGATAACTTTAGCCCGCGCGTAAGTCCTGTATACCTTGCTGACTTCTACGGGCACTGTTTTGCCGATCATTGAACCGGCGCCTTCAATATCAAGCACGAAACCGTTTACCCGGGCAATTCCGTCATTCGCGTTGGAAACATGCGCTTCCTCCACTTTTACCTCGAGCATCTGGCCGGATCTGACCGGCAGTATCTGAGCTTTGGCTTCCGCCTGATCATGCAGCGGCCGCATGATTACCGATTCTATATGCTGGGCTTGCGAACCCCGTATATACATATTCTTACCCGTCTTTTGCTCAAGCTCACGCAAGTTGGCGCCCCCGGCGCCGATCAGGCGGGCTGCAACCAGGGGATGCGCTTCCACCAGAATTGTATCTACACCGGTTTGCCGGGCTAATTCAAAAATATGATTTTTAAAATGTATTCCCACCGTTTCTTCGGAGAGCACCTTGCCGCGTCCGTCACAGTACGGGCAGGATTTTTGCAGTATCTCGGAAAGACTTGGCCGCGTTTTTTTCCTTGTCATCTCCACAAGGCCCAACTGGGTGATGCCAAGAATATTTGTCTTGGTTTTATCTTTTTTAATTTCTTCTTCAAGAACCTGCAGCACTTTTTTCCGGTGTTCATCTTTTTGCATGTCTATGAAATCTACGATAATGATCCCGCCTATGTTGCGCAGGCGCAGGTGCCGGGCAATTTCGGCAGCCGCGTCAAGATTGGTTTTTAGAACGGTGTCCTCTAGGTCAACCGAACCGACGAATTTTCCTGTATTGACATCAATGACAGTTAAAGCTTCTACCTGGTCGATGACTATGTAACCCCCGCACTTAAGCCAGACCTTTCTTTTGAGGGCTTTTTCAAGTTCCTGTTCAAGATCATAATCACGAAAAATGTTGTCGCGAAGTTCAAGCAGTACCTTGTGTTTTAAATGCGGCCCGGTAATATCCAAAAGATCCATGATTTTTTCGTATTCCAACCGTGAATCCACCAGCAGCCGGTCAACATCCTCGCTGAATAAATCCCTTAAGATCCTGTGGCTCAGCTCCAAGTCGCGGTGAACCAGGACAGGAGCAGGGCTGCGCGCGATCCGGGAATTTATTTTTTGCCAGAGCTGAAGCAGCATGTTTACATCGCCGCGCAGTTCAGCTTCATCAACCCCTTCGGCCACAGTGCGCACGATCAATCCCATATTTTCAGGTTTGATGCGGGACGCCAACTCCTTCAGCCTGTCTCTTTCCCTGTCGGAGTCAATCCTCCGGGAAATCCCTATATAATCGGTCGTCGGCATCAGGACCAGGTACCTGCCGGGCAGGGTAATGTGCGTGGTAACCCTGGCCCCCTTGCTTCCCAAAGGAGCCTTAATAATTTGAACAACTACTTCCTGGCCCCTTTTCAGGACTGAGGAAATATTATTGGAGATTGCATCGGCCGAGTGCCCGTTGGAACGGGGAGGCAGGGCATCCTCTATATACAAAAAGGCATTCTTTTCCAGGCCAATATCAACAAAGGCGGCCTGCATTCCAGGAAGCACATTTTCTACCCGCCCTTTAAATATGTTACCGACCAGCCTCTGATTAAATGATCTTTCTATATACATCTCAACCAATACACGGTCTTCTAAAACCGCCACCCTTGTTTCTTCTTCCCCGGCATTGATTACTATTTCTTTAAACATCTATTTCACCTCTTTAAATACATTCCCGCATGTTGCAGCGGGAATATCCCGGTACGTACTATATCAGTTTCCGCAGGCTCTACAGCCAGAGCATTATGCTCCAGAAAAGCATCCAGCGCTTCCCCGGGGCGCACACTTCCGTTGCTGCCTGTTTTTAATTTCATCCGCAATAATAATATATTATCCTTGATAAAACCCCCTAAACTATATATACCCGGGCGGATATCAACAATTTTTACACGCCCCTTCTTGGCCTTTCTTCTGACAACAATCTCGGGCTGCTTGAGAAAAGAATCAATATATTCTTCCAGACCGCCGGCGTTTAATTGTTTTTTTAGTTCTAATTTTACTTCGTACTCCGCCCATTCCACGATAGACATCAAAGCGGGGGAATCATCAGGCACCTGCCAGACCTCTTTTAAATGAAGGCCTTCCGGAAGGACACTTCCTATGGAAGCATGCAATTCTTCAGGAGGAACTTCATTTTTAAGCAGTATATCCAGGTACTCGCTTTCACTCCCAATACCAACCTGTAAAGGCGCTGCAAAACTAAAAATTGAATGGGGATTAAAACCCATTGAAAAAGCTGCCGGGATATCCGCCCTCCTGATCACCCGTTCAAACGTCCGTACAAGATCAAGATGTGATATAAAACGTGCAGGGCCATTTTTACAATACAACATCCTGTATCTCGGCAATCCATTTACCCCCATACAGTTCCGGTTCCGCAACCAACTCGGCGCACAATCCGCAGCCGGGGCAATTTCCCGCCCGGCAGTCAGGAGTAGCTTCTGCTGACATGGCTCTTTTATGTTCCCTGATCAAATACTTCTTGCTTACTCCTGTGTGAATATGATCCCAGGGCAGCAAATCCCCATAAGCATACCTTTTATAGGCATATGATTCAGGGTTTATCCCGGTCAGTTCAAATGCCTTTCGCCAGAGCAGATTATTAAAACACTCGGACCACCCGTCAAAACGGCAACCCAAAGACCAGGCTTTTTCAAGCGCTCCGCCTAAACGCCTGTCCCCGCGGGCAAATACTGCCTCAATAAAACTTACCCTGGGATCGTGCCAGTGAAATATCAGCGACTTTTCTTTAAGCGCTTTTTTAAGCGTTTTCTGCACACTAAACAAATAGTCCTGCGGAGCCTGCGGTTCCCATTGAAAAGGGGTATGCGCTTTCGGAACAAATGAGGATACGCTGACCGTAACCTTTGCCCTGCCCGGAGAAACCCCCATACTGAACCCCTTTTCCAATACCTGGCGGGACAATCGTACTATACCTTCAATGTCTTCCATCTCTTCAGTCGGCAGGCCGATCATAAAATACAGTTTCAAAGCGGACCAACCGGCGGCAAAAGCTGCGGAAACCGCAGTCAGCAAATCTTCTTCGGTAACTCCCTTATTGATTGTATTTCTTAAACGCTGTGTCCCGGCCTCCGGGGCAAATGTCAATCCCGCCCGGCGCGTTCGCTGAATTTCCTTGGCCAGCTCAATGGAAAAAGCGTCAACACGCAGGGAAGGCAAAGATATACTTGTTTTTTTATCCTGCAGTTCTTCAAGAAGCTGGTGTACAACTTCGGTAATACACGAATAATCGGATGCGCTCAAGGAAGTCAGTGAAATTTCCCCATAGCCCGTATTTGCGGACAATTTTCTTGCCTGTGCAACAAGTGTCGTTGGGGATTTTTCACGCACCGGCCGGTAAATCATCCCGGCCTGGCAAAAACGGCAGCCCCTTGTGCAGCCCCTGGCTATTTCAAGCATTATCCTGTCGTGTATAATTTCCGTTGTCGGCACGATTGGACTGTCAGGGAAAGAAACCCTGTCAAAGTTTCTGGCTACTCTTTTTGTAACTGTTTCAGGTATTTCATCAAGACCGGGTTTAATCGAACGTATTTTTCCATCTTTCCAACTTATTTCATATAGAGAAGGAATGTAAACACCCTGGATTTTGGACGCCTCAACCAGGAAGCATTCCCGGCTTGCTTTACCTTTCAGGCTAATCCAGAGATCCAACAGTTCTGTGAATACTTCTTCCCCTTCTCCAATTACAAATAGATCAATAAAATCTGAAAGCGGCTCCGGATTGAAGGCGCAGGGCCCACCTGCAATTACCAGCGGGTGTTGGCCGGTACGCTGGCTTGTATGCAGGGGAAGGCCGGCAAGATCCAGCATATTAATAACATTTGTGAATGTCATTTCGTATTGCAGGGTGAAAGCAATTATATCAAAGTCCCCGACCGGTTTTTGTGATTCAAGGCTGAATAAAGGAATCCGCCGCTCGCGCATTTCCTTTTCCATGTCTATCCAGGGAGCAAAAACACGTTCCATCAGGGAGTCACGCCTGCTGTTTACCAAATGATAAAGTATCTGCAGACCAAGATAAGACATCCCCACTTCATATGTATCGGGAAATGCGAAGGCTACCTTGACAGAAACCGAATCCCAGTTTTTCCTTGCGCTATTCCATTCTCCGCCAACGTACCTGGCAGGTTTTTGTACTCTGTTTAATATAAAATTTATTCCAGGAATCATCTAATCCTCCAATACCATATTTCCCAGAATGACAGGCAAAATATTCCCGGACATAATAAACGACATTTTTATCGGTGTTTGACTTAATCTTTGCACACAGCCATTCTTGACAAAGAAGGCAATCCATGCTATCTTTATTTTAATTGCGGGATGGTGTAGTGGTAGCACGCATGACTCTGGATCATGCTGCCTAGGTTCGAATCCTAGTCCCGCAGCCAGAGTTTGCGAGGCCTCCGGGAACCACCCGGGGGCTGGTTTTTGTATTTCAAGGTATAATTTACAAAAATTATCAGCAATAAAAGATGAAACTTACCTAATTTTATAAAGTAATTTTAACACAACTTTTGTGTTCTTTCAACTTAACCAAAACTCCTGTGGAAAAGCCCTATTTTAGGGCTTTTCCTGCTGAAAGGACAAAAAGCTTTAAAGTTTGTTCGCAAAAGAAGCGATGCGGTAATAAGGCACTATTTTAAAAATAAAATTACCGGTAGAATTTTTTAAGATTTTTGTCCTTAGCAAGATAAAGCTGGTGCTTGCCCGGCTGAAAAAACCTCCAGGCAGGTAAGAGAAATTCTCTTAAAATTCGCTTCGGTCGGGATGATTGCTTAAGAAGTAAACCTTGTGCTTGAAAAGAGGTATTGATATGGAAGTCCTTTTGGCAAGACAGCCGCTTTTTGATAATAATCAAAACGTTTTTACCTGTGAACTGCTTTACAGATCAGCGCCGAGAACTATTATGACTGCGATGACGTAAAATTTTCTTTTAAAAGTAGACTTATTTGCCTGCTTTTGACAGAATAGCTTTTTTAAGGCTCTCTAATTTTTGATCAGCTTCTTCGCCGCTTTTTCCATTAACCGCCAGGTAAATTTTTATTTTGGGTTCCGTACCGGAAGGCCTAACGCAGAACCAGCTGTCATCGTTAAATTTATAATAAAGGACCCTGGAACTTGGCAGGTCCAGACATACTTCCGAACCATCAGTCAGGTCATAGCATACACTACGGGAATAATCCCTTTTTTCCACAGTTGTCATATGGTCAACTTCCGGAAGATCTTTGTCAAAAGCATCCATCAGTTTTGCTTCCAACGCCTTATTCGCCAGGTTAATCGAAAGCAAATCCTCTTTGTAATAACCGTGCTGTTTATATAAATCTTCCAGAACTTCGTGCAGATTCTGCCCTCTTTCCTTATAATAAGCCGCCATTTCGGCAATCAGAAAAGCTGCGATATTGGCGTCCTTGTCGCGTACGAACGTTCCTGCCAGGAAACCATAGCTTTCTTCGTATCCGAAAAGGAATTGGCCGGATCCGGTTTCCTCAAATTCCTTCATTTTTTCGCCTATATACTTAAATCCCGTCAATGTTTCAATTGTCCGTATTCCGTAGGAAGCCGCGATAACTTTTCCCAGTTCCCCGGTAACTATTGTCTTGATTACAACGCCGTCAACAGGCAGAGATCTTTTTTTAGAAAGCCTTCCCAGGATATATTCCAGCAGCAGGGCGCCAATCTGGTTTCCACTGAGAAAACGGTAACCGCCGTTTTTGTCCCGGGCGGCACAGCCAACCCTGTCGCAGTCGGGATCTGTGGCCAGAATCAGATCCGCATTTAAACGCCCCGCCATTTCCAGGCCTATTGTAAAAGTTTTTGGATCCTCGGGATTGGGGACCCGCACAGTAGGAAAGGCCGGGTCCGGGGACATTTGCTCTTTAACTGTATATAAATCTATATAACCCGTTTCACCCAGCAGGGCGGGAATAAAACAGGAACCTGTGCCGTGAAGAGGGGTAAAAACTACTTTTAAATGATTTTTGGGGACAGTCAGGGAAAGTGAGCGGACTTTCGCTTGATAAATGACATCCAAATCATGGCTGATGTATTCAAACATGCCCCTGTCAAGAGCTTCCTCCCTGGAAATTGTCCGGACTCCGTCAAATATATCCACCCGCGAAATTGCATTTGTGAGTTCGTCGGACATGGGAGAAACCATCTGCGCCCCGTCCGGCCCATATACCTTGTAACCGTTATATTCGGGCGGGTTGTGGCTGGCCGTGACCACCACACCGGCTGAACATCCAAGTTCCCTGATTGCGAAAGAAAGTAAAGGAGTTGGATGAACCTCACTGAAAACTAGCGCCTTAATATCGTTGGCGGACAGGACTAAGGCAGTTTCTTCAGCAAATTCCCTGGAACAGCGCCTCGTGTCATAGGCTATGGCAACCTTGATTTTAGCCGTTTCCCCAAATTTGCTATGAAGATAATCGGCAAGGCCTTGAGTAGCTTTCCTGACCACATACCGGTTGATCCTGTTTAATCCCGCTCCGATTATTCCGCGCATTCCTCCGGTGCCAAAGCTTAATTCTCCCCCGAACCGATCAATTATTGCATCCTGATCATCTTTGATATCTAAAAGTTCCTGGCGGGTATCCTGATCGATTGCCTTTGAATTCAGCCATTCCTTATAAATGTCAAAAGGTTTGTTGCCGGAGAAATTAACCTGGTTTCCCAACTCAGTGTTCTTTTTTATTTCTTCCACAATCTTTTTTACCTCCTGTGACTTTTCTCTGGAACATATTAAAAGAGCATCCTCTGTATCAATAATAATGAGATTCTCTACTCCTATAGTACTGATTAGCCTCGTCTGGGAATAAATAAGCGAACTGTGCGTGTCCAGGCTGATCACTTTTCCTCTGATATGATTCCCGTGAATATCCTTGGGGAAAATTTTATACAGGCTTTCCCAGTTTCCCACGTCACTCCAGCCCAAATCAGTCGGTATTACGGTTACATGATCGGATTTTTCTAGGATTCCATAGTCTATGGAAATGTTTTCGATTGACTCGTAAATTTCTTCCAGGTTGGAGTATTCCCTGTAATCCAGGTTGTCTAAACTGTCCGCTAAAAAGGGGAGGTACCTGCGGTACTGCGCGGTCAGGTCCCCAACTTTGAAAACAAACATGCCGCTGTTCCATAAAAAACGCGGATCTTCTAAATAAACGCAGGCCTGACCAAAATCAGGCTTTTCGACAAACCGCTGAACCCTGTATGTCCATTTATCCAACTTTTCCCCACAGTTAATATATCCATAACCTGTTTCCGGATAGGTGGGCCTGATTCCAAAAGCAACCATCCCGTAACGTTCGGCGGATAGCCTGGCCCGGTTAAAAAGAACGGCAAATTCTTCTTTTGAGGTAACCAGATGATCTGCAGGCAGCACCGCCATAAGAGCATCCTGCCCATCAATATTTTCAATATACCAGGCTGCCAGGCCGACTGCGGGCGCAGTGTTGCGGGCAGCCGGCTCCTGCATTACAACAGCATTCTTAATTCCCAAGCCCTTAAGCTGATTTTCAATGCCGGCTTTCTGATCCCTGTGGACGACGACTATAATGCGCTCCTCAGGAGTTATCTTTAGCACTCTCTCCACAGTTTCCTGAAAAAGGCTTTTTTCGTCGTCCAGCAGTTTAAGATTTTGTTTAGGATTGTTCTCCCTGCTTAGCGGCCACAGACGGGTGCCGCTTCCCCCGGCAAGGATTACCGCGTACATGAAATTCTCACTCCCAAAAAAGATTAACAGGATTAAGCCGTTTATATCTTTACCAACGGCCAATCCCAAAAAGTTTAAGATCGATTTTTAACACAAATACTATACCGATAAAAAATGGCAAAGTCAATGAAACGCATTCGTTAGGATTTCATGCGGCTGGCTTCGTAAATTTATTTCAGAGCAAGAGCAGGAAGAAACGGATTTTTGTTGAAAAGTCTATACTGTAGCCGGGTAAGTTTTTCCCCTATTTAAACTATGAAAACAGATCCCGGAAAGGAGGAAATAAGATGAGGGTTGTCTTCGCTGTTACAATGGAAAACCTGCCCTGTCAGGACGAAAAAGAAATCCAAGCGCTTATTCGCGATAGGCTTGAGGAAGGATTATCCCTGTATCCTGATCAGGTAATGATTCTTTCAGTAGAAATGGAACCGGGTGACGATGATGATTTGGATAAGCAGGGATACAAATAATTTTGAGAACAATAAATCCAAAGCTGCAAAAAACGGGCGGGTTAATTTTCAGCCCGCCTGATATATTTAAATATTCTTGTGCGCTTCGCTCAGCAGCGAGGTCTTATACGCAAAGGTGAGCGCCCCCAAAATGCATACAATGCCGCCCGCAAGTAAGGTTTTTGGCGCCCCCAGGGTATTTGCCAGGCTGCCCGCCAATAAACTGCCAAGCGGCATCATTCCCATAAAAGACATATTGTAAAAGCTCATCACCCTTCCCCTTTTATCATCGGTGACAATAGTCTGGATCACAGTATTGCACGAGGCCATCTGCATTACCATGCCCAAACCTGTAACCAGCATCAAAAAATAGGAAAGCCATAAAATACGGGATTGGGAAAAAGCAATCAGCCCCGCACCGAAAATACTCGCCGCGACAGGGATTAGTCTTAACAAACCGCGGGTATTCTCTTTTGAGGCTAAAAAACCCGCTCCAAGCAGGGCGCCGAAACCTGCAAAGCCCATCAGGAAACCCAGCGTATGGGGGCCTCCGTGAAGAATTTCCTTGGCAAAAATGGGCATGAGCACCGCATAAGGCATACCGACTAAACTTATTAGACCGAGAACAAGTATAATCCAGCGGATCAGTGAAGAGTCAAAAGCGTAAAGAAAACCTTCTTTCAGTTCGTGCAATATATGGGAGTTTCTTTCTCTTTCCTCTTTAGGGATCCCCCGCATGGCAAATAATGCCCCGATCACCATCAGGTAACTAAAACCGTTAATCAGAAAACAGGCTCCAATCCCCACGGCGGAGATCAGTATGCCGGCGATAGACGGGCCAAGCAACCTTGCGCTGTTGAACATGGAAGAATTCAGGGCGATTGCGTTTCCCAAATCTTCCTTTTTCTCGATCATATCAACCACGAATGACTGCCTTGTGGGCATGTCCAGAGCGTTTACCAGGCCTAAAAAGATGCTTAAAGACAATATATGCGTCACTGAAATTTTTCCTGTTAAAACAAGCAGAGCTAAAGCGAAAGCCTGGATCAGCGACAATGTTTGTGTGACAATCAAAATGGACTTCCGGTGGTACCTGTCGGCCAGTACGCCGGCAAACGGAGTAAAAAGAAAAGAAGGTATCTGACCTGCGAAACCCACAAGGCCCAGCATCAGGGCGGATTTGGTCAGGCTGTATACCAGCCAGCTCATAGCTATATTCTGCATCCATGTCCCGATTAATGAAATGCCCTGGCCGAAAAAGAAAAGGCGGTA
This sequence comes from Firmicutes bacterium UBA4049, assembly GCA_002382755.1. GTDB lineage: Bacteria > Bacillota > Desulfotomaculia > Desulfotomaculales > Nap2-2B > 46-80. The sequence goes on along the minus strand of DFZT01000040.1, from coordinate 7,581 downwards.
GTTGCGGTACCGGAATGATCTGAGCAAAAAACTCTTTTTATTCCTCATGTTCTCCCTGCAGAAGATTATTTATTTCTTCCAGGGCTTCAAATACATATTTTGGGACCGGGACCTCGTCTTCGTCTATTTGATCAGCTTCTTCAAGAAACCTGGTCAGGTAGTGTATGTAGAGTTCCAAAAGCAAAACTTCTTCCTTGCTTAAAAACATTACGTGTGTCTCCTGTCTTGAATTACCTTACTGACATTTTTTATTCCGCTTTAATTAATTTTTAATTAATTGCCAATTGCCGGCTAGAAGCCCTTTGTTTCTTCAAAATCTTTACGATTTCGTACCATAACACCGATACCGCTGCAATACCGGCCGCCGAAAATAGTTGACCCAAAGAAAGCGGCGCCAGCTTTAGGATTCCGCTAAGAGGTGTATAAAGTATTAATAAAAGGCCTGCCACAGTACCCGCAGATACAAACCACATCACTTTATCTTTGGCCAGGCGGATCATCGAATAAATAACAGAGTCATAGTTAGAACTATTTACCTGGACTAAAAACAAGTTTGCCATGATGATCACCGAGATCCCCATGGTTCTCGCCAGGGCAGCATTACCGGGGTTTTGCCGGAGTAACACAAAATATGTAATAAAAGAAGCGGCAAAAATAAAAAGTCCCTGTAAAATGCTTTTCACAAATGTTCCGGGAGGAAGAATATTTTCTTTCGGGCTTCTTGGCCTTCGTTCCATGATGTTATGCTCTGCAGGCTGGCGTTCCAATACGATAGAGCAGGTTGGGTCAATAACAAGTTCTAAAAGCACTACATGTACCGGCAATAAGAGCAAGTTGGCAGGGTTGATGCCTAAAAACGGCGCCATCAGGGCGCCTAAGGCTATAGGAATGTGAATTGTAAAAACATAGCCCACTGCTTTCCTGATATTATCATATATTCTTCTGCCATCTTTTATAGTATCTACAATGGTCGAAAAATTATCGTCCATTAAAATCAAATCGGCGGCTTCCCTGGACACCTCAGATCCGCGTTTACCCATGGCAATTCCAATATCCGCGTTTTTAAGGGCGGGAGCATCGTTTACCCCATCGCCCGTCATGGCTACGATTTCGCCGTTCTCCTTAAGAGCCTTGACGATTCTCATTTTGTGCTCGGGAATAACTCTGGAAAAAATACTAATATTACATACCCTGTCTCGTAACATTTCATCGCTCATCCGGTCCAGTTCGTTACCGGTGATAATTTTATCGCTGTTCAGCATGCCTATCTGCTTTGCTATGCTGCTTGCCGTGATTCCGTTGTCACCGGTTATCATAACTACTCTGACACCCGCTTTATTGCATTTCTTGATATCTTCTTTCACAGAATCCCTGGGAGGGTCGGCCAGTCCTACGAGACCATTAAATGTTAAACTGCAGCCGGTAATTACGGCAGGAATTTTATCTCCACTGTCCAAATTCATAGTGCCGACGGCAATAACACGCAGACCTTGCTTCTGCATTTCAGCCAGTTTCTCTTCCGACTGCCTGTATTCTGCCCCTGACATACTGCAGATTTTAAAAACACTTTCGGGGGATCCTTTGACCGCAATGATAATCTTACCGTCGTGGTTCCAAACATGCCCCATCATTTTTAGTTCACTGGTAAAAGGATATTCCGTAATCAATCTGCCGCCAAAAAGATGGCTGCGTGCAATGCCAAGATTTTCGCAGTGTATCAGCATCGCCTTTTCCATTGGGTCATAGGTTTCTGCTTCACAGGCAAGCCCCATGTATTCACATAAAGCAACGGCATTGCCGTCTGCAGCCCAAGTTTCACGTACAGTCATTTGATTCATTGTGATTGTACCCGTCTTATCAACACACAGAACGGATACGGCCCCTAAAGTTTCAACTGAAGGAAGCTTGCGGACTAAAGATTGTTTTTTTGCCAGCCTCCATGCTCCCAAAGATAAAAATACCGTTAGAATAACAGGGAATTCCTCCGGTATCATGGCCATCGCAAGAGTTACTCCAGCGAGAATGCTTTCAATAATTCTATCTTTAAATGTATGGTCGGGAATATTGAAATACGTAATTATGCCAACCAGTACCAGCAGGACAGCGGCAATCCCCGCACTGAAATTAACAAGCTGGCCTGTCTGTTTTTGCAAAGGAGTGGGGCTTTCTACAGCAGATGCTATATTGGAGCCGATTTTACCGTACTCTGTTGCCGCTCCTATCTTTTTCACCCGGATTACGGCGCTGCCCTGGATAACCATTGTTCCCGCGTAACAGTGGTCCTTGCGCCAGTATTCCGAACTGTCAAAGCTTGCGCCGGCGGCGGCAGTTTTCCAAACGCCCTCAGCTTCCCCGGTAAGTGTGGACTCATCGATACATAGGTCACTTTCCCTAATGATCTCTCCGTCGGCAGGAATTTTCTCGCCTTCCGCAACGATCATTAAGTCACCCGGAACCAAATCCGCACTTGCAATTATTTGCTCTTTCCCATTCCGTATTACTTTACTGCGCGGCGCCGTTAAGTCTTTGAGCGCATTTAAGGTTTTGTCCGTCTTCCATTCCTGTATAACGTCTATACTGATAATAACAAATACGAAAATAAGCATTATTGCGCCGTCACGGGGTTCGCCCAATATAAAGTAAATGATAGCTGATATAATTAAAAGCAGGAACATGGGCTCCAAGACAATATGAAGCGCCTTCATAAAGAAGCTTTCTTTTTTCTTGTCTGTCAGTTCGTTTTTGCCGAACTGCTCCTGTAGCATTTTAGCCTGCTCATCAGTTAAGCCCTGTAAAGATGGGTTTTCAGCTTTTTCTTCTGCGATGACAAATCACCTCAAAACATTTTGTCATTTGAACTACGTTATAAGATATAAAAAACCTGTGGCGACTATTAATAGTCCCACAGGTTTGTTTTTACCTGCTGCCGGTAAACCGGCCCAGCCCCACACACCACTGGCAAGGATGTATCGCCTGCTCTATTTAATATATTTTATGCCATCATAGAATTTATGTCAAGAAAAGTATCGGCAGGTTATAAAAAACCGAAGCCCGGCAAGTACCGGGCTTAAATACTGCAATCCCTTGCATTAACACCATAACAGTAATAGCGCAGGATAAAATCTGAAAGAATAATTATAAATTCATTTTTCTTGCGGAGGTCTAAGTACTTGAAAAAAACCGTTTTAATTTTTACAGGGATACTGGCAGTTATTTTGATTACCGGCTATGCGGGCAAGAATATATATTTTTCCGTAAAAGACAGTTTAAAGACTGAACAAACCATCAAGCAGACAAGCCGGGAAATTTTTTCCCCGAAAACTAACCCCAAGGACGAATCACGTCAAAATAATTATTCTAACCAGAAGCTTGAACAACCGGCAACCAGGGAAGACATGCCTGCGTCTTCCGAGGTTGGCAACCTGTCTAATAAAAAATACGGCTGGGGAGTAGTAAGAAATCGGGATCACCTTCAGCCTGAGATGCCGGTGAGTATCTTACAGACTTTAGCACGGAATAATGCCTATTGGATAGGCAGTCCGGATAAAAAAGCCATTTATCTTACTTTTGATCTTGGATATGAAAACGGATATACACCGGGAATTTTAGATATTCTTAAAAAGCAAAATGTTAAAGCCGCTTTCTTTATTAACGGGCATTACCTTAAAACACAGCCGGAACTTGTTAAAAGAATGATTCGGGAAGGACACATCGTCGGCAATCATATGGTAAACCATCCCTCTATGCCCGATTTGACAAATGAGCAGATCAAAGAAGAGATTAAAAAGTTAGCTTCTGATTTCACCGCTTTAACGGGAGTCAAGAAGATGGTTTATTTCCGCCCTCCAAAAGGGGAATACAGTGAAAGAACCCTTTCTGAAACAAAGAATCTTGGTTGCTATACCATTTTTTGGAGCTTTGCAATAGCCGACTGGATACCTCTGCCCGGCGGTTCGCAAGAGGCTCACCAGACTTTAATGGATAATTTGCATAACGGAGTTTTGGTACTTTTGCATACTGTAACCAAAGACAATCTAAATTCACTTGATCAGTCGATAACCGAAATCAAGTCACAGGGGTATACATTTAAAACATTGGATGACCTTGTGAATAAAACACATACTTCGACACTATTCCCCTTGAAAAAAATAGCTAATCTATAAATTTAGATATGAAATGAATTAGACACTACACAGGTCCTTGCCCGGCGCCTTAAGATTTTCGCGGTTGTTTTACGTGGAAAGAAAAGGCTAACTATTAAATATTCTAAAAAGCAGGGGTTGAATCGGCAATGCATGCAACCGGAATTTGCATCGGGGCTTCAACGTTAACAAAAGTTGATATAGAGCAAGAACTATCCGGCCGGACTATAATTCTAAATGTTTTTTCTAAAACCCATGAGGGCAACATTAAAAAAGCCTTAGAAAGTCTTCTTGTTATAGATGATTCAAAATTAGGAATGAAGATCGCGTTAACGGGAAGAAAGTTTAAAAACTCAATTAATCTGCCTTTCGTTTCCGAACCCGAAGCGATTGAAAATGCTTATGTATTCCTCAAGAAAAAATACGGGGATGCGGATTACATATCCTGCGCCGGCGGAGAAACCTTCACCACATACAAGATAGATTCCGGCAATAAAATAATCAACATCTTTACCGGGAATAAGTGCGCTTCCGGAACCAGGGAGTTTTTTCTCCAGCAGATCAAGAGGATGGACATCAGCTTAGAGGAGGCTGTAGCGATACAAAGCATCGACCAGCCTTATAAGGTCTCCGGAAGATGTTCAGTATTTTGCAAGAGCGACTGTACCCATGCCTTAAACAAGGGTCAGAAAAAGGAGAACATCATAACAGGATTGTGCGAGATGATGGCCTTCCGGATTATTGAACACCTGGGCGAAAATGTTTCGAAACGAATCTGGCTCGCCGGGGGATGCAGCAAAAACAAGGTAATGGTGGAGTGTTTGAAAAAACATGCTGCTGATTTAATAATTCCGGAAGAAGCAGGATACTTTGAAGTGCTTGGTTGCGCATTGTGGGCTTTAAACAATGATATCACCCGGCCGGGCAGCTTCAAAGAAATATTTCTTACGGAAGAAAAGTCTTTTGCCACTCTGCCGGCATTATCTTCGGCAGCTTCCAGGGTAGTATTCAAAGAGATGAAGAGAACAAGAGCAAGTAAAGCTGACGGATGCATACTGGGCTTGGACGTGGGTTCAACCACCACCAAGGCAGTTTTAATCAGGGAGCATGATAACGCGATACTGGCTTCAGTTTATTTAAGGACCTTGGGAGACCCCGTAAAAGCCGCCAGAATTTGCTATGCCTCGTTAAAGGAACAGCTTGACTGCCCTGTTAAGATAATCGGGCTTGGTGTTACCGGTTCGGGTAGGCAGATTGCCGGTCTTCATGCCCTGACTGAGAATGTTTACAATGAAATTAGCGCCCATGCGGCAGCAGCCGTATATTTTGACCCTTTAGTCGATACTATCTTTGAAATTGGCGGTCAGGATGCTAAATATACTCTCATCATCAACTCTGTCCCCTGTGACTACGCCATGAATGAAGCTTGTTCCGCGGGCACCGGTTCTTTTCTGGAAGAGAGCGCCGCAGAATATCTAAACATCGATATTCACCAGATCGAAAAAGTTGCCCTGGAAGGCAGTTCGCCCCCGGACTTCAGCGATCAGTGCGCCGCCTTTATAGGCAGCGATATTAAGACGGCGATGCAGGAGAATATCGGAATAAAGGATATTGTAGCAGGCCTGGTTTATTCGATCTGCAAAAATTATTTGAACCGGGTTAAAGGAAGCAGGTTTATAGGCCAAAAAATCTTCATGCAGGGAGGAGTATGTTACAACAGGGCAGTCCCTATCGCTATGGCCGCTCTCCTAGATAAAAATGTCATCGTGCCTTCGGAACCCGGTCTCATGGGCGCCTTCGGAGTCGCTTTATTGGCCAAGGAAAAAATTATGAACGGCGGCGTACCAGGGAAGGATTTCGATCTCGACAAGCTGATAAAAAGGGAGGTTGACTATGAGAAACCATTTACCTGTGCTGGCGGCAATATAAAATGCGATCGCAAGTGCACAATTTCACCGATCAAAATAGAAGGAGTCAAATACCCTTTCGGGGGCATCTGCGGCAAGTACAGCGGCATCAAGTCATACGACGGGAACTCACACAGCAACAATTTAGTAAAACTGAGGGAAGAGATGGTTTATGGGGTGTTCAGCTATGATCTCAATCCTAATCATAGCGGGAAGAAAATAGGGATAAACAGATCCCTGCTTGTAAACACCCTGTTCCCTCTATACTATAACTTTTTCAATAAACTCGGCCTGGAAGTGGTCCAACCGGACAAACTGGATTTAAAAGGTAAAGTTACCGCTAAAAGAAATTTCTGTTATCCTGTCAACCTGGCTTATGAATATTTCGAGGAATTAACGAGGATCGACCCGGACTATCTGTTTCTGCCACATGTTAAAGGAATGCCTGTGGCCAACAGCATATCGATCAGCCTGACCTGCCCGCTTGTGCAGGGAGAAAGCTATTATTTGAGAACGGCTTTTGATTTCGTTGAGCCGGAGAAGATCATTGCGCCGGTTTTAGATTTTGCAGATGGATACGACAAAATTCCTGAAGCTTTTATAGAAACAGGAAAAAGAATGGGTTTTGATCAACGGCGTTCACTGGCGGCTTATGAATATGCGGCAGAAATACAGAAAGCATTCGTGGAAAAGTGCAGGGGAATAGGAGAGAAGTTTCTTGAGGAATTGGAGAAGACCGGAGAAAAGGCGATCGTTTTATTTGGAAGGCCTTATAACGCCCTTGTTAAAGATGGAAACATGGGCATACCCGAAAAACTGGCTTCCAGAGGGTATAAGGTGATCCCGTACGATTTCCTGCCGCATGAAGAGGAAGCGCCGCAGCAGAAAATGTACTGGTCAATGGGACAGATGATCCTGAAGGCTGCAAAATTGGTCAGCAGGCGCCCGCAGCTCTTTGGCGTATTCGTCACTAATTTCAGCTGCGGACCCGACTCGTTCATTATGAGTTACTTTAGGGACATTATGGGAAGCAAGCCATCGTTGACTCTGGAGTTGGACAGCCATACCGCTGACGCAGGCATTGACACCCGAATAGATGCTTTCATAGATGTGATCAGAAATTATGTGCCTAAAAAAAGTACTGTTATTGATGGTATAACGGGAGTCGCGGCTGTATTTGATGAAAGGAGAAAAAAGATCAGGAGTATTTCCGGTGAACATATTTCCCTCAGAGACCCCAGGATCAAGATCCTGATTCCGTCAATGGGGTATTCGGCAACCAGATGCTTTGCGGCATCTTTCAGACACATCGGCATTGACGCCGTTGCTTTAAACCCGCCGGCGGAGGAAGAGCTTCGGCTGGGCAGGGCCAATTCCAGCTGCAAGGAATGCCTGCCGTTGGCTCTCACCGTTGGGAGCCTGCTCAACTATTTTAAGAAAAACAGCGTAGCTATTCAGGCTGTAGGCTGTAGGCTGTAGGCTGTAGGAGGAAATTATGCGTGACCATACGAAGCTCAGAGCGATTGAACTGG
>DFZT01000093.1 GCA_002382755.1 Firmicutes bacterium UBA4049 | reverse complement strand
AAAACCGCCACTTCGTCGGCCAGTTCAAACGCTCTGAGCTTCGTATCGTCACGCATAATTTCCTCCTTATCAAAACACTTTATTCTTCTTCTTCCTGTTCTTGGGATTCGCTGCTTTCACCAGACTGACCAGTGCTTTCCGGTTCACCTGATGAGTTCTCTTGTTCAGAACCACCTGTAATCTGATTTCCGATGTCCTGGGCATTTTTCTTAATGTCCTGAATCCCCTTGTTTACATTCTGAACGCTGTCGTTAACGTCCTGAATGTTTTTATTAACATCGTTAACAGCGGCGCATCCTGCAAATGTTAAACATACCGAAAAGATAACAATTAAAATACATAGTATCTTTTTCAAAAATAAAACCCCTTTCTTTTACTATATAATAAGATAATAAGGTTTAAGGAGACGTTTATTAATAAAACAAAACAGTTATTTTATTATGTTTACTATATTTTGTAGTAATACTTGTGTTAATTGATTGGCCTTCTTTTCAACTCCACAGCATCCGCCACACTCCAGACCGTTTTTATTGTTTGCATTATATAGCAACCAAACAATACAGTCAAACGTTATACCTAACGTTATAAGCCCGCATTCATTATTAAAAACAAAATCCCCCGCCGTAAGCCTGATGCGGCACTCGGTTCTTATGATCTCATATTTGCTTTTTTCTGTTTCTTATGGTATAAATAAGCAATACTCAACCAAGGAGGTCTTTTAATGAATTGTCCTAACTGCCAACAGAACCTTCAAAATGATTTCAAATTCTGTCCTTATTGCGGTTCCGAAGTTAACAGGAGTTTTTTTTGCCCCTCGTGTGGAAACAAAGTGGAACAAAAATGGGTTTCCTGCCCCCAGTGCGGCGCAGCTTTAAAAGGAACAATTTCCCGGCAGATTCCTCAGCAGCAAATCCCAAAGCCGGAACATCAGCCTTACGGATATCGTCACAGCAGCTCCGGAGGAAAACACCGCCGCAAAAAAGGCTTTCTGGGAGGCCTGTTTTCTTCCTGAAAGGAAAAACCTCACCATGGATATTACTTTAAGTCATATCTCGGCCGTGGAAGTTATGGGGCAGTTCTAAAAGTCGAAAAAAACGGTGGATTATATGCTTTAAAGGCTTTGTTTAACAATACTGAAGAAAACCATGATTTTTCACCGTGCTTTCAGTTGGAAAAAGAGATCCTGGAACGTATAACATGTAAAAGAGTACCGAGTTTTATTGAGAGTTTTTCACTGGGAGATGTTTACTGTATTGTACAGGAATATATACCCGGGTGGCCTTTAAGTTACTTAATTGATACAGGCTGCCGTTTCAGCGAACAAGAAGTCAGGAACATATTAGTAAAGCTTTTCACTATTCTTACTGAACTGCATTGCCCTTTAGCAAAAGAAAATGCCGTTATTCACCGCGATATTCGTTTATCAAATCTTTTGCTTAATAAGGGAGAGTTATATTTGGTTGATTTTGGTTTGGCAAGATTCTTTGATCCGCTTCAATTTTCTCTCTGTCATGACCTGGCTGAAACCGCTTCTTCAGAAAACGCGTTAAAAATCGTTAGTCATTTTCATAGTGAAAGAATGAAAGGGCAGAATATTCCCGGATATGAGACATACTCTCAGCTGCGCGGGGAAATTAGCCCGCGCAGCGATTTGTTCGGGGCAGGGGTTGTTGCAGTAGATCTTTTTATAAACCATGTTGAGGATGAAACACAATTTGAATTACCATGGGAGAAAGTTCTTAATTTGTCGGACTCGTTTGTTTCTTTTATAAAAAGATTGCTTAGCCGAAGTGACGGATTTGAAACTTCCAAAGAAGCCTTGGAATATCTGGAATCCCTGCCCTGACAAAAACACACCTCTCTTAACACAATTATAGAAAATATTTCATTCATAAAATATTTCATTCATAAAAAGAATAAATTTGGAGGAAAATTTACCCTCCAAATTTATTCTCGAGAGAAACAATATCACAATAATATCAATTTTTACGGGGGACATTTGCCGCAGACTGATTTAAACAGAGTTGTACTTAGGTAACGGTCACCCCGGTCGGGCAGCAGGGCCACAATTGTCCCGGAATCCATCTCAACCGCCAGGCGAAGGGCCCCCGCCACGGCAGCTCCGCTGGACATGCCTACGAAAATGCCTTCTTCCAAAGCCAGCCTTCTGGTTGTTTCAAACGCTTCCTCATCTTCAACGACAATTATCTGATCGAGCATTTCAGGATCGTATATAGCAGGAACAATTGCTTCGTTCATGTTTTTAAGCCCCTGTATCGTGTGCCCTACTGTCGGTTCTATTCCGACAATCCTTACACCGGGCTTCTTTTCTTTAAGGTACTGGCTTATGCCCATCAGTGTACCGGTTGTTCCCATTCCGGCCACAAATATATCGACTTCTCCGTTTGTCTGGGAATAAATTTCCGGTCCGGTAGTTTCGTAGTGAGAAATAATGTTGTTTAAGTTTTCAAACTGATTCGGCATATAGTATAATTCAGGTTCATTTTCGATTATCTCATGGGCTTTCCGGATAGCCCCGTCCGTTGCCTCGCATGCGGGGGTAAGCAAAACTTCCGCGCCATAGGCCTCCAGAATGTGCCTTCTTTCTATACTGACACATCCAGGCATAATCAATTTCACTTTATACCCTTTTGCCGCCCCGATCATTGCCAGCGCTATACCTGTATTGCCTGATGTAGGCTCTAAAATAATCCTGTCAGGTGTTAATTCGCCTGATTCTTCAGCTTTTTTAATCATGTAGTAGGCCGGCCTGTCCTTGACCGATCCCCCGGGATTGTTCCCTTCGAGCTTGGCTAGAATATTTACCCGGGGATTGCTGTTTAAGTTTTTTAAAGCTACAAGCGGGGTATTGCCAATAGCTGAAAAAATACTCATTGTAGTCCTGCCTCCTATATTTCTAGATTGTGAATCAGGTTTTTAAACAGACATAACTCGTCGTATATGCCTCGGGTAATTAAAAAACGCTCCCTAACTCCTTCTCTTCCTCTCTTTCCCATTGCTTTGGCCGATAAGGGATGTTCCAGCAAGTAGGTTATTCTTTCAATCATTTCATTTATACCCTTTTCCCCGGGAGTTATTAAAAAGCCATTATAACCGTCGATAATTTGCGCCGGTATTCCTCCCGTATTACCGCCAATTACCGGTTTCCCTTTCCACATACCTTCGCTTACCGTCAGCCCAAAACCCTCTTTTACGGATGGCTGCAGAATAATGGTTGACGCTCTCTGAAAGGCATTTATTTCTATATGGCTGTCCGGAGGAAGATTAAGCAGTATAACGTCCGGTATGTTTTTTGATTTTTCGGCCAGTTCGTCGAAAATCTTGATATTTTCAGGGTCGTCAGAAGCTGTTCCTCCCGCCAGTAACAGCTGACAGGGAATTATTCTGCGCACTTTTTTAAAAGCTTCTATGGCTGTCAGATGTCCCTTAAAAGGGTCAAAACGGGACACGAGGGTAAGCAAAGGTTTCTTTTTTGGATCCTCTATTCCATATTTATCAAGCACTTTCTGTATTTCTTGTTCCGTCAATTCTTTATTCTTGTCTGAAAGGGGATCTATATATGGCAAAATCAGAACTGACGGCACTTTCCACGGCGGCAGAAATTGCGGTGAAGAAAAGATCGTTGCGTCATAGGATTCAATGAGTGTCCTTAAAAATTCCGTTACAAAAAAATCTTTAGGAAGCAGCTGAATATGACATCGCCAGATCCATTTCTGATTTTTTCTGGTTTCAGAATCAAGAAATTTAATCAGCCCGGCAGGCTGAGGATCGTGAATTAGGATTATATCTGCGTTCAGGTTAATTAATTTAAAGTTTGCCTTATTTGTATCCCAGTATACTTTTGTTCCTACAAGATCGGGAATTCCCATTTTACCCTGAAGGAAATTATGGATCGTTTTCGTATAGTTAAAAAAATCTACATTTCCTGTAATAACTTCCCAGTTCATATCAAGCCCGAGAACACGTTCAAGAGGAATTACTGAGCAAAGCATTTCAGCTACGCCTCCGCCATACCGGGCGGAATTGACCTGCTGCATTTTCAAGCCTTTAAGCTCATTTCCCAGCCTGATTAGTTCCTCTATTATCTGCGGGCCGACAATTTCTGCGTATTCATTAAGCGCTTTTGCGGGAAGAATGCCCTCCCCGGCTTTCAGAATGCCCTGATCTTTTATTTCCTGGAGATTAGTTTCCAATTGTAATTAACTACCTCTCCTTCTCGTTAATGTCTCATTTCTAGTTAGCTTACTCCATGTTCGAAGTCATCTTCCTCTTTATTTTAAACAGACTTGTTCTTGTTGTAAATGGGTGTATATCAGATTATTGCCTTTTGTAATTCCAGGGTGATATAATACCCCTGCACATTTTTTAAGGGAGGTAAATTTTAAAGATGCGCTTAACCGTTCTTGGATGTTGGGCCCCCTATACACCGGCGGACGGCGCTTGTTCAGGCTACCTGCTGCAGGATGGCGGCGCCAACATTATACTTGATTTAGGACATGGCGCATTCAGCCGTATCGGGCATTTCGTACACCATGCCGACATAAAGGTAGTTGTGATAACCCACTTGCACCCTGATCATTATGTTGATCTGCACTGCCTGCGGCATGCCACTAAAGGCGCTCTCAGAGACGGCCTGAGAAGGAATCGCATAAAACTGTTTATACCATCAGAACCGGATTATATTTTTAAGGAACTTCAATATTGTTCGGATGCTTTTGAGGTTATGCCCATCGAAAATCTTCCAATTGAAAAACTGCCTTCCGGCGCCAAAGTGCGGCAGGCTGAGATCGGAGCGGTAAATGTTTCTTTTCTTCCGGTGCGTCATTCAACAATGAGCGCCTATGCTTTGGGGATAGAAGGTTCAGGTTATTTGGTTTATTCCGGGGACGCGGTACCCAGCAAAGAGTTAACCGAGTTTGCTGAAAAAGCCGGTATTTTCCTTTGTGAAGCAAGCGGACTCGATAAAGACCTGGACACCTTTAAAGAGATGCATTTTACCGCTCGGCAGGCAGGGGAACTGGCCGCGCAAGCAAAGGTTAAGGAACTTATTTTAACCCACTTCTACCCTGAATATGATCTTGAACAAATTCGCTCCCAGGCGCAGGAAGGCTATGGCCGTCCGGTAGTTCTTGCGCGGGAGGGAGACACTTACTTTTTATATTAAAGGATAAAGATATGAGATTAATTCTGGCAACCCGCAACCAGGGGAAAGTTAAAGAACTTGTTTCATTATTAAGGCCACTAGATCTTGAAGTAGTATCGCTGTCTTTATATCCCGAATTGCCCGAGATCATTGAGGATGGATCTACGTTCGTCGAGAATGCCGTAAAAAAAGCCAAAACTGTGGCTCTGGCAACAGGCTGCCTGTCCATGGGCGACGATTCGGGTTTGGAAGTTGATTTTTTAAATGGCGCGCCGGGTATATTTTCAGCGCGCTTTGCAGGAGAAAGAAGCGATGATAGTTCTAATAACAAGAAGCTTCTAAAACTGTTGGAGAATGTTCCCTGGGAAGAACGCAAAGCGCGTTTTATTTGTGTAGTGGCAATTGCCACTCCTTCCGGGAGGATCTTTACTGCCGAGGGCAGCTGCCAGGGATTGATCGCCTTTGAGCAAAAAGGTACGGGGGGATTCGGCTATGACCCTCTTTTTTATGTGCCCGGATTTGATAAAACTTTTGCCGAACTTGAACCGGCTGTCAAAAACACAATCAGCCACCGGGCGCGTGCCCTTGACGGAGCATATAAAATACTGCTGGAAATAATCCAGGATAAGTTAGTCTAATTTTAAACTCAAATCTTTTACTAAAACGTTTACCGCCTTAACAGTGAGACCTGTCATATCTTCAACGCGCTTCTTAACCGCATACTGCATTTTGTGGCTCACAGTTTTTAAGTTGTAACCATAAATTATTGTCGGGAATATATCCAGGACAACATCCTGTTCCGATCGGGTAATATGCGCTCTGCCGGCTTTTTTAACGCCCTCAATTTCTTCGGCTGCCCTGTTAACAATAGATACCAATGCGCTGTGCGAAACAGAAATTTTGCCGTAGCCGGTAAAGGAAGGCCGCACAACTGACTGCTCCGACCAGCTTTTTATTTCAGGTGTGCTTTTATGTTTTAAAAAAACTTGTAAAGGATCGATTAATGTATCCGGGAAAGTTTTATGAACTTCTACTGTAGGAGCGGGAATGACATGCTTGCTGTGCTGCTTGCGCAGTATTCTGGCTTTTCGGATTTCTTTGGGCGACGCTACCTCTTCTATTGTAATAACCCTGTTATAAGAATCCAGGTTGAGATTATTTCTTATTTTTTCCGCCATCTTTGCAGATGTTGCCAGGATCAGCACTCTTTGCGGACATAGTTTTACAATTGCGGACCTGGCCAGTTCAGCCTCGTTTTTATCAAGAAAAAGCGCTGTCTTTATGGCTCCAATTCGTGTAGGCTGCCTTTTTGCGGATGAACCTGCGAGTATTTGAGTTCCCTTTATAACCAGACCGTCATCAATGATCAGATCTGCGTCCAACTCGTGCGCAAGCGCTATTGCACGGTGGCTTTTTCCGGTTCCGCTGGGGCCTGTTAAAGCAAAAACCTCCACTTGGCGCCCCCTTTACTTTTTATTTTCAGCCAGTTTGAGTACCGTATCTTCGTCTGGATTTACATTTATCGTTCGCTGGCTTGTATAGGTTACAAATCCCGGCTTTGCGCCGGATGGTTTATGTACATTTTTACGCAAAGTATAATCTATGGGAACGTTTTTATTTTGTCTGGCTTTGCTGAAATACGCCGCAAGGCAGGCAGCTTCCAGCAAAACGCCCGCCGGCGTTTCGGGCAAACCTTTCTCAGTTTTAATTATTACATGCGCTCCTGGATAATCCTTTGCGTGAAGCCAGATGTCATTATCTTTAGCCATATGTGTAACCAGGTAATCATTTTGGCGGTTGGTTTTGCCGACAAGTGCGGTAAAACCGTCTGAAAGCCTGAAAACCAGCGGCTGTGGCGTCTTCTGAACAGTTTTTACCTTGCGGGGACCAGAATTATCTTTAAGGTATCCCTGCCTGTTTAATTCGTCTTTTATCTCGGATATTTCCTGATCAGCAGTGGCCATATTTAAATTCGTTTCGATACCGGCAAGATAATTAAGCTCTTTTAAGGTCTGTTCCTCTATCCTGGCAGCTGTTTTGGAAGCACGCTTGGCTTTGGCGTATTTCTTAAAATATGCCTGGGCATTTTCTACGGGTCCCAATTCGGGGCTGAGATCAATGTCCGCTTTTGAACCGGATAAATCATAAAAGTTATCAAGGCTAACTTTTACAGATCCTCTGCTTATTTGATGAATGTTGGCCATAATCAATTCCCCGGATATCCTCAGCTGTTCTGTTTTTTCTTCCTGCCCAAGGTATTTGCGCTGTAATTCCAGTTTCTTTATAAGGTTCCCGGACTGTTTAAGCACTGTTTTAAGAAGAAAGCTTCTTTCTTTCTCGCGCCGTAAATCTTCTTCCCGATGGTTGTAGAACTCTTCTACATGATCGTTCATTGAACCTTTTTTCCTCAATCTATCTCCAAAACAAGTCAGGTCAAACGCGCTGAATTCTATTGGTTTTCCCTGCCTGTTTAAGACAAGTGTCGGTTGAAAAGAATTCTGCCTTGCCGGGATTATTATTTCCTGAAGAGCGGCCCATATTTTATTGATCTCATACTCTCCGCACTCGTTCAAGGTAAGTTCCGCAGGAAGCCCTGTACGGTAAAGTATTTCATTGGCCAAAACAGTGCTGAATCCCTCCAGGCAGTTTTGCAGGCACTTGATCAAAAGGTCGTCCAGGGGCCTTTTCAGCAAGGAGTTTAGCAGGTCTTTCTCAGACATATGCAATGTGTCCAGCTTTTCATGTGTCGGCGGCGGTATGTATATACGACCCGGCAGTACTTCCCGGTGCCGGCTTAATGCGTGGGAGTATTTTTTAATGGCGTCGGTTATTTTCCTGCTTTGAATCTCAACAAGAATTATATTGCTGTGTTTCCCCATAATTTCGCAGATCAGGTGCTTTGTCTCCGTCTGGCCTATTTCGTTCTGCGCTTCTATTTCAAGGGAAATAATGCGTTCCAGGCCTGGTTGGACTATTTTCTTAACACGGCCGCCCTCCAAATGCTTTCTTAGGACCATGCAGAAAGAGGGTGGAGAAACCGGGTTTTCCTTTGGCTGCTTAAACAGGTGTACGCGAGCAAAAGAAGGGTGAGCGCAAAGCAGCAGACGCATCCGTTCCCTGGCTTGACGTAAATTTAAAGCTATGGAATCCTGGGAAGGCTGATAAACCCGGTCAATCCTGCTCCCAATTATTTTATCTTCCAGTTCATGGCGTATTGCTGCAAGCACAAACCCGTCGAATGGCATATTTAGTCTCCCTGCCGGTTTCCTGATTAGTATTATTATACCACAACTTACATTGGCGTTGACTTCTTCAGGGTTTTATGTAAAAATTACATTGTTGTGTTTTTTCCGGGGCGTAGCTCAGTTTGGCTAGAGCGCACGGTTCGGGACCGTGAGGTCCGCAGGTTCAAGTCCTGTCGCCCCGACCATTTTATTTCAAAGAAGCCTTATAAATCAAGGGTTGCAGGGTTTTACAACAAAGAAAAGCCGGGTTTAGGGTTCCGCAAGGAACCCTTATTTTATGCGGGTTTCCGTAACTGTTCAGACCAAAATTCAGACCAGATTCAGACCAAAATTCAGACCAAAAAAAGAGGCGGGGAAGCCTTGCGGGACAAGGGGTTGCTGGCAGCGCCGGCGGAAGAAATGTACGGATTAATTGAAGATCTGCCGTGACGCATTCTTCCCAATTCATTCCGGGAAACTGAATCTGACAAAGTGACAAAGCAGTTGCTGGCCAGCTAAATACTTAAATTAAATCGGGGGGATTTATATTCCAAGTTACCAGAAATTTGTAATTTTTGTCGTTGTCGCAGTCGCTGGTGTAGCAGTGGATGTATGGATTATAGGCGCGGGCGCGGCGTGGCTGGACGGCCTTCGCACATGGGCGATGGGCAACTCAATATTTGCAACTGACGCGCAAAAAGAGGCGGCAAGGCACGCCTTTGATGGCGTAGGTTGGTACTGGCATCACCCGTTTGCTGTGGCTCGGGCCTGGCTGACCAAGCCCGCAAGCCAATTGTCTGCGCCGGGGGCGAGAATGAAAACGCCGGCCTGTACATGTCGGACAAATCCGGCTGCCAGTACGACGTGCCCGTCACAAAGACGAAGGGAGACGGCTACACCGGGCATCCGGGCGTAAGTAACCCGCCTTATACCATCAACAACCCCGCCTGCCTGCGGATAAACAACCCTCCTGCGGACGTGGCCGGCGGATACGACGCTAACGGCAGGAAGTGGTACTGGTACGCCAAGAAAGGCAATCAATACGGCGAGATCAACCTGACCAAAGGGGCCGCGGAGTTATACTGGGACCCCAGCGGCAAGAGCACCAGCGCGGACATTATAGTGTCGTTTCCGTACGGGCTGCACATGGGGACACTAGAAAAAACCGGGGATAACATGTGGAGCGTAACAGTGTTCAACACCACGCCGTACATTGCGAAAAACGTTAAACTAAGGTATCCGAGGACGCCGACTGGTCGGGCAACAGAGACGGAGCGCGGATAAACGATTATAGGCTGCCCCGTAGGACAGCCTATACAAGAAAAACTATTTTTCGAGCCCGAGGCTCCATATAAGATATTGTTAATTATATTTTAGGGAGTATATGGTGGTTTGTCAAGGATTTTTTTGGAACGAATTGCGATCTGGTTTGCAATTGCCATCGAAATGCGGTCTAAAATTCTTCCGTCTAGAATTTTTGGCTCTGGAGGGATTATAATTCTCTGTTTGCCGACATTGTTTATATTTAGAACGTTAGCCCAATGTTCTTTTAAAGGATTCATCCCTGCGATTTTCCCGATGTAAACATATATAGGCAGACTCTTGTTTTTTGGTTCCCGGCTTGTGACGGGTAATACCAACACACGTTTATGGTTTTTCGGTGAGTTGCGGAGGACGACTGCCGGTCGTTGGCCGCCTAACTCCTCCCCAATGTTAAAGCCCATGTCGATAAAAACAATGTTGCCTCTTTTCAGGTCGGGAACGCTTTCTCTGGTAAAAGCGTCTTCTTCTATAATCATTTGCAAGTATTTGGACAGCCAATCGGTAAGCAAGGAAGCTTTTTTGATTTGTTTGGGAGTTTTTGCTTCGTCTATCATATGTAGAATCAGGTGATTGATGTCAGCCGCCCTTTTTATTAATTCGTTCTTGTCCAGTTTCGGTCATCTCCTTTTTGTCTTTTCGACAATTATTCGGGAAATCCTCTTGGATTTTCATGATTTCGATATAAAAGAGAAATTTACCGCCCGGCCCCGCCGGGCTTTCTTAATGTATAGGAAATTATGCTTTTCGAAAATGGTGGATAAGTGTAGAATTGAGGCATGGAAACTAATGGTAAGACAAAAGTAATTGACGGTT
>DFZT01000094.1 GCA_002382755.1 Firmicutes bacterium UBA4049 | reverse complement strand
TCGCTTTCTTGAAATAGCCTTCGGTTCCGCAAGGGAACTGCATTACCAGTTCGGCTTGGCCAGCCGCTTGGGTTATACAAATGAGTTGGATGTTCCCGAATGCGACTCGAAAATGGCGGAGACCGAGAAGGTTCTGAGCGCCTTGATTCGGTCAATGCGTGACTAACAGCCTACAGCCTACAGCCTAAACAACCCGAGTAGTAACAAATATTGTATAAATCAAAGCCATTTCGGGAAAATAAAAATAACGTCCTTTTATGGGCGTTTAAAAGAGGCGGAAAGTTAAGTTCGCTTTGTGTGAACCTTTTTCCGCCTCTTAGTTTTATTTAAGGGCAGGCAACAACCAGCCTGTCACGTCCGGCAAGATCACTGAAACATTCAAACTTCCATCCGGAAATGGCCAGATAAGAGGCAATTTCCCTTCCTTGTTCCGGACCTATCTCCATTAAAAGAAAACCGGGCCTGGTTAAAAAACGTAATGACTGGGGAATCAGCCGCCTGTACAAATCCAAACCGTCCGGGCCACCGTCAAGCGCTTCCCTGGGCTCATACAGACTCACATCGGGCATCAGGCTGTTTATCTCAGCAGATTTAATATACGGCAGATTCGCTGTAATCAGACTGATCTTTCCCTCCAATCCCAAGCCGTCCAGGGGCGCCAGCAGATCGCCCCGGGCAAAAACAATCTTCTCCCCAAACCCGTGAACACCGGCGTTTCTTTCAGCAATTTCAAGGGCGCAAGGAGATATATCAACGGCATATATTTTGGAAAACGGGCGCCCCTTGGCCAAACTAACCGCAATATTTCCGCAGCCCGTCCCTACGTCAGCCAGAATTACGGACTCGTCCGGCCAATATCTTGAGTAAAGATGAAGAGCTTTTTCAACCATAAGCTCAGTTTCCGGCCGGGGGATCAAAACATCCCGGTTAACTTCAAAAACCAGGCCCATAAATTCTTTACGGCCTGTCAGATAAGCTACAGGTTCATTTTTCCCCCTTCTTCGAACCAGTTTGAAGAAGGCGCCAATTTCCCGGGAGCTTAACTGCCGCTCGCTTTCCCTGTACAGAGCGACTGTATCCGCCCCCAAACAATGAGCTAAAAGAACCCGGGCGTCAAGAGAAGAACCTTTTATGCCGCGAAAATCAAGATAGGCCCTGGCCCAGGCCAGCGCCCAATTTATATTCCTGTTCCGGCTTTTCAACTCACACGGCATAAGATCAGACACTTAACTGCTGGAGACGTTCATACTGATCAGCTTCTATCAAATTAGCTATAATATCACTCAGATCACCGATCAATATCATGTTCAGACGGTGACTCGTATAACCGATCCGGTGGTCGGTAACCCTGTTCTGGGGAAAATTATAGGTCCGGACCCTTTCGCTGCGGTCCCCGCTGCCTACCTGAAGTTTGCGCATGCTGGCGGTCTTTTCCCGCTGCTCTTCCTGAACACGGTCAAGCAGCCTGGCCCGCAATACTTTCATCGCTTTGTCCTTGTTCTTGTGCTGGCTCTTTTCATCCTGGCAGCTTACTACGATTCCCGACGGAAGGTGGGTAATTCTTACCGCTGACTGCGTTGTGTTTACCGACTGCCCTCCCGGCCCTGTGGAGCAAAAGATATCAATACGCAGGTCTTCAGGGTTAATATCCACATCAACTTCCTGCGCTTCCGGTAAAACCGCCACCGTCGCGGCGGAAGTATGAATCCGCCCGCCGGATTCAGTAGTCGGAATCCGCTGCACCCTGTGCACTCCGCTTTCAAATTTCAACCTGCTGTATGCGCCCTTCCCCTCGATCAGAAAAATAATTTCTTTAATTCCTCCGAGATCAGTGGGGCTTGTGCTCATTATTTCACATTTCCAGCCCATCTGCTCGGCGTAACGTATATACATGCGGAACAGATCCGCCGCAAACAGCGCCGCTTCCTCGCCACCCGTGCCGGCCCTGATTTCCATGACAACATTTTTCTCATCGTCCGGATCGCGGGGCAGCAGGAGAACGCGCAGCCTTTTTTCCAACAAATCCTTTTTTTCCTGCAGTTGGTTCAGCTCGGCCTCGGCCAGCTTCCTGAAATCCTCATCCTCAACATCACCCGCAAGCATCTCATTGGTTCCCTCTATCTCCTGGAGGACTTTTTTATAGTCCCGGTACGCGGTCACCAGGTCGTTAAGTTCCGAGTGGGCCTTGACATACTGCTGCCACTGTTCGTAATCGGCGATAACCTCCGGATCGCCGATTAATTTATTTAAAGAGTCGTAACGCTCTTCCAAAGCATCAAGTTTATCGAACAATAATTTCACCTTCTTTTGGTAAAACCGCCTGCAGGGCTGAAATAGCCACCTCAGCCTGATCCCTGTCCGGCTCTCCTGTGGTTAGTCCCTGCAGCCAGCGCCCCGGCCCGATAAACAGACGGCAAATAAAAAAATTCTGGTATGCGGCCGTGAATTTAAGCAGTTCGTAAGAAAGTCCCGCCAATACCGGCAGCAGGATAACCCGGGAAAGAACCCTCCATAGAAATATTTTCCCCGGAAGAAGTGAAAATAAAAAGATGCTCAAAACCAGGACAATCAGCAAAAAACTGGTTCCGCAGCGGGGGTGGTAGGTTGAATGTTTTAAAACATTATCAACCGTTAATTCCTCTCCGGCTTCAAAAGTGTTGATTACCTTGTGTTCAGCGCCGTGGTATTGAAAAACCCGGCGGATATCAGGCATCCGCCCAATACCGTATACATAAAGGATAAAGACCAAAAAACGTAACGCGCCCTCGATCAGATTCTGAAAAAAATTGCTCTTGACGCCGGAAACCAGATAATGAGTGATCCCGGTGGGCAAAACGACAAAAAGGAAAATAGCCAGGGCGAAAGCAACCAGCATAGTCAGCCCCATCTCCCAGCCTTTTATTTCCTCTTCCTCGCCTGTCGCCTGTTCGGCAGAGTAGTTCAGGGCCTTTAAGCCGATCATCAGCGACTCGAAAAGCACAATTGTGCCCCGCACAAAAGGCCATCCGAGGATTGATGTTTTTTTTGTGACTGTACTTGCAGAGTTTAGATCCAGGGCGATACTTTGATCGGGACGCCGCACAGCAACAGCCCACGAATCCGGCCCCCGCATCATTACACCCTCGATAACAGCCTGGCCTCCGTATTGAACAGAGCCCATTAATTAAAACCCCTTATCAGGCCTTTGTTACTTGTTTCAAAACATTATTTCAGGCCGTATTTTTTACGGAAGCGATCCGCCCGTCCGCCGGTTTCGACAGCCCGCTGTGAACCGGTGTAAAAAGGATGGCATTTGGAGCATATTTCCACCCGTACTTCCTTTTTGGCGGACCCCGTCTCGAATGTTTCGCCGCAGACGCAGGTTATCTTTGCTTTGTAATACTGGGGATGGATGTCTTTTTTCATCTAAAAAATCTCCTCTTTATTTCTTTAAGACCTTAAAAATTATAGCACAAGGGGTCACCTTAGGCAAGGATATTTCCTTATCTGACAAGCATTCCTGGACTCGATATCAAGGGAACGTCAAGGGGACGGGGTTATTGACACAAAGCTTTGTGTCAATAACCCCGTCCCCTTGACACTTTATGACACTTAATATATTATGCCATTTTCTTGCCCGGTTCCAACGGGGAACAATTGAAAACTTCATCAACTTTTATTGTTCCGACACCCTTGATGTCCAATCCGACCGCTTCTTTCAAAAGCTTGGCAAAGGTATCGAACAATGGGCCGGAGGCCTGAAAACCCTGGAATGTCCCTTTTACCTGGAAAGCGATAAAAGGCGGCGCCAGGGGTACTTTAAAGGCTGTCACGGCTACTTTTTTGGTGGCGTCCAAATTTTTCATCGTCCTGGTTGCAACCCCGTAAAGGTCGGCAAAAGCAAGGGTTTCATCGTCAATGGCAGTTGTGCTCCCAATTGGTGTATTGTTTACGTTGCCGACAGCATCAACTGTGGCCATTACTTTAGGACATGACGGGTCGCCAAATGCATCCATTACTTCCTTAGGCATTTTTGCCATTTTAACTACCTCCCTCGAAAACTTATAAATTAAGTGTATTCAATTAATATTAATATGTCAATGACATATCTTAATATTAATTCAATTTAGACAAGAACCGCGTTGAAACGATATTTCAAGAAAATCATAGAAAAATAAAAGGTTAGCTGAGATTTAAAAGATCCTTTTTTAATTTTTCATACTCTTTTTCTAAAGGCAATAGGTCGTCCCGGTTAATCTTTTTTAATTCTTCGTTAAAAACACTTGGATTGATAGCTTTTACCGCATCACCTGAAATTCCGTATCTGTTCAGTATTTTTCCGCCTTCAGCCTGAAACTTTTCCGAACTCTTTTTATAGACACGTGTGTAGCTGTCGTAGACAAGAAGCAAACTGCCCTTTATTTCACTGAGGCGACTGCTTCCTGCAAGGCTGCTGAGCCCTTCAATAATATTTTCCAGCTTTTCGTAATCGCCAAGCACAAGGGATTCTATCAAAGCTGTCCGGGTCCCTTTAATAATAAAAGGCCTTTCTTCTTCCCCGTATTTTTCCAGGTCAGCTTTGAGCTTTTTTTTATCCCAACCAATTAAAAATTTGTCTGCAAGGGCCTTTCCGATTATACGGCCTTTTTCCTCGTTCTGCTTCCGCAGTTCTTCCGGCTTGACTGATGATCTGCCGGCGGCCCTTTCCATGGCGATTTCCCAGGCGCTTTTTATTTTTTCCACTTGGATCACCTCATTTTAATCGTCGGCGTTATGGCTTTCCTACCCATTTTATAATATAATTCTACAAAAGGGAAATAAAACTAAGGAGGCCGTCTTAGACTGCTTATGGCATATACAAATTACAAAACGCTGAGGATTTCAGGCAACCTGTACTGCTACTTCTGGCGGGGAAAAGGGAACAACTGCAACACCTACCTTCTCTCCGGTGTTTTGGAAGGCGATCATCCACATGTATTGATTGACCCCGGGAATACCCTCAACGAGTACAGCGAGACCTGCGCCGAACAGATGCTTGAGGCACTCTCCGGCGACGGTTTTAAGGCGGAGGAAATCGGCCTGATTTTGATTACTCATTTTCATTCCGATCACTGCTCGGCGTGTAAAGATATCATCATAAAAAACAAGGGAGACAATCCCCCCTTTATTGCCTTTCCCCATAAGGAATACGAATTTTTACTGGAATCAAAAGAAAGAATGCGCAGCTTTTACGGAAGCTTGCTTGATGAAATCAAGCCGGTTATTCTGCTTGCTGAAGGCGAGCTGAAACTGGGCAAAATTTCCCTGCAGGTGTTTCATTCGCCGGGCCACTCACCGGGGTCATTATGCTTCTACTGGCCGGATGAAAAGGTTTTGTTCACAGGCGACGTTTTGTTTTTCGGGAGCATCGGCAGAACGGATCTATTGGGCGGGGATCACCGGGAACTTGCGAAAAGTATAGACAGGTTATCCGCCCTTGATATTGAATTCCTGCTCCCGGGCCATTCCACCGAGTACGGAAGCTACATCCGGGGAAAGGACTTAATCAAACGCAACTTCCAGGCTGTGCAAATGTTTTTTGAATAAGCACACAAGTGAAGGCGCACAAGGTTTTTAAAATTTAATTGACCAAGAGAAAATTTTTGTATATAATTGATCTTGCTGTTCCTCGATAGCTCAACGGTAGAGCATCCGGCTGTTAACCGGAGGGTTGCAGGTTCGAATCCTGCTCGGGGAGCCATTTCCGGGCCCATAGCTCAACGGCAGAGCTACCGGCTCATAACCGGCAGGTTCCAGGTTCGAATCCTGGTGGGCCCACCAACAATAACATGGCCCCATGGTCAAGCGGTCTAAGACACCGCCCTTTCACGGCGGTAACCCGGGTTCGAATCCCGGTGGGGTCACCAAAAGGGCGATTAGCTCAGCGGGAGAGCGCCTGCTTTACACGCAGGATGTCACTGGTTCAATCCCAGTATCGCCCACCATATCCGAATAAACAAGCCTCCGGCAATCATGCCGGGGGGTTTTATTTATTTATTGGAGTTCGGAGGCCTTAATTTGACTGCTCTTCTCTATTTGAGACGTGCAGTTGGGACAGCGAACCGCTTTTAATAAAGGCGACAATCAAAAAATCAACCATTTATTTGACAGCCGCCGGAAAGCTCATATATACTGCTTTTAAACGGATGGCTGACTTCCTGTAATCAGGCCAAATGCAGGCTTAAGTATTTTCTGCCCTGATAAGTTTTTAAGTTTGCCTTCCGCCTGGGAGGTTTAATTTTTTATTCCCGGAGGTAAATGTGCTCAGCGGAGAAATATACCCGGCAAACGTTGCTGTTTGGAACGGCAAGATCGCCTATGTGGGGTTGAGCAGAAAAATGGTCGGGTCAAATACCCGGGTGATTGACGCCGGGGGCTGTTATCTTTGCCCAGGTTTGATCGAAGCGCATTTTCACCCCTGGTTTGTTTACAATCCGGTCAGCACTATGGAGGCGGCGCTGGTTAGCGGCACAACCACAATGCTCTGCGACGGCCTCATTTTTTACATCAACCTCGGCGCAGGACGGTTTCTAAAAATACTGAAGGCCCTGGAAAACTATCCTTTAAGACTTTTCTGGGCGGCAAGGGCTGGGTATAGACGGTCATACCGCGGGAAGTTCCTACGAACTCCTTAACGCAGTTGTTGCCGGCGGCGTTACAGCATGCCATGAGGCAATAACCGCTGAAGAAATCGCCAACAGGGTGCGCTTAGGGTTATGGGCTATGCTGCATTGATGTTAAAAACAAAAGGACAATTGTCCCCAGCCGCAAAACCAAAATAACTCCGGGAGAATGCAGATGAACCTTTCCAGGCGTTTAGACGCCATAGCGGGTTATATCCCGCATGGATCAACTGTTGCGGACATAGGCACAGACCATTTGCAGCTTCCGGTATACCTGATTAATTCAGGGATCTGCCGGTCTGTAATTGCCGGCGAGCTCAACCAACTGCCCTACCGGCAGGCTGAAAACCTGGCCGCTTTTCATAAGTTAACCGGTAAGATTCAAGTTCGGCTTGGAGACGGCTTGAAGGTTCTTTCTCCGGATGAGGCGGAGGTCGTCGTTATAGCGGGAATCGGGGGAGGCGCTATTTTAAAGATGCTCTCCGATTCACCCGATGCGCTGAAAACTGTTCAAAGGCTTATTCTGCAGCCGATGACCGGAGCAGGATACTTACGCCTCTGGCTTGTTCAAAACGGCTGGCGGATAAGTGACGAAACTCTCGTGGAAGAAAAAGGCAGGCTGTACTGCGTGATCTTGGCCGAACATGGACGGGAAAGCGCACAGGACCAATTTCTTATTGAAATAGGGCCCCGCCTTGCAGAAAAAAACAACCCGCTGGCAGACAAATACTTTTGGAAATTATATACGGACTGTCAGAAACTGGCGGATAAACTCTCCGGCGCCGCCAGCCCTGCGGCAAAAGAAAAAGCCTCGGAAACAAACAAAAAGCTGATCAGAATAAGGGAGGTACTGGCTAAAAATGAGCGTAAGCTGTGCTGAAATTTTTAACCTGATCGAAGATTTTGCTCCTTTGAAACTTGCCGAAGAGTGGGACAACCCCGGTCTGCAGATTGGGGACCCCGGGTTAAAGGTGAAACGCATCCTGCTCCGCCTTGATGTTGATCAAAAGGCCTGTGACGAAGCGGTCCGGGCAGGCGCTCAGCTGATTATCAGCCATCACCCGCTGCTTTTTAAGCCCGTCAAACAAATCCTGACCGGCGCGCCTGCCGGCGCCCTGCTGGCCAAATGTCTTTGTTCCGGGCTGGTTATCTATTCAGCCCATACCAATCTTGACAACGCGCAAGGCGGGGTTAACGATGAACTGGCCAAAAGGTTGGGCCTAAGCGGCACAAAGGTCCTGCGTCCCGGCCATACTGAAAATTATCTTAAACTGGTTGTTTTTGTGCCCTTGGCCCATGCGGACGGGGTGCGCCGGGCCGTCTCGCTTGCCGGAGCCGGCTGGATCGGCAACTACAGCGAATGTACTTTTCAGGCGCAGGGGACCGGGACATTCCGGCCGCTGGAAGGCAGCGACCCTTTTATCGGAAAAGTCGGAGAACTGGAAAAGGTTGAAGAAGTGCGTCTGGAAACAATTCTGCCGGCCGGACGCGTCAAAGACGTGATCAAAGCGATGTGCGCCGCCCACCCCTATGAAGAGGCAGCCTATGATCTCTACCCGCTGGCCAACGAAGGCCCCGCCATGGGCACGGGGAGGTACGGTTATACCGCACAGCCTTTAAAACTGAGCAGCTTTCTTGAAAAAACAAAAAGTGCCCTGGGGATTACCAGCCTCCGCTACGGCGGGGATCTTGACGGGACGATCCATTCTGTGGCGGTGTGCGGCGGGGCGGGAGCCTCATTGTGGCCTTTGGCAAAAAACACCGGCGCTGACGTTATGGTTACTTCGGATATTGATTATCATACCGCAAGGGATATGCTTTCTAACGGGCTCAGTTTTGTTGACGCAGGGCATTTCGGGACGGAAAATATAATTATACCGGTTTTGCAAAAATACCTGGAAGGCTGCTGCCGCCAAAAAGGCTTTGAAGTGGAAATAATGGTCTCTCAAACGCAATCCGATCCCTTTAGTTTCAGCTAACAGAAATATCTTTGCGGAATTCAAGCAAAAGAAAGCTGCCAAACATCCGGTTCCTTCCCCGAACATCTGATTGACCGGGGCGCCCGGCTGGACATTCTGGCCGGAACAACCGACGGAACTCTGATCAACATTGAAGTGCAGGTAGCCAACGAATCCAATCTCGACCAGCGCGTTCTTTATTACTGGGGGCGGATCTACTGCGGCCAATTGACCAGCGGCGACCTTTTTCGCAAGCTGAAAAAAACCATCAACATAGTGCTCCTGGCCTTCAACTGGTTTCCAGACAACCGCCCCCACCGGTGTTTTCACCTCAAAGACGACGAGACAGGGGAGATTTTCACCGGCCTGATCGAAATTCACATCCTGGAGATTGAGAAAATCAAGGGTCTTGGCCGCCGGCCGAAGGACCCCTTAGAAGCCTGGCTGGTTTACTTCAGCAACCTGGAAGGAGAAGAAATGGATGCGATTGCCATGGAAAACCCGGCCATCAGAAAAGCGCTGACCGTTGAGGAGATGTTCTGGCGAAGCAAAAGGGAGCGCAGGATTTACGAACTGCAGGAAAAAGCGCTGCGGGAAAGGCTCTCTGCACTGGCGGAGGCAACGGCGGAAGGTGAGGCTAGAGCAAAACAAGATGCTATTTGAATGAACGTCCCCATGCTTGCTTTTAAATCCTTAAGACAAAGCTTCTGGTCGGTTCAAGCGTTCTTGTTTGGGGATTTACTTTTAAGCCAAGTGTTTCCAATGTTTCTACCCCAAGCAATGGCTCGTTTCCTATAATTAAAACTGTGGTTGGGGCTTCCCGGCCATTGATTTTAATTTGAACAGTGCCCGCTTCAACAACAAGTTCTCTTCCATCAGCAAGCTGAGTTCTTTTCGGCTTCAACCTGGGCACCCCTAACCTTTGAGCTAAATCTTCAGGAATTGCGCTTAGGGTTGCTCAAGCAGATCTACTTCTTCTTGACGGTTAACGCCTTCCAGGGTTGCTTTAACAAACACATGGCCTAAAATCATCCAACCTCCCCCTTTTAACTTTATTCTAAACGAATATTTTCCCTGCGGCAAGGAAATCTTAAAGCAAAATAAAAAGGGCACCCGCTTTGTACGGCAAAATTTTTCTTGCTTGCAGGTATATTCCATCACGGTGTATAATTATCTTATCTTCAGCAAAGAGGGATGACTCCAACCATGTCCGACAACAATGAATTGGTTAATATGCTCCGTGCTGTCATTCAGGAGGAGTTAAAACCTGTCCGCCATGAATTGCAGCAGGTTAACACCCGCCTTGATACCCTGGAAGCGGGCCAGCAAGAGTTAAGACAAGGGCAGGCAAATCTGGAAGCGGGCCAGGCTGCCATTGAGGCCGCAGTCAATGATTTAAGGGCCATCAACCGCCAAACACATAAAAAAATATTTACTCATCTCGATGCCATTTGGGACGATATTAAGCGTGTCGAAAGCCAGCTTAAAACTCTGGAAGAAAAAAATTACAGCCGCCTTTAGCACACAAGGGGACGGTTCTCCTGTGCTCAATTGCTCCCCTGAGCACAGGAGAACCGTCCCCTTG
>DFZT01000062.1:10728-12544 GCA_002382755.1 Firmicutes bacterium UBA4049 | reverse complement strand
CCGAAACCGCCGCTCTTCGCATCTGGGAAGTCAGTCCATAGATCTCCTCCTTGGGAAACCCTCTGGTTGCCCGATAGATCAAAACCGCCACTTCGTCGGCCAGTTCAAACGCTCTGAGCTTCGTATGGTCACGCATAATTTCCTCCTACAGCCTAACAGCCTAACAGCCTACAGCCTACAGCCTACAGCCTAACAGCCTAACAGCCTGAATAGTTACGAATTTAAACATAATATAGCCCCGGAGCGAGGCAAATATACGGCTTTAATGTATTGCTGCAGATTAATAAAAGAGCTTAAACCGTTTCTTTATATTCTTTATATTTTCTGCGGGTGGCTTCCCCTCCCCGCAAATGCCTTTCGGCTTTGTTATGTTCAAGGATTACCCGTACCCTGCGGGCAAGAGACTTATCTAATGAAGAAAGCCGTTCTGTCATATCCTTATGGACGGTGCTCTTACTGAACTGAAACGCAGACGCCGCCTGGCGTACGGTAGCCTTTGTCTCAAGTATATAAGCGCAGATTTCCAGCACTCTTTTCTGGATATACTCCTGCATCGCCCCCACCTTCCCAGCAAAAAGCTACTAAAAAATTATATGCGCTGGAAGCGTGGAAATACCCTATTAGGTTTAGAAATATCCATATTAAAATGACTTCTCCTATCTTTCCGGCAGTTTGACAACGTCAACGCCTTTATAATAGCGCTTAATTATTTTGCCAAAGCTGTATCCGTGATCGGCAAAACCTTTTGCTCCGTACTGACACATTCCTACCGCATGACCATACCCGCGAGTTGTTACTTCTACCTCACCATTTACCAACTCCATTGTAAAATCCGCAGAACGAAGGTTTAGAAGGTCGCGAACCGTTACAGCTGAATATATATTATCTCCAATTTTTATTTCTTTGGGGCGGCCGGAATGAGTGTATCTTATAACTTTCATTAACGGGACAGCTGATCTTGTGCTTCCGTCAAGTTTACCTGTTGCCGGGAGGGCGCCTGAGTTTAAACTTAAAAGAGAACTAACTTTAGTAACGGACAAAAATGAGTTTTGCACAGGCCTTGGATCAGAGCAATAGGGACACGATACGCCAACCAGGTACGGTTCCCCAAAACGCCAGACTTCTTCAGCGCTCTCTGTTCCTTTTCCGCCGCATGAAGAATGGTAAACCGGATCAATAAGGCTGCCCTTGTAAACAATAACAAACCCCCTGGTATCCTTCACAGCCTGAGCAATTTTATTGTAGTAATAATAATAGCTTAAAGAACCCCAACGTTTTTTCATTTCCTCCTTGGAAATCCATGCCTGCCCGTGTCTATGATCATCGCAAATATCAGCGCCTGCATGGGGGGGGTTAAGGAGCCCTCCTGAATTTAAACGTTTCAATATATATGTCCTGGCTACTACAGCCTGCGCTTTTAAGGTCTCCAGCGGGAAGCTTGCCGGCATCTCAGCAGCCACTACTCCCATTACATAATCGTCAAGAGTAATATTGACAATCTTATTTTGATCATGAATATACAACTTGACTAAAGTCTGCTGTTTTTTGATTTGCACAGGGGAAAACATATTTGAAAAATAGGGTAACCCTAAAAACAAAGCAATGATCAGCAAGATTATTCCAATTAAAAATCTTCGGATACTCATACCTCCTTAAAAAAGCATTATATTATTATACCATATTATGTATATTATGTTATTATTAAACTCCAAATAAAAGTTAAAAATAAAGTTACTACTCAGGTTGTTTAGGCTATAGCCTGTCAAGAAAGCGAAGGTATTCCGCCTGACTCTCGCGTGCACATCCCTCAACGATG
>DFZT01000062.1:0-10708 GCA_002382755.1 Firmicutes bacterium UBA4049 | reverse complement strand
CTACAGCCTAATTGTCTACAGCCTACAGCCTGAATAGTTACAAAATAAAAAAATAAGCCATGATGAGTGCAGCATCAAGGCTTATTCTTAATTAAAGCTATTCTAAACTGTTTTATTCGAATAATTTTAGCCTGTTCAGGGCTCTTTTCAAAGCCAGCTCAGCCCTCATCACGTCTAATTCCGGCGTTCTGGCTGCAAGACGCTGCTCGGCTCTTTGCTTGGCAGCCTCCGCGCGTTTTTTGTCAATCTCATCTTCCCGTTCGGCAGCACTGGTAAGCACGGTCACACGGCTGTCCATTACCTCGACAAATCCGCCGGTAATGGCAATCCGTAAAGGCTTACCGCCGGCATCTCTGGTAACTCTGAGAACCCCAATTTTCAAGCTGCTGGCTAAAGGTGAGTGCCCCGGCAGAAAGCCCATTTCTCCTTCTGAACCTGGTACAACTACAAAATCAACATCTTCACTGTATACTTTGCGTTCAGGAGTGACAACTTCCAGGCGTTGTGTTTTTCCAGCCATATTATGCACTTCCTTCTAGCAGCTTCTTCCCTTTTGCAACCGCATCTTCAATTACGCCGACCATGAAAAATGCCTCTTCAGGCAGATCATCGTGCTTGCCGTCGAGAATTTCTTTAAATCCTCTGACAGTTTCTTTAACAGGCACAAATACACCCGGCATACCCGTAAAAGCTTCCGCAACGCTGAAGGGCTGAGAAAGATAACGCTGAAGTTTTCTGGCCCTTGCAACAATAAGCTTATCCTCGTCTGCTAATTCTTCCATTCCAAGGATTGCGATGATATCCTGAAGTTCCTTGTAACGTTGAAGTACCTTTTGCAGCCTGCGGGCAACATCGTAATGCTCCTCACCGACAATATGCGGATCAAGAATACGGGATGTGGAATCCAGCGGGTCCACAGCCGGATACAGTCCTAATTCAGCAATCGCACGTGAAAGCACGATAGTCGCATCCAAATGAGCAAAAGTAGTGGCCGGAGCAGGGTCAGTCAAGTCGTCGGCCGGCACATAAATGGCCTGCACCGATGTAACGGAACCCTTTGTGGTCGATGTAATACGCTCTTGGAAGGCGCCCATCTCGGTAGCCAGAGTTGGCTGGTATCCTACTGCGGAAGGCATCCTGCCCAGCAGGGCGGAAACCTCCGAGCCTGCCTGGGTAAAACGGAAAATGTTATCAATAAATAACAGTGTGTCCGTTCCCTCTTCATCACGGAAGTATTCAGCAAGACACAGACCAGTCAGTCCAACTCTTAAACGCGCTCCCGGGGGTTCGTTCATCTGTCCGAACACCATGGTGATTTTATCCAGAACTCCCGATTCCGTCATTTCATTATACAGGTCGTTTCCTTCACGAGTACGTTCGCCTACGCCCGCAAACACCGAAACGCCTCCGTGCGCTTTGGCGATATTGTTGATTAGCTCCATAACGACGACCGTCTTGCCGACGCCGGCGCCGCCGAACAAACCGATTTTGCCGCCCTTCAAGAACGGCACTAACAGGTCGACAACCTTCAAGCCTGTTTCCAATTGTTCCGCCTTGGTTACCTGGTCGGCAACTGTCGGAGCGGGACGNNGGCCTAAAACAGGACGGCCTGCCGGCACGGTAATAGGTTTGCCGGTGTCGATAACTTTCATACCCCGGACCAAGCCATCGGTACTTGTCATGGCCACTGTCCGGACACAGTTATTGCCAAGGTGCTGCGCTACTTCAAGGATTAGTTCCCCCTGCTCCCGCTCTACTTTAAGAGCGTTATAAATCGTTGGCACCTGGCCGGGAGGGAAACGTATATCAACTACTACACCAATAACCTGTGCTATTTCACCAACGTTCATGTCCTTTTGGTCTCTCCCCTTTCCTCGTAGTTTTATTCAAGGGCAGCCGCCCCGCCGACAATCTCTGTTATTTCCTTGGTTATTGCGGTTTGACGTGCCCGGTTCATGGCTAAGGTAAGCCTGTCAATCACTTCTCCGGCATTCTTGGTTGCCGCATCCATAGCCGTCATGCGGGCGCTTTGCTCACCGGCTTTAGACTCCAGCAAGCCGTAATAAACAGTATTTTCCACATAAAGCGGCAGCAAATCCGCCAGCACTCCTTCAGGTGAGGGCTCAAATATATAGTCAACAATACCTGTTGAGACTTCTTCAGGGGGTTCAATAGGTAAAAGTCTGGTAACGACGGGTCTTTGAACCAGGACATTGATGAATTCACTATACACCATATAGACAACGTCAAACTCGCCGGAAATATACTTCTCCATCACGAATCTGGCAATTTCCTGCGCCTGGGTAAATCTGATAGTTTCCCCCAAACCTAGATACTGTCCAACGATGTTATAACCCCGGCGCCGGAAAAAGTCCCGTCCTTTACGTCCCACACAGATCAAATTAACATTTGGATAACTGCGGACCTGTTCCGCTGTTTTCCGGATCAGGTTGCCGTTGAAGCCTCCGCAAAGCCCTCTGTCGGCTGTAATCAAAATAAAAGCTACATTTTTAGGTTCCCTTTCTTCAAGCAAGGGAAGCTTGACACCCTTTGCGTAAGTGGAAATTCTGCCTAAAACCTCTTTCATACGCCTTGAATAAGGGCGGGCAGCTATGACTTGATCCTGTGCCTTGCGCATTTTGGCCGCGGATACAGCTTTCATTGCCTTTGTTATTTTCTGGGTACTCATGATACTTTTTATCCGCCGCCGTAAATCCCGCGTGCTAGGCATCTATATATTTCACCACCTCGGCCTTTTAAGCTGGTTATTTAACTAGCTAAAAGGTTTTTTTGAACTCTTCGATGCTTGACTTTAACTTTCCTTCCAGGTCGCCGCCTAACTGTCCCGTCTTAGAAATTGCATCGCCAATTTCAGGTTTTGTGGACCGGACAAATTTTAAAAATCCGGCTTCGAAAGGCAGTACTTTTTCTATCGGAAGATCGTCAAGATAGCCGTTAATACCTGCGTATATAACCATCACCTGCTCTTCAACCGGCATAGGCACATACTGGTTTTGTTTAAGCAGTTCAACCATCCGCTCGCCGCGGGTCAGACGGGCCTGGGTGGCCTTGTCCAGATCTGAACCAAACTGAGCGAATGCAGCCAGCTCACGGTACTGGGCCAATTCAATACGCAGACGTCCGGCAACCTGTTTCATAGCTTTTGTCTGAGCGGATCCGCCTACCCTTGATACCGACAGACCTACGTTAACTGCCGGCCGCACACCAGCGTTAAACAGGTCGGGCTCAAGATAAATCTGGCCGTCAGTAATCGAAATCACGTTTGTAGGAATATATGCTGAAACGTCGCCTGCCTGTGTTTCAATAATCGGCAGGGCTGTAATGGAACCGCCTCCTAAACTGTCGTTTAACTTGCAGGCTCTCTCCAGCAGGCGTGAATGCAGATTAAACACGTCGCCGGGGTATGCTTCACGGCCGGGCGGGCGGCGCAGCAGCAATGAAAGTTCACGGTAGGCAACCGCCTGTTTGGACAGATCATCGTAAACAACCAGAACATGGCGGCCTTCCTCCAGGAACTCCTCGCCCATGGCAACTCCTGAATATGGAGCAATATAAAGAAGAGGGGCGGGATCAGACGCTGTGGCTGAAACCACAATGGTGAAATCCATCGCGCCATGGTCGGTTAAAGTTTGGATTACACCTGCCACGGTGGAGGCTTTCTGTCCGATTGCTATATAAATGCAAATAACATCCTTGCCCTTCTGGTTAATTATTGTGTCAACACAGATAGCTGTTTTTCCAGTCTGGCGGTCGCCAAGGATTAATTCCCGCTGGCCGCGGCCGATAGGAATCATAGAGTCAATGGCTTTTAGTCCGGTCTGAATAGGCTGGTTAACACCCCGGCGGGTCATAACACCAGGAGCAATACGTTCGATTGGCCGGTATTTATCACTGGTTATGGGACCCTTGCCGTCCAGCGGACGCCCCAACGGGTTAACAACACGTCCGATCAATGCGTCTCCTACTGGAACGGAGGCAATTCTGCCGGTCCTTTTAACCATATCTCCTTCTTTAATGTGAGTATATGCGCCTAGAAGCACGCACCCGACATTGTCTTCTTCCAGGTTTAAAGCCATTCCTAACGTCGGCTCGGCGCCCTCCTGGGGTGCGGGGAACTCGATTAACTCCATCGACATGCAGTTCTCGATTCCGTAAACACGGGCAATCCCGTCACCAACCTGGATGACCATGCCAACATCCTGCATTTCAATCTTGGCTTCATAATTTTCTATCTGCTGCCGAATGATCGAACTGATCTCTTCCGGTCGCAAGTTCATTTGCTCTTTTCACCTCAATCCCTTTTAGCTGATTTGTCTTAAGTGCTCTCTTAAACTGGATAACTTATTGCGGACGCTTCCGTCTATTATTCTGTCCCCTATTCTTACCATCACTCCGCCGATCAAAAGAGGATCCACACTATAGCTGGACTGGACTTTTTTCCCGGTGAGCTTTTCAAGGGATTTTTCAAGCGCCGCCTTTTCTTTTTCGTTCAGCTCAACTGCGCTTGTGACCTGAACCTGCTCCGCATTGCGGGCTTTGTAGGCCAGTCCTTTAAAAGTTGATACTATGCTATTCAAAAAGGTCTCTCTCTGCCGATCTATTAAAAGAAATAAAAAATTAAATGTTATATCGGAGATTTGGTCTTTAAAGATGTTTTTCAGAATAGCTTTTTTTTCACTGGGATCAACTTGTGAGTAAAACATGACTTTTTCCAAATCACGTGAACCCTTAATTGTATCCCTAATATTATCCAGTTCCTGTTCCAGCTTGTCTATAATGCCGTCCCGCTCCGCTATTTCAAACAAAGCTCCGGCATACCTGGAACCAACAGCTCCTTCTAGCACGGCAGATCCCCTGCCTCCCTGATGAACTGTTCTACCATATCATGCTGTATATCGGCTGTCATGGTTTTTCCGATAATTTTCCCGGCTACCATGACAGACAACACTGCAACCTGATCTTTTAATTCGCGAACGGCCTTCTCCTTTTCCCGCTCTATTTCCTTTAAAGCGCCGTCCTTTACCCTGTTAGCCTCTTCCCTCGCTGCCGCGATGATTTCCTGGGCCTGGCCCTCGCTGACTTTTGTAGCCTGGGCAATAATAGCCTGCGCTTCTTCACGGGCTTTCCGCATTTCCGCCAGGTACTGCTCATGCAGTTCCTCAGCCTGCTTTCTTTGCTCTTCAGATGTGGCTATATTATTAGCTATAAGCTCCTGACGAGCCTTCAGCAATCCGGCTATGGGCTTATAGGCAACCAGTCTCAAGAATATAAGCAGAATTATGAAGTTGACTATCTGGACTAAAAGGGTAGCGTTAAACTCTAACAAGTATTTCTCCCCCCTTTGCTTTCTTGAGGAACATTCCTAACAAACGGAAGGCAATAGCAGGATATTAGTGCCCCGCTATGCCGTTCCCTGTTAGTTTCAGAAATATTTAAGCGCCAACTTTGCCAAAAAGCATGAAGGAAATAACCACACCAATGATAGGAATAGCTTCAACAAGACCGATACCGATAAACATCGTCGTCATAAGTTTGCCCTGCGCTTCCGGCTGACGGGCAATACCCGACACGGCTGCGAATGTTGCCAGACCGTCACCAATTCCTGCGCCTAATGCGCCTAATCCTACTGCTAGGGCAGCTCCAATGGCAGCACCTGCTCCTACTTCCATCTCTCTCCCTCCTTTCTGTAAGACCTGAAATTTTTTAGTGGCCCGAATCACTGACTTTTTGAGCCACATAAACCGTACTTAAGATAGTAAAAATAAATGCCTGAATCCCGCCTACAAAAATACTGTAAGCCAACCAGACTACCGAAAGAATAAAACCGCCACAAAAATTAATAACCGGCGGCATCATTGACAATATTACGATGAGCAGCATTTCACCCGCAAAAATGTTCCCGTATAGACGGAAAGACAGAGTGATTGGTTTTGACAGATCCTCCATAATGTTGATGGGCAGGAAAGGTATAAACGGCTGCAAAAAATGTTTAAAAAACTTGCCCTTCTGATAATAGATACCAAGAAACTCAAAAATAAAAAACGTGCTTAGAGCGAACGCCACAGTTGTGTTTAAATCAGCCGTAGGCGACGTAAGCGTGGGAATTAACCCCAGTAAATTGGAAAACAGGATAAAAATAAAAAACGTCAGCGGGATACTCATAAAAGCAGTTGCTTTTACAGGATCACTAATTTGCTCCTTAACCAGGCCGACAACAAAATCATAGTACATTTCAAAAATTGTTTGTATTCCATTCGGCTTTTTTAAAGATAAATTACGCGTTGCAACAACTGCAAAGAGGGCCACCAGAATCATTGTCAGCCATGTTACAATAAGTGTTTTCGGATTAACATCAATTGGAATATTACCAATCATTCCCCAATGCCAGGACCCGGCGGGCTGAAATCCCCAGAAATTTAAAGCATGCTCAGTATGTTCCAACATTCTCGATCATCACCCCCTTTGCCTGAAAATTATCTATCCCTTGCAACTATATAAGCAGTCAGCGTTTATTAGAATAACAAAATTCCCCCTGACTACTTAGATTAGTTTAGTTATGCTTATAAATCTGAACATCTTCTTTAGCTTGTCTAGTCATAGCTCCGGCTGCTATAACAGTAAAAATGCCCCAGACTGCGATCAAACCAGCGCTGGCGGCAATTAACGTTACCGGCGAAATTCTATAAGCTAAACAAAGCATTGCTAGAATAGTTAAAAGACGGATTAGAACACCCGTCAGCAAATTTTTCTGCAGTTTCAGTTTAAAATACTCTTCCCCGGAATTGATTAGCTTTGATCTTTTGGCCATAAAATGCGTATTCCACATACCTGTGCCGATCCCGATAAGTAAACCCCAGGCTACATTTGGCGCGTAATTTACTGATAAAAGAATTCCACAGGGAATAAGCAGAAAAGCGCAAACCTTTAGAGTACTGCCTGCCAGCTGCTCAAAAGGCAGATCCCTCATTCCTATTTCCCCTCCCCGAATATATTCTGTACAAGCTTAAGCAATCCGGTTATGCTTGCCGCCAGCCCCAGGAACAGGCATACAATCATCAGCCACGGCTCTGTGCCCAACTTCCTGTCAAGATACTGCCCACCCAAGATCCCAATCACGATCGGGGCTGCAACCTGAAAACCCAGGGTTGAAGCCAGCGCATAAATTCTCATAATATTAATTTTCTTCTCTGTTTTGCCGTTATTTTTGTCGTTTAAAGCAACCTGTCCTTCTTTAAATTGTTTTTTATCTTTCATTCTATAAAACATACCTACACAGTTATATTATTTTCTACGGGTAACACGCAAATCCTGCATGAAGTCCTAAATTTTTTGCCTTAAAATTTTACCGGCGCAGTACTCGGAGAAAGGCTTCTTGTTATATCCATAATAGTAAAGTATAGCCTGGCGGATGCGTTCTGAAGCCTTCCCATCCCCATAAGGATTTACCGCTTCGGACATCCTCTTGTAATGCTGTTGATCATCCAGTAACTGCCTGACCTCGGAAACAACTTTTTCATATTGCGTGCCGATTACACGTACCGTTCCCGCCCATACAGCCTCGGGCCTTTCCGTAGCATCTCTTAAGACCAGCACTGGTTTGCCTAGAGCCGGGGCCTCCTCCTGAAGGCCGCCCGAGTCTGTAAGCACAAGATAACTACGGCTCATCAGGTTAATAAATGGTTCATACTCAAGCGGGTCAACCAGGTGCACGCGATCTAGGCCGCTTAACAATTCGTCAACGGCGTTTCGAACAACCGGGTTCCTGTGTACCGGAAAGATAACCTCAACGTCCGGGTAAGAATCAACAATTGTATTAAGCGCTCTGTAGACCGATTTCATTGGCCCGCCAAAATTCTCACGCCGGTGAGTGGTCACAAGTATTATTCTGCGATTTTTATAGTCTATGCCGTTTAAAATGCGATTATTAAAACTATAGTTGTCTTTTAAAGCTAAAAAAAGCGCGTCAATTACAGTATTTCCGGTAACGAAGATTTTTTCTCTGCTGACGCCTTCTTTTAAAAGGTTGTCCCTAGCCAGGCTGGTCGGCGCAAAATGCAGGTCGGCTATTCCCGCAGTAAGCCGTCTGTTAATTTCTTCCGGAAAGGGGGCGTATTTATCCCCCGTACGCAGACCGGCTTCGACATGCCCTACCGGAATTTGTAAATAATATGCCGCAAGCGCTGAAACAAAAGTAGTTGTCGTATCTCCGTGAACAAGCGTCAGATCCGGATGTTCTTCCTTCAATATCCCCTGCAGGCCGGAAAGTGCCCTGCAGGTAATCTCAAAAAGGCTTTGTCCTGATTTCATTATATTTAAATCAAAATCCGGCCGGATGTCAAAAAGTTCAAGAACCTGATCAAGCATTTCCCGGTGCTGGGCTGTTACGGCGACAAGACAGTTGATCTCTTCAGGATAGCGGGCAAGTTCTCTGATCAACGGCGCCATTTTAATTGCTTCCGGCCTGGTGCCAAATACAACAAGAATTTTTTTATTTTTGCCCATTCTTTAAGCCAGCTTTCTCCACCATTATATAGTACCACAATTATATAGTACCACAATGTTAAAACGCTATCGCTTAATTATTTGCTTTAGACCGGCTGATCATTTCCAAAAAGGCGTCTATCCTCGTTTGCGTCCGCGCGTCCAAATGGTTGGGCTTGTCCCCTTCCAATGTAAGCACTGGAATATCTATTTTCTTTCTGATGATCATGTCTTCTATCTGCCGGAAACAGAAGCCCTGGGCATAATGGATGAGACCGTCTAATTTACGTTTTTCGATCTGCTGCAGAATGTCCTGCAAACGATAAAAAATACCGTACGGATAAGTATATAAACGATATTGTTCAACTAAATCTTGTGTTTCAAACGGCATTGTAAACTGGCGCTGCGTTTCGTTAAAAACAATCCTGGCGCCCTTTTCCTCCACGTAGCTGTACAAATCATCCATTATCGGCGGCACACCGGCATAACCCAGCCTGATTCCGGGCTTTGGTAAAACTGCCTTCTCCAAACCCGACAAAAAAATATCCAGTTCACTTTCGAAATTTTCAGGATCGCCTTTAAAATCGCTGCAGTTTACCTGGTAATAATGGTTGTTCCAGCCGCTGATCACATTTCCGGAAAATGAAAGTTGATCAAGTTTCCAAACCTTGCGCCTGATTTTGTTGAGTCTTTCGCGGGCCTGGTCAACCTGCTGATAGTTTACTCCAAAAAAGGACATCAGTTTTTCTATCTGCAGTTTTAAAAGATCTCTGTCGCGGTCAAAAGGATATGCGAAAGGGATAATTTGTACTCCTTCCAATTGCAGAGTTTCCATAAGAGCATGAGTGTTGCTGCAATCTCCCTGGGTAACTGCAATAACAGACCTTATATCCCTGTGTTCTAATACAATACTGTAGATGCCTTTGATCCATGCGCAGGTATTGCGAGGGTATCCCGCTATTTCAGCCTCTTCTACAAGCGTTAATGCGTCAGGATCACTTATAAACAGGTTGTTCAGATCAACCGGAACATATCCGGCGGCATAAACTATTTCCACTGGTATTGTTGTTGTAATCCCTATCTTGCCTCTGTTCATCAGCGCCAGCCATCACCTTTGCAAGCCCAAGAAGGATTTTCCGTCTTATCCAGCACGACACGTTCAACATTAATCCGGCCGCATCCCAGTTTTTCAGCTTTAAAAGCAAAATCAGACGGGTCCCCGCTTACAAAATAACGATGACGCGGATCGTCTTTTGGCGATTCTTTTAATAGATTAAAACTGTTCATTTCTTCTTTTGATTCTAAAACTGCTGCAGCAGCGGGATCAACAAAAACAATTTCCGGACCAAGGCACTTCCGGAAATGAGCAAGAAGAAACGGATAATGAGTACAGCCAAGGATTAGAGTATCTATTTGAGCCGATTCCAGCGGCCTTACATATTCACACACAGCGTCAAATGTCTTCTGGGTTTTTGACATTCCGGCTTCTACCAGGGGCACCAAAAGCGGGGCAGGCTGTGCAAAAACAGAAATAGAAGAATTTAATGAATTAATTGCACGCTGATATGCCTGGCTGTTCACTGTTGCTTCCGTTGCAATGATTCCAACCCGGTTATTCTTGGTAGAGCGTACAGCCTGTTTCGCTCCAGGTTTAATCAAGCCTTTCATTGGAACTGAATAACGTTGCCTCATGATCTGAAGAGAAAGCGAAGAATTTGTATTGCAGGCAAATACAATGTATTTTACATTACAACTTACCAGAAAAGCAATTATTTGATCAGCAAAATAAATTAACTCCTGCGCGCTGCGAGATCCGTAGGGCACATGCAATGTATCCCCGAAGTAAACGGTTGATTCAGCCGGCATCAGGCTGAATATTTCCCGGGATACAGTAAGACCTCCCAATCCCGAATCAAATAAGCCAATAGGTCTGGGGTCGCTCAAATTTTTCTGTCCTTCCCAATTCATTTTTTGCCAAAAGTTATGTTACTACTCAGGTTGTTTAGGCTGTAGGCTGTAGGCTGTAGGCTGTAGCCTAACAGCCTGTCAAGAAAGCGAAGGTATTCCGCCTGACTCTCGCGTGCACATCCCTCAACGATGTTTGACGGCACCGAAACCGCCGCTCTTCGCATCTGGGAAGTCAGTCCATAGATCTCCTCCTTGGGAAACCCTCTGGTTGCCCGATAGATCAAAACCGCCACTTCGT
>DFZT01000032.1 GCA_002382755.1 Firmicutes bacterium UBA4049 | reverse complement strand
CGCTCTTCGCATCTGGGAAGTCAGTCAATAGATCTAACCCTCTGGTTGCCCGATAGATCAAAACCGCCACTTCGTCGGCCATTTCAAACGCTCTGAGCTTCGTTTGGTCACGCATAATTTCCTCCTGCAGCCTACAGCCTACAGCCTACAGCCTACAGCCTGAATAGTTACAGTATATTTCCCATAAAGAATGTTTTGCAAGCCTGGGACCTTTTCTACGTAACAGTTATTTTGCTTTTCCTGCGCCTGAGCCTTTGTCAAAAGCTTCTTCAAACATGCACAAAGACGAAAATGATTTCTCCCCTCGGCTATAAAATCCCATAAAGGAGAGGTTTTTTGAAATCTCTTCGTGATCTTTAGGGATACTTCCAAATTCCATCAGCATCTCTGAAAGAGCGGAAGTACGGTATAAAACAGAAGTGCGGCCATCAAAGAATTGCACAATACGCGCGTAACCTTCCATTTCCATGATCATTTCTTTAAGGATCATTCCAGTTAAAATTGAAAAGCGCGAACCTTCGCTCACACACCAGAGGTACTTCCCCTTAACAAGCGGTTTGATCTGATTCAGGTCAAGTTCCTGCGCGCCGTTTTCTAAAGGAACGGTGTTGAATGCCATGGTTTGATCCGGTATGTCGGACAGTTCACTTTCATCAAGGGAAGGGACGATTACCTGAATCAAATCTATTGCGTTGGATGGCTTCCCGGCGTATTCTTCCCGCAATTCGAACAGCCCGTGCAGGGTCCTGAAAAGACTTGGGTAATGGAATTTTACCCAGCGATCTATTTCAAGCTTTACCTGCGGGTCAACATCTTTTACATTACATCCCTTTATTTTGGTAACTATATAACCAGTCAGGTTAAAATCATTTTTTAGATTATCTACAAAATTGCTCCAGTCGTCCGGAAAAAGCCGCGCTGCAAAATGAAGACGGGTTTCGTTCTCGCGCAGGCTGGGAACCTGAATATTGGCCGGCATTCCCATAACAACTGCGCTTAATGTAGCTGTACTCATACTTCACCCCCCTAAGCATTGAATGCTTATTCTTCCTCTAAGATAATAAGTTTCGTAGAATGATTTTCTTAAACTGCCGGTTCATTTAATTAGCTATTTACACTTAACTAAAGAAGATGTTCTACAACCAAGCCCTTTTTCCTTTAACTCTTTTCAGACTTTACCGAAAATAAAAGCCCTTTTAAAGAGCTTTTAAAAAGCTTTTAAAAATACGGCTAATGCCGCTTTAATGATTATACATCAGCTGCAGGATTACTTGTAATTCTTTCCGGCTTCCCATGCGCCGCCGATTCTTTCCCCAATACTGATGTATTTTTTGTCTCTGACGGAGAAAAGAAAGGGGTTGGTTTTAATTAAATCCAGTACGCCACCGGTTAGGTATTGATCATCCGTGTAGGTTTCCACAACGTCCCCGACGAAGACTATGTTATCAGTTACTATGTCCGCCGTTTCTATAAGCCTGCATTCCATACAAACAGGGCAGTTTTTTATCATCGGCGCCGTTTCAAGCTTCCCGTAAAACGTTTCAAAGATACCGGACTTATCCACTTTCTTCCCCGAATTTATTCCACAATAATCTACCGCCTCCATAA
This sequence comes from Firmicutes bacterium UBA4049, assembly GCA_002382755.1. Classification (GTDB taxonomy): domain Bacteria; phylum Bacillota; class Desulfotomaculia; order Desulfotomaculales; family Nap2-2B; genus 46-80. The sequence continues at coordinate 17,004 of DFZT01000032.1, read as the reverse complement.
GCTCAACAGAGGGAATATTGACGCTGAAAGTTTTATTTTCTTTGATCCCATCGTTTGTGTAACGGATTTTATTCAGGGAAACCGCCAAAACTGGCGGCTTCATCTGAATAGCGCTGAAAAAAGCAACTGCCAGGAAATTTGGTTTGCCGCCAACATTTGCTCCGACAAGGACCATAGGCATCGGGTAAAGAAAATTATCCGCACCAACAGCAACTTTGCCCATTTTATAACCCCCTATTTATATTATTGTACTTGCCTTACCAGGCAAGTTAAACGTATAAATATTTAGATTATTATACCATATTTTAAGAACAAAATAATTTAACTTTTTAAGTTATTTAAAAAACACCTCAAAAAACAAAAAAGCCCTGCAAGGACTTGGTATTACATTTTGGTGCGCCTGGTAGGAATCGAACCTACGCACCCGGCTCCGGAGGCCGGCGCTCTATCCCCTGAGCTACAGGCGCAATTTATTAATCATCAATAATAATTATTATATAAAATAACATAACGGTTGGCAAGGCAAAGATAATGTTTAGCAGTTTTTCAACAAAGTTTAATGGAAGCCGGGAACCTGGGGAAAATCAATGTTCTTAGGCATTGTACGGGAATAGGATTCGCCCGGTCCCAGGGGACTTAAATCAACCTGCTGCTGAATTGATTTAATAATTTCGGCTGAGTGGCGCAAAGCCTCTTCTTCGTTTTTTGCAATGGGCAGATCAAGGACCCTTGCCCTTCCGCTCCGGTTAACAATTGAAGGAAGACTTAAACAAACATCTTTTATGCCATACTGGCCTTCCAGAAGGCCGGAAACAGTTAAAATTGTGTTTTCGTCCCTTAGAATACTCTGGCAGATGCGCCGGATAGCCAATCCGACCGCATAAAAGGTCGCCCCCTTGCGCGCAATAACCTCGTACGCCGCACGGCGTACCTTGCTGGTAATAAGTTCAATATCCATAGAAGGATAGCCACAGCGGCAGCAAAAGTCTTCAACGGAAAAACCTGCAATATTGGCCAGGCTCCAGACAGGCACTTCCGTATCACCATGCTCCCCTATTACATAGGCGTGTATATTTCTGGCCTCGACCTTGCAGTGCTCGCTGATCAGGTAGCGAAAACGGGAACTGTCTAGTACAGTCCCCGAACCAATGACCCTCTCCGGAGACAACTCCATCAGCTTGATAGCTGCAAAGGTCAGAATATCAACGGGATTGGTGACCATCAGCAGTATGGAGTTCTGATCCCTGTCAATAATTTTCGGCAGTACTTTTTTTAATATTCCAAGATTGCTGGAAACGAGGTCGAGCCTTGTTTCACCCGGTTTTTGCGAAAGGCCGGCGCTGTATACAATTATATCCGCATCACGGCAATCCTCATATTCTCCTACATAAATCTTGATTGGCTTAATAAAGGAAGCGCTGTGAGCCAGGTCCATTGCCTCACCTTCAGCCCGATCCCTGTTGATGTCCACAAGAACCAGCTCACTTACCAGCCCGCTGATCATCATAACATATGCGCTGCAGGCGCCCACCGCACCCGCCCCAACTATCGCAACTTTTCTCTGATCGCCGAATTGCATGCTGTTTTCCTCCTTGGTTTCGTAATAATGTTCTATTATCTCCAGCACACATTCGATTATCAGAACTTAAAGGCTTTTGTTTAAGCTTTTTCCATCATTAGGAGTTTACAACCAACTGATCCTTAATCCAGCATTTCCAAAAAACTTTCCACCCTGGTCATGCTTTGGCCCTCCATAAAATTGCGGGAATCAATACAGTCGCCTTCCAGATTTAAGAAAGGGATTCCCTCCTGGTTCAATGCATCCCGTAGAACGCCAACCATTCCCGTGCTCTGACGGCAGCCCCAGTGTGAAAAATGAATAACACCGTCGCAGCTGTATTCACGGGCTAACTTTAAAACCAGTTCAACGCGTTTTTCTCCGGGACCCCAAAAAGGATTAGACAGGATTTTGGCGGCAACGCTTCCCCACCAATCCTCAGGCGATAATTTACCCCAGGTAACCGCGCTGACTTCTTCAAAGGCAATCACATTTCCCAAATCCTGCTCTATTTTTTTCAGCAGCGGATTTGAATAAAAGGGCTTGAAATGAAGCCACAGGAGACGTTTTTTCTGTACAGGCGACGCCGGGCATCTCTTTTTTACCCTTTCGGATAAATCCTTTCTTAATAAATAGTAATACTTTACCGCATCCGGCGTACCGAGCATATTGAAAAAAATAACTATTCTTGTAAGCGATTCATCACCTTGCCAGGGAGACGGGTTATTTTTCCTGAGCTCATTTACAGCAACCATTTGTTCCCGAGCGGCGTTTACACGCGCTGCGACAAGCGAAATATCCCTGGCGCTGGAAGGCAAAAGATAATTCAGTTCTTTGGCCAGCGAAGACAGCTCGCCGGCCAGCCAGGCTGTTGACTGCTGATCGTTATTATATGGGATATGAACCAGGAAATAAGGACAGTTGAACATCCTGCTAGACATTTCCAGAAATTTTACCGCTCCGTCACATAAATGGCTGGTCGCTATTATTAAATCGGGTCGGGGAAGCACCTGGTTTACAGCCATGCCGAGAGCACAGCGGTGAAAACTGCAAAGATCCGCCGAGTACCAGGCTCCTTCCGCTGCCTTTAAGAAATCAGTCCCCCAGCCTAGATTGGCGGCAATAGCGGCAGCAACCTCCGGCATAAAGGGAACACCCCCCATGGACCAGATTAGTTCTGACGGTGTATAAACATTTGTCCAAACTACCGGCCTGGTCGTATGGCAAGCCTGTCTGAGCAGCATTAAACCGTTGCGATAAAAAGATTTGTTGCTCTTTTTAAATTTCCCCGGCAGCCATAACATGATCAGCAGTTCAAGGATAAAATATGAATAGGGGGACGAAAGAAGCTTATATATTTTTGCAGGAGAACTTTTTTCTATGTATTTTTTATATTCTTTTGGATTCACAATGTTAGATCGTCTCCAAGAAAGCCTGTATGCGGGTATGAAACTGAGCGGGCATCCCGCTTCTGTATTCCCCCTCAAGGTGCAGAAAGGGTATGTTTAAACTGAAACAAAGGTGTCGCCACAAGGGTATCTCATACAGGCCATGATCGCAAAATTTTATCGTGTACAAGATCACTCCCCTGGCCCCCGTCTGTACTGCAAGTTCCCTGATATATGGAAAGCGGCGGCCTGTCATTCTTGGGCAGGGAGGTTTGCTGAGATAAGCCCTGGCAAGAGACAGAAACTTATCTTCTTTTTCTGAATATTTCACTTCAGCATTACTTCGTTGCTCCGTACAAAAGTCAACCTTTATAGCCGCGGCTTCATATTTATCGATCAACTGCAGAATACCTTCGTCAGGCAAAACGGCGCCGGAAAGAATAATCGGCTTTTTGTGCGCCGGCGCAACCTCCTTTTGGGTCTTTAACAAAGGCTGACCAGAAGATATTTTCTTGAAAAAGGCCCTGTCTGATAAATCTGCCAGCCATTTGGCGAATCTGCGCAATTCACTGCCATAATATTGAACGTGAGCTTCGCTGATCTGCCGGGGAAGATCCAGAAGAAAAACAGCTTCACCCCTTGACCTGCGTATATCATAGCAGCGCCGCATAGCGTCGCAGCAGGTTGTAAAAACAACGGGGACTGACCCGGTCGTGTAAACGCAGGCCCGTGCATACGAACAGTAGTTACGCGGCAGTAACCCGGTTTCCCTGGGCTCCGGAGAAAGAAGCCGCCTCGGGGTATATCCCATATGATGTATTATTTCTTTAGGGACATAAGAACAAGCTATATCGACGTACAATTTATCCATTTATCTCCATTCCGGAATTTGTATTAAAATTGCGCCTGTCCGATTGTCCAATATTTTATCACATTGGTAAAAATATTTAAAAGTTCTTCATTAAAAAGAAAAAGGAATCGCTTTTTATATTGCTTGACTCACTTAGTGAATTTTTGTAAAATAAGTTTATAGTAAAATATGTGCCTGTGGCTCAATGGATAGAGCATCTGACTACGGATCAGAAGGTTGGGGGTTCAAGTCCCTCCAGGCACGCCAGATTTTTCCAGCCCTCCGGGGCTTTTTATTTTATGCTGAAACGAACTTTATGCCAATAACTATACCAGCAGAGTTAAAGCAGGCATGGCCAGCCAGGTTCCAAAACTATCCTTTTGAACTGGCCCGCAACAACAGCTATGTCTTTGCGCTTCCGGCCCGCGCCGGAAAAAGTTTAAACGAAGCTTCACAACATTGATGGCTTTTTTAAGCCAGGGCTTTCGAGCCCTGGTATTTATTTTCCGCATCAAAGCCTAAAGGTAAGAATCCACCTGCTTTTCAATAGCCAATATTTCATCGTCAGTAAGCTCCCGGCTGAGAACATTAGTTAATGCCTTTATTGAAGCTCCTATTGCTATCCGTCTGACATCAAGAATTTCATTCTTAGTTGGATTTCTCATTACGGTGTCAAATCTTGCGGAAGGAAGCCCGGGACTTATTTTTCTTGCTTGTTCATCCAGCAACTGACCATCATCTTTTATATGTTCGTCATCTTCCAAAGAAGCAGTATCCTGATTTGCATTCTCGCTCTCCCTTTTTCGTCTAAGAATTTTCGCCTCTTCTTTTTTTAAATTGTATTTGGCGTGAGCGGAAGCAATTGTTTCTTCCACCACGGACAGTTCGGCCAGATGATTTTTTAAGAAAATCTTCATTTCCGGAAAATTCGGCAGTAATACCTTGAGTAAATCGTGCTGGTTGTTGATGAGAGCCTGAAGAGCGGGCACTACTTTTATGGATACCCTGGCGAGCTCTTTATCATATTCATAACCAGAGGTTGTTAAAACATAATCCTTTTTTACTTTCCTGGGCATATCGCACATCCTTCGGTTGTAAGTTTTTCAACTATAATATTAATTTAAATACGCTCCGGTTTTTTCCTGCTGGACTTGTCAACAGATTCTAACTTGCTAACTATCCATACCTTTACAGTTTGGCCTGGCCCCCGATGGCGGGTATATTGAAGGCTGGCACGGCGCCAACTGCGTACAGCTCACTGCTGACAACGGCTACATTCTGACCGGAACTGCATACTCGGACGAAACGGAAGACGATGTACTCCTTATTAAACTGATATGTTTGGAAATATTGAATGGGAAAGAAGTTTCGAAGGAAGCAGTCTTGATTATGGCGACTCAGTCGTACAATCTGACGACGGCGGTTAATCTGAAGAGAACGGGTGGAATTATTACGAAGTGGTCCTGCTTACAGGGGATGTTATACATGATAACACCGTAGATATAGACAACCTGATCATCTTAAGGAACGTTTATAATAGTATTTCTGGCGCCGATAGGTACAATGCCGGCGCCGATCCAAGCACTGACGGGCAAATCAACCTGGCAGACCTGGTTTATTTAGGACGCAATTACAGCAAAGTTGGCTATAGCTGCACGGAGGAATAAAACAAGAAAAAGTCAGACACACTCCAGGACTGGGATATTGCTAAAAATAACCTGAACTAAAGCCCGAACTCTGTTGATTTTACAATTTTAACTTTATAGTCCGCCTCGAATCTGGCAAACTCCTTATCTGCCTCAAAACCGGGAATGGGACTCATGCAGTCTTCCAGTATATAAAATTTTTTAAGCACGTCCCGGCGGTTCTGGTAATGTTCAAAAAACTGCTGGACAGACCTTAACACACAGTGTGTTTTTGCCTGGCCAGCAATGACAATCTGGTCATACTCCTCAAAAATACCCAGGAAGGAAAGATTAACAAAGTTGTTCCGGTCAAATTCCGGCTTGATAATGCCATACATTTCACTTAAAGGATCAGTCCCTTTAACCAGATGAATCGGAACCGACTTCCTTGCCGCCTCGTGGGCATACAGCATGTTGGCAAACTGCGCCTCTAAAGCAGCCCCTTTGGTGCCCTGAATGCAGTGGTAGGGCCAGATAACAAGATCCAGCCTCCCGTATTCCTTTAAGCCAATCAGATATTCCCTGGATTCAAGCGGGTTAAAGACAGCCTTCCACCTGCCTTTGTCCAGATCTTCAAGTGTAATTACCGTATAGGGCGGGGGATTTATACCCTTTTCATCAACCCACCAGCAGGGATGAAAAATTTGGTGAGGGACATGCGTATCCAAAGAGACGGCTATTTTGGTAATCCCGGATAGATTGTGATACATCCAGCGGGTCAGCCTTTTTACATCCTCATAAGCCCCCGGAACGGGCAGAGCGCCATCATCCATAAAGTCAACCTGCAGATCAATAACGACAAGTAAAACTTTATGCCTGTCATCAGCGGCAGGTCTGACCTTTTCGCTTGCGGCAAGCGGCAGAAATTCGTTCAGCTTCCTTGTATTTTCCCTGCCAAAAGCATTGATATCCACTATTTCTTCAAATGTAAGTTTCAATGCCCATTCCCCCTTATCAAAAATATTATCTCTTCCTTATAATGCAGACCTTCAGCAACATTTATATAATAATGGTTTGCGCGGCAGGTATGTTTTTCCTCGCCCATCAGCACCCCCTCCTTAAACGACACAATTCCGTAGAGGAGGCCCAATATGACTATTCGTTAAAGAAGCAAAAACTCCCTTCTGAAAGCGCAGTTTGGTTTGCACTTTCCAATATGGCAGTTATTGCAAATATATGCCATCCAACAACTCCTTCATGCTGGCAGCCCGGTTTGAAAACCGGATTCCTGGTGTTTACAAAACCTGCCAAAAACTTATCCGGCGCCAAAGATTGAAGATCGTCATTTTTTACAGTATATTAATATCACGCAGCAAAAAACAAAAAGAAAAGGGGTCCGAAATGTCCGATCTGGAAAGATTAAGAGAACTGGTTGAAGTAAAGAATTATAACGTTGCAAGCCTTCAATTTTACCCCGGGTCTCCTTCTTGTATTATTATTTTGTTTTTTAACGGCCCGGAAATAGCTCCGGAAGGTGACCCGGTAATCTTTAAAACCGACGATGACGAGTGTGCGGCTTATGCTAATAAAGTAGTTGAAGATAATAAAGGTAAAATTTTTTAATCACTTTTTTTTACATATGTCAAGCTTTTGTTAAAAAAATATCCCGGCCGTTTTAAAAAGCGTCTTGTTTGGAAAACGCTAAACAATCTTTCGCGGATGTCTTTTTTAAACCTGTTTTTTTATCACCTCGCCATTATTGTCATTGCTTGACCGTTGTAAATACCCGGGTATAAAATTCAAGTTAATTTATGGCGGACGGAAAAATAAGGACTCGCGGAATGGAAAGGAGGTGTTTAAAATCAGAAAAACATTTGGGCTTATCTTAATCATGGCGTTTATTTTGGTCTGTTTCGGACTGGCCGGCTGCTCAGGGAACAAAAAAGAAACCGCCACTCCGGCGCAGGATACAGAAAAAGGCGCCGGGCAGAAAAAAGCGGAATCATCCGCAGATCTTTTCGCCAAGGGCCAAAAGTTGGAGGGCATGTCCTACGACTATCTGCTGACCTCCGGGAATCTGAAAATGAGCGGCCGGGTTTTTATAATGCAGAACAAACTCAGGTCAGAAGTTAAACAAAACGGCGTCGAGGTTATAAACATTATGGACGGCAAAACTTTTTATTCTTACTACCCGGCACAAAATACGGCTATGAAATTCTCATCCGGCAACAGCGAAGAAGTGGAAACCCCTTTGGACTATATAAAAAATATGAACACGGCAAGTATTAGAGAACTCGGAACCGAAGTATGCAACGGAGTAACCTGCCGGGTCATCTCCATAACAACACCGCAAACAAAGGTAGAATCAAAAATGTGGGTTCACGGTCAATATGGAATACCCGTCAGAGTAGAGTCGTCGGATGGAAGCGGAAACAAGACGGTAATTGACTATACCAACATCAAGGTCGGAAAACAGCCGTCCGAACTGTTTACGCTTCCTCAAGACGTAAAGGTAACAGACATGAGCAACCTGCCCAAAATGCCGGGTAATTAGAATTTTAAAAAATACTGTGAAATTACATTTTACACCTTGAACTCCCTGACAGGGAGTTTTTTCTAAGAGCTAAACTACTTCAAAACCTGATTTTTTAATTGCCTCGCGCATTTTATCCGCCGTAGCGACTTCCGGATCATAAGTAACCGTTGCTTTGCCCTGATCAAGATTTACTTCCGCCGATTTAACCCCGGCAATACCCGTCAGGGCGTCCTGAACCGCAGCCCTGCAGCGCATACAGCTCATGCCCGATACTTTTAGCAATACTGTCTGTTGTCCTGCCACTTATATCCCCTCTCGTATAATTAAATAATATCAGATTAAAGAATTTATCCATAGCTTTTCCTTAATAAAGTAAACTTAAGCAGAAGAATGTTCTCCGCCGTCAGGTTTCTCCTGATCACCGTAAAGAAGGTTGTAAATCTTCTGGTTTCTGATCACCTTGCTGACGAAATGCCTTGTTTCCGGGTAGGGCAGCAGAGCAATGTCCTTCTCGGCGCCGGACAGCTTCTCGTTCCGTAACCATTTCTTAACATTCCCGCTGCCGCCGTTATAGGCAGCCAGAACAAGGATCGTATTGCCGCCAAACTCTCCGTTTAAACTGGCCAAATACCACGATCCGATCAAAATATTGGTTTCAGGGTCGTAAAGCTTATCGGCGGAATATCCTCGAATACCTATTTGACCGGCAGCCCATTTTCCCGTTTCAGGCATTATCTGCATTAACCCCACGGCGCCCTGATCGGAAAGGGCGCGCGTATTAAAATTGCTTTCTGTCTTAATTACAGCCGCCAGAAAGCAGGCATCAAGATTATATTTCTTTGCGTTCTGTATAATTAAGTCGTGATAGGAAAACGGGTAAAAAAAACGTCCGATGTGATTCAGATTGAAAATTATCAATAATAAAATCAGCGCAAAAAGGATCCGCCTTGGCAAAAGCACACCACCCCAAATTTAAAAACTACCTGTATATCCCTACATCCTCTGGCAGTAAGGGCAGAAGTAAGTGCTTCGCCCGCTTATCCGCAGTCTGACAATGTTCGTTGAACATACCGAGCACGGCTGGTTTTCACGGTTATGCACTTTGAGCAGGTTCTGGTAATTGCCGGCCATGCCTTCCCCGTCAACGTAATCCCGCAGGGTGGTCCCGCGGTTCTCAATCCCTTCGGTAAGCACTTCCCGGATAGCGTGAAAGAGCCTCGCTGATTGACGCTGCGTAAGCATGTTGGACCTCTGCTGGGGATGGATCCTGGCCCGGAACAACACTTCGTCTGCATAAATATTGCCCAGCCCCGCGATAAAGCTTTGGTCCAGGAGGAGAGTTTTTAAAATGACCCGGTGGCTATGCAGCTGTTTAAGAAGGTAACCGCGTGTAAATTCACGATCAAACGGCTCCTTACCCAGACTGCGTAACCCGGAGAGTTTGTCCAGTTCGGAGGCGGGGACCAAAGAAACAGTTCCAAAGCGCCTGATGTCTGAATAACGCATCTGGCAGCCGTCGTCAAGGTTAATTATTAAATGTGTATGCGGAGCCATATCTGCAGAGGCGGGAAGGTAAACCAGCCTCCCGGTCATCCGCAGATGGATTACCATGACCAAACCATGAGAAAGACGCAGCAAAAGGTACTTGCCCCTTCGCTCCAGCGATAAAAATTTCCGCCCTGTTAAAAGCGCTTTAAATTCCTCCACACCGGGCATCCTGATCAGCTTGGGAAGAAATATTTCTGCGGAAACCACCGACAATCCCTTGATCCTGGCTTCGAGGGTTCGTTTAATGGTTTCTACTTCTGGCAGTTCAGGCATAGCGCCCTCCTTTAAGAACCTATATTTCCCTTACTTCGTACCAGTTGGGACCGGCTTTCAAATCAACAAGCAGGGGAACATCAAGAACAAGGCTGTTTTCCATGCAGTCCCTGACAAGCTCCCGGACTTCCTTCATCTCCTCAATCGGAACATCAAAGATAAGTTCGTCATGAACCTGGAGAATCATTTTGGTTTGAAGCCGCCGTTTTTTCAGTTCCTGGTGAATGCGGATCATCGCCAGTTTGATCAAATCCGCCGCGCTTCCCTGGATTGGCGTGTTCACCGCGGTTCGTTCGCCGAAATTCCGCACTGTCTTGTTTGAGCTGAAAAGGTCGGGCAGGTAGCGCCGCCGGTTCATAATTGTAGATGCGTACCCTTTGCTGCGCGCCTCTTCAACAGTGCGCCTTATATAATCCTGAACACCCGAATAGCGTTCGAAATAACTTTTAATGTACTGTTTGGCTTCCTGGCGCGAGATGTTCGTGTTCCTGGCCAGGCCATAATCGCTGATTCCATAGATGATTCCGAAGTTGATGGCCTTTGCCCGGCTGCGCATCTGGTCGGTGACCTCCACAACCCGAATGTTGAACACTTCCGCAGCTGTCCTGGTATGGATATCCTCACCCTTCAAAAAGGATTCCTTGAGATTTTTGTCATTGCTCAGATGAGCAAGTAAACGAAGCTCAATCTGGGAATAGTCGGCGGTAAGAATCAGGTTCCCTTTTTGACGGGGAATAAATACCCGTCTTATTTTCCTTCCTTCTTCCACACGGGCAGGTATATTCTGTAAATTCGGGTCCGAACTGCTCAGGCGTCCGGTGGTGGTCACGGCCTGGTGAAAAGTAGTATGCAGCCTGCCTGTCCCCGGATTAATCAGGGAAACCAGCCCGTCCACATAAGTGGATTTCAGTTTGGCCAACATCCGGTGGTCAAGTATCTTATTCACAATCGGGTGGGAATCCGCAAGTTCTTCCAAAACCCCCGCATCTGTGGAGAATCCCGTTTTTGTGCGCCTGATCACGGGCAGCTGCAATTTTTCATACAAAATCTGAGAAAGCTGCTTCGTCGAATTTATATTAAACTCGCAGCCGGCTAAAGAGTAGATTTCCCGGCTGAGATCTTCTATTTTTAGAGCAAGTTCACCCGATAAGCCGGCCAATTGTTCTTTATCAACCGCCACGCCGTCGGATTCCATATCCGCTAGAACTTGAACAAGGGGCATTTCTACCTTATAAAAAAGCTCTTCTTCTTCCTGCAGGCGCAGTTTATCTTTCAGAATACCGGCCAGCCGGTATGCCGCCCGGGCGCAGGTGAGCATGGAACTGTCCTCATTACCTGGTATAATCTCTTTCAGGTGTTCCAGAGCAAGTTCCCTGAGCCGGTAGCCGGACAGTCCGGGGTTTAAAATATAGGCGGCGATCATCGTGTCAAAGGACAGGTTGTCAACCCGTATCCCATTGGCCTTTAGAATACGGATCAGCTTTTTGCCGTCGTGGGCGATTAATTCTATACCGCTGTCTGTACAAATTGCACTTAAAGCTTTCAGGCCCTGTCCGGTTAGAGAAAGCACGGCAGCCTGAATTTCCGGCGCGCCTTCCCGATCTTCCCCGGCGGCCGGAAAAGCAAGCGCCGCCCTTTCAGCCCCACTGTCAAAACTGCCGCTAACGGCCAAAACGGCGCGTCCGGCCTGCCGCACTTCTTCAACCAGCGATTCCAAATCTTCCAGTCTTTCAACCGGATATAAATCCTCACTGGCGGTTTTGGCGTACTCCGCTTCTTTGAACAGGCTGTCCGTATCCCTTGACTGTTTTTTGTTTTTAGACTTTTTGTCCGTCTTTGTAAGCGAGCGGATCAGGCTCTTAAACTCGTATTTGCCGCAAAATTCGATCAGCTTGTTGTAATCTGCCCCCGGCCATGTGTAATCACTGATTTCTTCCTGTAAAGGCACATTCTTAACCAGCACAGCCAGTTGTTTTGATAAAACAGCCTGTGAGGCGAAAGGCTCAATCTTATCCCTTTGCTTTTCGGGAAGTTCAGCCAGATGGCCGAGTATGTTCTCAAGAGTTCCGTATTTCTGCAAAAGACCGGAAGCCGTTTTCGGCCCTATTCCCGGCACGCCGGGTATATTGTCCGATTGGTCGCCGGTTAAGCCTTTAAGATCGGCAAAGATGGCCGGAAGCACTCCGTAACGCTCCCGGACCTTTTCCCCGGTATATTCTTCAAGTTCCGTAATTCCTTTTTTAGTAAGCAAAACCCTGGTCACCGGCGAAACGAGCTGAAGCGCATCCTGGTCGCCTGTTAAGATTAGATTGTTCATGCCGGCCTTTTCCGAAAGGACCGCCAGCGTACCGATTAAGTCGTCGGCCTCATAATTGTCATATTCAGAGATCCTGATACACATTGCCTGTAAAAATTCCTTGATTATCGGAAATTGCGGGCGAAGCTCCTCGGCGGTAGGCTTCCGTTTAGCCTTATATTCCCCGTAGTCGCTGTGCCTGAAGGTAATCTTGCCCTTGTCAAAACACACCGCGACAAACTGCGGCTTGCGGTCGGAGAGGATTCGAAGAAGCATGTTGGCAAATCCATAGACTGCGTTTGTAAAAATTCCCTGGCTGGTAGTAAGCAGCGGCAGGGCATGGAAAGCCCTGTGAGCCAGGCTGTTCCCGTCAATAATTAAAAATAAACCGGAGTTCAAAAATTCAACACCCCGCTAATGATTTCGAATCCCCAGAGGCAAAGCTTTAATAAACCGGAATTTATAAATAAGTATTTCACCGCAGGCCTTTAAAAATCCTTTTTATCACCAGTGTCGAAACAAATCACGAACCGCTTAGAAGGAAAACAGACTTTGAAGGCGAATTACGAACAATAACGGAGTGATTGATTTGCCAAAAAAGCTAGTTGCTTTAATCCTTTTGATTTTCCTGACGCTTTTCCCTGCGTTGCCGGCCCCGGCTGCCGGCGACACCGGCCAGGGATTGTCGACTATTCAGGAAATCCTGAATTATATAGATAAAAATTATATAAGCCCCACTAATATTGACGACTTGACCCGGGGAGCCATAAAAGGGATCATTGATTCCTTGAATGATCCGTACACAGAATATCTCAGCCCGGAAATGCTGGAACAATTCTCCAGTTCTTTGGAAAATCAGTTTACGGGTATAGGCGCCGAGCTTCAAATCCGGCCGCCTTATCCGGTCATTACAAATGTAATTGCAGATTCTCCCGCCGAGAAAGCAGGTTTAAAAAAGGATGATTTGATTATCGCTATAAACGGGGTAGATACCGCGAACCAGCCTCTTTTTGATGTAATCGACAAGATCCGCGGCCTGGAAGGAACCACTGTAAACCTCGGTATAAGGCGCTCCGGTGAAAGCGATTTCAACATGACCATTGAAAGAGCTTCGATAAACGGCCCGACATGCCAATGGGAAGTTTTAGCCGGCGCCACAGGTTATGTTTCTGTCAGCACTTTTGGGAGCCGCACTGCGGAGGAATTCAACTCAGCTTTAAAACAATTGAAAGAACAAAAGGTTAACGGCCTGGTCCTGGACCTGCGCAGCAACCCGGGCGGCTACCTGCAGGCGGCCGTAGATCTTGCGGATAATTTTCTGCCGGATAAAGGTCTGGTTGTAACAACTGTTTACCGCGACGGGCATGAGGATAAATACTATGTTTCCGGGAAAAACGAAAAATGGAACCTGCCGGTAGTAGTCCTGGTCAATGAGTTTACCGCCAGCGCCTCCGAAGTTCTGGCAGGCGCCCTGAAGGACTACGAAAAAGCGTCGTTGGCAGGGGTGCGGACCTTTGGCAAGGGAGTAATTCAGGACGTTATTACCCTCCCAAACGGCGGCGCCTTAAAAATTACCGTAGCGAAATACCTTACTCCGGATGGTTATTCAATAGACAAAAAAGGCCTCACGCCAGACAGGCTGGTTTCAACTCCGGAGCTCCAGCTGGCTGCCGCCCTGAAGATTTTAAACCCTTCCGGCAAACAGAAAGTAACCCTGAATTTACAGGAGAAAAGCATGTCGGTAAATAATGAAATAACAGGTGTATATCTTGCGCCCATAACATTCGAAGGAAAAGAATACCTGCCCCTTCGACTGGTACTGGAAGCTTTTGGTTACTCCATAGAATACCTGGCCAGCAACGACAGCCTGCTTATTAAGAACGGAAGAGATATTTTGCTTTTGCCTCTGAAAAATGACGGCGGCACTTATCTTAACAAAGCTCAGGTTAATTTGGACGCAGCGATGTTAACCAGAGAAGGGCGAACATATCTTAATACAAAAATATTAAAGGCGCTCAATATTAAAGTCTCAAAAACAGGGACCGAAATAATACTTGAAGAGGATTAATCCTTAAGACGCCTGTCTGCAATTTCAGCGCTTGGAGGAGGCGCAGAATGAAAAAGAAAGACAAGGAAAGCTGCCCGTGCGGCTGCGGCAAACCTTTTGCGCTGTGCTGCGGGAGGTTGTTAAAAGTGGTTTCGTTAGAACAGTTCAGGTTGAAAAGAGCGGGCCAGCAGCTCCGGCGCAAACTTGGCACATTTGCCGATCAGCCTTTTTTGGCCCGGGAAGTCACGCAGGCGCAAAAAATATACCTGGATAAGATCAACAACGAAATGATTGGCTACTTTGACGAATTTATTTTGGAGCGCTGTTTTGAGTGGCTGATCTTCGACTATATACTGATGACCGGTGAAACGATTATTGAAATGTTCCAAAGAAGCCCTGATCTGACTACACAGGAGCGGCAGATCTTGCGGGAGTGGTCTCAATCCAGGATCTCCCTTTACGAAGTGGAAGACATCTCTTCCCTAAAAGGATTGGCCCTCCGCGACTTGATCGGCGGGAGGCGAATGACTGTTTACGACCCAAACGCCGCACAGGAACTGGGTCAGGGAATGATCCTGCTCATGCGCTTGCTGAAAGTTGGAGTAGAATATGAATTTTCAACCAGCGGTCTGGCGTTGCCGGCAGTCTGCAAAGATTTGCTTCTGGAAAAAATACACCATGATTTGGAATCATACTGCTTAAAAAGAAACATTCCTGTCACTGAAGGAATAAACGCATATTTGAAGGATAACGCCTGTTTGCTCAACTCCTGGGTAATCGAGATGAACCTGGAACATACGGCCTCTTTGACAATTGATGAAGAAAGCGGCGGGAGCGTCCCGGAACCTGAAAGCGGATCGTTCTCAAGCGAGATTGCCAGTGAAATAACAAATGCCTTGATTGATGAGTATTATGATCGCTGGGTAAACTGCCCGATATCCGCATTGAACGGCCTTACCCCGAAACAGGCCTGCCGTAATTCCGAAGGGAGAAAATTTCTCAAGGAAATGCTCCATGAACTTGAACAGGTAGAAATAGAAAGGAAACGTAATGGCGAACCGTTCTACGACTTCCGCAAGGTGTGGCAAAAACTTGGCCTGTCCAGGGAAAAAACCAACAAATACGGCACTACGCTTTATCTTGTCAATAATGAGTACGGTACGGATAATTGGAGCCGCCAGGATGAATATCAACGGCCGTATCCCAGTTATGCGCAGGTTGCCCTGCAGGTCCTGGAAGACTTAACGACGCAGGGGTATAACAGGATCCAGCTTAATTCCGCCCTGCGACTCTGGCACGACTTCTTTTGGACAGAACGCCCCGCTATCCGCAAATCCAATGTTTGGGTAGCCACTATAATCTATACTATGGCCAGGCTTGAACTTAACCGCAAGGTTAACCAGCATGAACTGGCTGAAAGGTATGGAATCGCGCCTTCAACAATCTCCAGTAATTTCCGCAAACTATGCCTAACCCTTGAACTGTTGGATTTTGATCATCGTTACCCCATTCATAAAACAGCCATTCCAGACTTGAATGTCGACTATTCCCTGCTGGTAAGAATCTGGAAAAACATCAAGATCTAAACTTCAACCTCATTTTTACCTGCAGCCGTTATTAATACGTAATTAATAAGGAGGAGAATGTATGTCTGATTTATCTTTTGCCGGCCTGATGGCGGCAATTGCCAGAGAAACTGTAGCATATATCTCATCACTCGGGTATTGGGGGCTTTTTATCGGGATGGCGATAGAAAGCGCAAATATCCCCTTACCCAGTGAATTAATCCTTCCTTTCGGCGGTTATCTTGTCTCCATAGGAAGGCTGCAATTTGTTCAGACGGCGCTGGCCGGTACCCTGGGGGGGATCGCAGGTTCCATTCTGTCTTACTTTTTAGGGCTCTGGGGCGGGCGCCCTTTTCTTCTGAAATACGGGAGATATATAGGCATCTCACAAAAGCATTTTGCCCAGGCCGAAAGCTGGTTTTTGCGCTACGGTGAGGCCACGGTTTTATTCACCCGTCTAATGCCGGTAGTCCGCACTTTTATTTCACTGCCGGCCGGGATTTCGGGGATGAATTTTTGGCGCTTTGTTTTTTATTCTTTTATCGGCTCCCTGCCATGGTGTTTTTTCTTAACCTATCTCGGACTGAAAATGGGCCAGCACTGGGAAGATTTAAACTACTGGTTCCACCGCCTGGACGTAGTCGTTGTTGCAATAATTGTCATTCTGGTTATTATTTACTATTGCAGAAAGAAAAGAAGCTGATTTTCCTGCGCCTTATAAATATTCCTCTGCTTTAACCTGACTTTCTTCATTATGTATCCTTATTTTATTGTTTTTCACAGATCATTCCTTTCATAAAACCGCTGACCAAAGTCGACAATAACTTGGAAGGGGATGATTTTTTATGCTTTTGAGGTCCTTTTTAATTGTTCTTTTTTTATCTTTTGCAATTCCGCAGGCCGTTCATGCCAAACCTCCTTCAATAAGCGCAGACGCCGCCGTAATGATGGACGCAAAAACAGGCCAGGTATTCTTCGCAAAGAATCCCTGCAAGCAGCGGCCGCCCGCCAGCCTGACCAAAATTATGACCGCAATAATTGCCCTGGAAAACAGCAGCCCCGGCGAACTGGTCACCGTATCCGAAAATGCCGCTTCTGTTTACGAAGGACAGAGAATTGACCTGCATACCGGAGACAAAATCACATTGCATAATTTATTGAAAGCCGCCCTGATCTACTCGGCCAATAACAGCACCGTGGCTATCGCGGAGCACGTGGGAGGATCGGAAAAAAGATTTCTGGAAATGATGAACGAAAAAGCAAGGCTTATCGGGGCTGTCAATACGCGCTTTGCCAACACAAATGGCTATACACATCC
>DFZT01000031.1 GCA_002382755.1 Firmicutes bacterium UBA4049 | reverse complement strand
ACAGCCTACAGCCTGAATAGTTACTTTTCTACACTGATATTATTAATAGCGTATTCACGGATCATTTTACTTTCCTTGAGCTCTACGGCTATTGTCTTTTTCAGTATGTTGGCGCCGGTCACTTTTCCTTCCCCGTCGGGAGTCCTGACCACACTGTTCAACGGGGGGAATTCCTGCCTGCTCTGTTCATAAAGATCATTTTCAAACTTCAGGCAGCACATCAACCTGCCGCAGATGCCCGAAATTTTAGTCGGGTTAAGAGAGATATTCTGCTCCTTGGCCATCCGGATGGAAACGGAGGCAAAATCAGCCAGCCAGGTCGCGCAGCAAAGTTCCCGGCCGCAGCAGCCCAGTCCGCCCATCATCTTGGCCTCATCCCTCACCCCAATCTGCCTAAGTTCAATCCGGGTCCGGAAAACAGCGGCAAGATCCTTGACGAGTTCACGAAAGTCAATCCTTCCTTCCGCAGTAAAGTAAAAGATCAATTTGCTTTCGTCAAATGTTTTCTCAACGTCGACAAGCTTCATCGGCAAACCGTGGGTAATAATTTTTTGCTCGCAGATACTGTACGCCTGTTTGACTTTCTCCTGAACCGCCGCAAGTTTCTGAGCGTCCTGGCCGGTCGCCTTCCTGATAACTTTTTTCAGCGGGGTGACTATTTCCTCATCATTTATCTCAACCGGTCCGGTAACTACCTGCCCGTATTCCATTCCCCGGGATGTCTCGACAATAACGTCATCGTTCACAGCCAGTTCAATCCCGGCCGGGTCGAAATAATACACCTTGCCCGCCCTTTTAAACCTGACACCGACAACACTGCATTTCATTTTTTGCTCACTCCATTTATTCTATATATGATCAGGCCAGGTCCGCCGGCCTGCACAAGTTCAAAAACAGCACGTCCAGGACCAGTCTGGGATTTGCGTTCCTGGACAGCTTGTTCCTGGCGCCCTCAATTTTTTCCAGGCGATCAATTAACAAGGGGAGTTTCCGCCGGGAAGCCTGTTCCCTGATGGCCGGTAAAAAATCCCGGTTGATAATTAATTTCTCATTTTCTGATTCCTTCCATATTAACAGATCGCGATACCAGAGCATTAGCCCTTCTATCCAGGAAAGCGTTTCTTCCCTGCTGCCGGACAGGCTGTCGGCCAGCCGGCAGGCTTCTCCCGGTCCAACGCTGTCTATCGCGCTGATTATTTCAGCCAGCCGTTTCCTGCGTTCGGCGAGGCTGCCGCTGCCAAGAAGATCAAAAGCCTGTCCCACGCTGCCGCCTGATAAAAGGGCGGTTAAATCCGCCTCTTCCGGTTTAATGCCGGGAGAACCAGCCAAAATCAATGCCACCTGGGAAACAGGAAGCAGTTGGAACGAAACCTGCTGGCACCGCGAAAGAACAGTTGCCGGAAGGGCGTATGGCTGAATGCAGACAAGTATGAAAACAACACCGGCCGGCGGCTCCTCAAGGATTTTTAAAAAGCAGTTCGCTGCTTCGTCTGTCATACTTTCGGCACGGTCGATCAGACAAACCTGCCTGCCGCCCTGAAACGGCGCCAGGGTTATCCTTCTTTGAACTTCCCTTGCCTGATCTATTTTTATTGAACCTCCGTCGGGCTCCACTTTAAAAAAATCGGGGTGGTTCCCCGCTTCCGCCTGACGGCACGAACGACACTCTCCGCAGGCGTCATCTTCTGTCGCCTGGCTGCAGAGCAGCGCCCGTGCAAAAGCCTCGGCGCATGTCTTCTTCCCCACACCCGAAGGGCCGCAGAAAAGATAGGCGTGCGAAACCATCCGCCTTGCCAAAGACCTGCGCAAAAGATCTATGGCATTATTCTGCCCGTATATCTCACTGAATAATTTCACCGGTCAACACCTCGACCGCTTCAACAATACTGCGGTGAATTTCGTATTTGTCAAGCAAGGCGTCAAGTACAAGGTAAGCTCCCGGCTTTTGTTCGGCCAGGCGCAGATACCCTTCGCGCACCCGCTTGAAAAAGGACACCTTTTCCTGCTCCATACGGTCCGCCTCGCCGGCAATCCGTTTTTTAGAAAGTTCAGGAGAAATGTCCAGCAAAAACGTCAGGTCCGGAGTCAGGCCCCCCGCCGCCAGGTCGTTTACCCCGGTTAAAATCCCGATATCCAGGCCCCTTCCAAAACCCTGGTAGGCTATTGTGGAATCCCCGAACCTGTCGCTGATTACTATTCTTCCCCTGGCCAGCGCAAGCCCGATTTTGTCAGCAGCAAGCTGGGCTCGCGCGGCTGCGTAAAGCAAAGCCTCCGCTGCAGGCGACAATCCTGGGCCAGCCGATTTGTCCAGAAGCATTTCCCTCACGTTTTCCCCCAGGGGCGTCCCTCCCGGGTCCCTGTACGTTTCGACATCCCTGCCGCTTTTACGCAGCGCGCCGGCCAGCAGGGCGGCCTGCGTGCTCTTGCCCGCGCCGTCAATCCCCTCAAAGACTAAAAAGAATCCTTTTTTATTCTCCTTCATCACCCGATCACCCTGAACGTCCTCAGCTCCGGGTCCGCGGGCCCGGCCACGGGCGCCCCGGCAGCTTTAACCCATTTGAGATACTCGACTATTTCAGGCGTAAACTCCTCGCCCGGATAAATAACCGGTATCCCCGGCGGATATACCGCAGCCCACTCACCGCAGACAAGCCCTGCGCAGTCTTCCAGGAGAACCTTCCTTTTTCCCGAGAACCACGCCTGACGCGGGGTCAACCGCTGCGGCGGTAATGCCGGCAGCACAGGCGGCGCGGGCAGCGACCGGGCGACCGGCCGCCTTTCCCGGGAAATCTCCTTCAGGCTGTCAACCAGCCTGCCGCAGTCTTCTTCAGTAGTACCGATGCCGATAACCGCCACAATATTAACGAAATCCGCCATTTCCACGTGTACGCCATATTTCACGAGCATAGCGGAAAGCTGAAAACCGCTCAACCCGAGACCGGCCCCCGAAATGGTTATCCGGGTGGGGTCAAGCGAATAACCCTTTTTCAAATGGCGCCCGGAAAGCACTTTCAGACCGGGAATCTTTTCCGCCGATTCCCTGACCTGCCCGGCCTTTTGAACAGCGCCGTCCAGCAGTTCGCGCCCTCTTTCGGCAAGCAGATGCCTGGCCAGATCCAAAGACACCAGCAGCGGATAGGAAGGGCTGCTCGTCTGTAAACAGGCAAGGGCGGCGGCTGTTTCCTCCGGGTCTATATACCCGCCCTGCAGGTGCAGTAAAGATGACTGTGTTAAAGAACCGCCCATCTTATGCATGCTCATTACAGAAGCGTCAGCCCCGCACGACAACCCGCTTTCCGGCAGGGACGGGTGAAAAGGAAAGTGGGCGGCGTGGGCCTCGTCGGCTACCAGCGGCCTGCCGGCGCCGTGAACAGCCTTCGCCATATTTTTTAAGCCAGCCGCAATCCCGTAATAATTAGGATAAGTTATCAACACACCTTTCGCAGCGCCGCATGCTTCAAGCGCCCGGGCGGGCTGCGCTTGATCAGGCCCCTCCGGTATCCCGAATCCCTCCACCATGGAAGAAACGAGGTAAACGGGATCGGCGCCGCTTAAAACAAGCCCCGTCAGAACAGACCGGTGGCTGTCGCGGGGTATAATAATCTTTTCCCCCGGACGGCAGACGACCATTAAAAGAGCCTGCAGGCCGACCGAAGTTCCATTGACCAGAAAGAACGTGCGATCCGCCCCGTAAAGCCCGGCGGCCAAAGACTGCGCCCCGGCGATAGGCCCTTTGGGATTGTGCAGGTTGTCAAGGCCCGGCAGTTCAGTCAGGTCGATCTTAAATATGTCCAAATCCAAACTCTTCCATAAAGCTGAAAGGGCCTGCCCCTGCCTGTGAGCCGGCAGGTGCAGGTGAGCGTATCCGTTTTGCAGATGTTTCAGCAGGGATGAATAAAGTGGCGCTTCATACTGACCATCCTGCATAAAATACCATCCCCAAGTTTTAATTGTACCATAACGGCAACAACCTTCCAAGCCTATCCATAAAAGTAACCAGAGAACGATATTATCAGCTAGCTAGCGCGAGAAATATTTCAAAAATTGCTAATCTTTCTTTTAAAACGATATCTTTAGGCTCTCTTGACAGACAATTTAAGATAATCTATAATCATGATCGTTTATCGGTTAGTTGCTGAAAATATCGAAATTTGTATCAGGGGAGAAAAAGATGATTGAAATTCGTTTTCATGGAAGAGGCGGACAGGGGGCGGTAACCTCGGCGGAACTGCTGGCCCTGGCTGCTATCAGCGAGGGAAAATATGCCCAGGCCTTCCCCAGTTTCGGACCTGAAAGGCGCGGGGCGCCGGTAGTCGCTTTCTGCCGGGTGGACGATCGCCCTATCCGGCTGAGGACTAACATTTATTCCCCTGATCTGGTAGTAGTGTTGGATCCTTCCCTTCTCCGCTTGATTAACGTGGCCGCCGGCCTGAAAGAGAACGGCGTTTTAATTACAAACACAAAATTCACGTCCGGGGAGATCAGGGAAAAATTAGGCATTAAACAGACTCTGGCTACTATAAACGCCAATAAAATTGCTCTTGAGGAGATGGGGATCCCGATCACCAACACTACGATGCTTGGCTCTCTTCTTAACGCGCGGCAGGTAGTGCATCCCGATTCACTCATCGGTCCTTTGGAAAAGAGATTCGGCCGGATTGCCGACAAAAACATCAGAGCTTTCCGGAGGGCTTTTGCAGAAACTGAAACACTTAACTGAGGAGGGAGAAGCAATGATAAGATCAGAGGAAGACCTGAAATGGAAAGATTTAGAAACGGGCTGCGTTATTTCGGATGCGGGAAACGCCAGTCAGTACCGCACCGGAGACTGGCGGTCTTTACAGCCCGTCTGGGATAAAACCAAGTGCATCCGCTGCGGTGTTTGTTTTCTATTTTGCCCTGACGCGGCAATCAGAAAGACCAGTGAAGGTTACTTTGAAGCCGACTTATACTACTGCAAGGGATGCGGAATCTGCGTCCAGGAATGTGTAACCGGCTGTATAACTATGGTAGAGGAAGAGGAGTAATGAATAAAAAAGTTGGCATAGAAGTTTCCCTGGCGGCTGCTGATGCTGTTAAAATGGCAAATGCGGACCTGATTGCAGCTTATCCGATTACGCCGCAGACCCATATCGTGGAGCACCTGTCCGAACTGGTGGCTAACGGTGAATTGGACGCCGAGTTTATCCCGGTTGAGTCCGAACACTCGGCGCTAAGCGTATGCATCGGTTCTTCCGCTGCGGGAGCCCGGACTTTTACATGCACAAGTTCCCAGGGGCTTGCCCTGATGAACGAGATAGTTTTTATAGCAGCTTCGCTGAGGCTGCCAATCGTAATGATCCTGGCTAACCGTTCCCTTTCTGGACCTTTGAGTATTTGGAACGACCACACCGATGTCATGTCAATCAGGGACAGCGGCTGGATTCAAGTATTTGCAGAAAACGGCCAGGAAGTTTTTGATCACGTATTCTTTGCTTTCCGCGTGGCTGAGGACCCCAAGGTCTCCATCCCGACAATCATCAACCTGGACGGGTTTATCCTGACTCACGTTATTGAGCCGATCGAGTACTGGGATCAGGAAGCGGTTAACAAATATCTTCCCGAATTCAAGCCCGTCAGCACGCTCAACCCCGATAACCCGGTGACAATGGGCGCTTTTGCCATGCCGGGCATCTACACAGAGGCTAAAAAAGCCCAGGATGAGGCTCTGATCAAGTCAAAGCCGGAGATCATCAAAGCATGGAAAGATATGGGGAAAATTATTGGAAGGAATTATTCCCCGGTTGAAACAAACCAGATTGAAGGCGCTGAAACTGTTTTCCTGACCATGGGAAGCATGGGAGAGACAGTTTCCATAGCCGTAGACAAACTAAGAGCTCGGGGACAAAAGGTAGGCCAGGTTAAGATCAGGCTGTGGAGGCCTTTCCCCGTCGAGGAATTCAGAGAAGCCGTCCGCAATGTCAAGAGGATTATCGTCATTGACCGCGCCCTTTCCTTCGGAGGCCAGGGCGGCCCGGTGGCGGGAGAAATACGGTCAGTCCTTTATGACGAAGAGAAAAGGCCTTTAATCACCAATTTTATTTGCGGCCTGGCCGGGCGTGACGTTACACCCGATAATTTCATCGAGATGTATGAAAAGGGCCTGAAAATGGCCGGGGATAAATCAAAAGAAGAAGACTACGTAATGTACGGAGTCAGAGAATAAACCGGGCGAAGCAAAGTTTGGAGGAGGCGCCAAATGAAAAAGAAATTAAAGGAGATTATCAAAAAGTACGGATCAAACCGGAGTTTTCTGGTTCCCATTCTCCAGGATGTACAGAGGGAATACGGCTATCTCCCCCGGGAAGCGCTCAACATACTGAGCCAGCTTATCGACGTTCCGATCAGCCACATTTATACTGTAGCGACTTTTTACAAGGCCTTCAGCCTGTCTCCAAGAGGCCGTCACCAGCTCAGCCTGTGCATGGGAACCGCCTGCCACGTACGGAAGGCGCCCCAGATCAGGGATCACCTGGTCCGTAAGCTGCAGATAGAACCGGGCGAGACAACGCCGGATCTGGAATACTCATTTAATACAGTAAACTGCCTCGGGGTCTGCGCCCTGGGACCCATTCTGGTCGCGGACGGAGAGTACCACGGGCAGCTGACCATAACGAAAGCAGATAAAATTCTCAAGGAACTTGAAAAAAAGGAAAGAACAACGAAAAAGGTGGCCGCTAATGAAAATTAGAAATCCTAAAGAACTTGAAAAATTACGCAATAAACTTTTGGCCAATAAAGACCCTCAAAAACCGTGCATAACCGTCTGCGCAAGCTCGGGCTGCGTCGCTTTGGGTTCCAAAAGGC
This sequence comes from Firmicutes bacterium UBA4049, assembly GCA_002382755.1. Taxonomy (GTDB): domain Bacteria; phylum Bacillota; class Desulfotomaculia; order Desulfotomaculales; family Nap2-2B; genus 46-80. Next base: position 8,190 of record DFZT01000031.1, on the reverse strand, counting down.
TGGTTGATGTACTGAACAAGGAACTAAAAGAACGCAGCCTGGAAAAAGACATCGACATCAAGGAAACAGGGTGCCACGGTTTTTGTGAAGGCGGCCCGCTGCTGATTGTTTACCCCGAGGAGATCTGCTACCTGAGGGTAAATGAAAAGGATATCCCGAATATTGTCGCCAAAACGGTTTTGAACCACGAGATCATCGAGCGGCTTCTATATAAAGACCCGGCAACCGGCAAAACTATTGTCAAGCAGTCCGATATACCTTTCTTCAAAAAGCAAGAAAGATTGATTATCGGCGCCAACGCCAGGATAGATCCAAGCAGCCTGGAAGACTACATCTCTACGGGCGGTTACTCGGCTCTGGCCAAAGTTCTGTCACAAATGAGCCCGGATGAAGTAATCGGGGAAATCAAACTGTCCAGCCTGCGCGGGCGCGGGGGCGGGGGCTTCCCCACCGGGGTAAAATGGGAATCAACGCGCAAAGCCGAAGGGGAACCGAAATACGTTATCTGCAACGCCGACGAAGGCGACCCCGGAGCCTACATGGATCGCTCGGTACTGGAGGGCAATCCCCATTCCGTGCTTGAAGGGATGATCATCGGCGCTTACGCCATAGGATCAAACGCCGGTTATATATATTTACGTGATGAATATCCGCTTGCCGTTACAAGATTCACCCTGGCTATTGAGAAAGCCCGGGAAACCGGCCTGCTCGGGAAAGACATTCTGGGGTCTGGCTTTGACTTCGACGTTACCATCAGCCGCGGCGGCGGAGCGTTTGTCTGCGGCGAATCTTCAGCGCTCTTCGCTTCCATTGAGGGACGCGCCGGGGAACCGCGGGCCAAGTATGTTCACGCAACCGACAAGGGGCTTTTCGACAAGCCCACCAATTTAAATAACGTGGAAACCTGGGCCAACGTGCCTCTGATTATCAACAAGGGAGCCGAGTGGTACCGGACTATTGGAACAGAAAAAAGCAAGGGAACAAAAATCTTCTCCCTGGTTGGCAAAATAAATAACACCGGACTTGTAGAGGTGCCGATGGGCATTTCGCTGAGGGAAATAATTTTTGATATCGGCGGAGGAATTCCAAAGGACAGGAAATTTAAGGCCGTTCAGACGGGAGGGCCGTCGGGCGGATGCATACCGGAGCAGTTCCTGGATAAACCCGTGGATTTTGACGAACTGGTCGAGCTCGGTTCCATGATGGGATCGGGCGGGATGATTATCATGGACGACCGGACCTGCATGGTTGACGTAGCCCGGTATTTCCTGAGCTTCCTTGAAGAAGAGTCCTGCGGCAAGTGCACGCCCTGCCGGGAAGGAATCCTGCAGATGCGCGAGATCCTGGACAGGATTTGTCAGGGACAGGGCGAAGAAAGCGACCTGGAGACCCTGGAGCAGATGAGTCAGGCTATAACAGACGGCGCCCTCTGCGCCCTGGGATCGACAGCGCCCAACCCGGTGATGTCCACCATTCGCTTTTTCAGGGATGAGTATGAGGCGCATATCAGGGACAAAAGATGCCCTGCCGGAAACTGCAAGGATTTGATCAGTTATTCAATAAATCAGGCGACCTGCACGGGCTGCGGCGCCTGCCTGAGGGCTTGCGGGACAAATGCGATAACAGGCGAAAAGAAAAAACCGCACGCAATTGATCCTGCAAAATGCATTAAATGCGGCGCCTGTATAGAAACTTGTAAATTCAACGCGGTTGAGGTGTCCTAAGGAGGAACAAATATGGCAGATACAGTAACTGTAACAATAAATGAAAGAAAAATTACCGCCCCTGCGGGGAGCACCATACTTGACGCCGCACATGACGCCAACATATACATTCCCAACCTGTGCAGCCACGAGGAACTCGCCCCCTACGGGGCCTGCCGGCTCTGCATGGTCGAAATAGGCAGCAGGGAAAAAACCAAACTGGTAGCATCCTGTATTTACGAAGTCGCCGAAGGTTTGGAAGTGCGGACAGAAACACCCAGAGTGAACAACGTCCGCCGGTTCGTTATTGAACTGCTCCTGGCACGCAACCCGTATGCGCCCGTTTTGAGGAAGATTGCCGGCGATCTTGGCGTGAAAGACACCCGTTTTAAAAAGCGGGACAAAGGATGCATCCTCTGCGGCCAGTGCGTTAGGACCTGCCGGGAAGTGGTCGGTGTATCGGCCATCGGATTCAAGGGCCGGGGCGTGACCAGAAAGGTGACCACTCCTTTCGGCGAATCTCCTGTGGATTGCATTGCCTGCGGATCATGCTCCTACGTCTGCCCTGTCAATGTTATACCTTTAAAGGAAGAAAACGGCGTCAGGGAAATCTGGAATACAAAGTTTGAACTCCAGAAATGTACTAAATGCGGACGTTATTTTGCGCCGGTTAAGCAGCTTGACTATTTCAGCAAGATCACCAAACTGCCCAAGGAACGCTTCGAAGTATGCCTCGACTGCCGTTAACCGAAGGAGAGGAGAAAGATAATGGAATCGTTTAATGTATACTCAGCCCGACTGGTAACCAAAAAAGAATATTTTGCCCCCGGTCACCGGGCCTGTCAGGGTTGCGCCGAGGCTTTAGCCGTCAGGATGGTCGCCAAAGCCCTGGGCAACAATGTGGTCGTGGCCAGCGCCACCGGGTGCATGGAAATAATCTCCTCGCCCCTGCCGTTTACCAACTGGAGGGTTCCCTGGATCCACGTGGCTTTTGAAAATGCCGCCGCAGTGGCTTCGGGCGCCGAAGCGGGAACGAAAGCCCTGATCAGAAAAGGCAAACTCCCCGACAAGGGCACGGTATTCCTTGGAATGGGCGGCGACGGAGGAACAAGCGACATAGGCCTACAGGCCCTGTCAGGGGCTCTTGAAAGAGGACACGACTTCCTGTATGTGTGTTATGACAACGAAGCTTATATGAATACAGGCATTCAAAGATCTTCGGCGACACCTTTCGGAGCTTCCACCACAACCTCGCCGGCCGGAAAAGTGAAGCCGGGACAGCTGACCTGGAAGAAAAACATGCCGGAAATAGCCGCCGCGCACAACATCCCTTATGTGGCCACAGCCTGCGCCAGCTACCCGTTTGACCTTCTTAGCAAGGTCGAAAAAGCGGCCAGGAAAAAAGGGCCGGCGTATGTGCATGTTCTTGCCGTATGCCCGACAGGCTGGCGGATACCGCCCGACAAGGCCATCTGGATCGGACGGCTGGCCGTAGAAAGCGGGGTCTTCCCCCTTTACGAAGTGGAAGACGGCAAATACCGGATAACGCATGACGTGCCCGAATTAAAACCCGTCAGCGATTATCTGAAACCCCAGGGGAGGTTCCGCCACCTGACTCCTGATCTGATCTCGCAGATACAGGAAAGGGTAACTGCGGACTATGACAAGCTGAAAATGAAAGCACAATTATAAATTTGTTTTACTTACCTGAAAATACTGCCGGCGTCCTTATAAAACACATTTTTTTCAAGGGGCCGGCATGTTGTTTTTTTTGGCTGTTTTTTTTAATCCCGGGAGGGTTTTTCTGTTGAAGGATTGCTCCAATTAATGTAGAATATAATTCTGGATTATAAAGCTGGGTTATAAAGCCATAATTAATAATACTACCAAATGACAGTTATTAGGAGTATATTAGAATCAAAACAACGGGTATATTTATAACAAGGGGGAGCATAGATGAAAGCAACCGCGGAGAGAATAGAAAAAAATACTGTCCTGCTGGAAATCGAGGTAGAAACTGAGAGATTTTCCAAAGCCTTAGACCAAGCGTTTCAAAAACTGGTCAAGAAAGTAAACGTACCCGGTTTCCGGCGAGGAAAGGCTCCCCGCATGATCTTCGAAAGACATGTAGGCACGCAGGCGCTAGTTGATGAAGCCGTCGAAATGGTAATTCCCGAGGCTTATTTTATGGCGGTGGGCGATACCGGAATAGAGCCTGTTGCCCAGCCCGAGCTTGAACTGGTTCAGGTTGAGGAAGGCAAGCCGGTTGTTTTCAAGGCAAAGGTGACCGTTAAACCCGAAGTAACTTTGGGTCAATATACAGGGCTGGAAGCGCCCAAGCCGGACACAACCATCAAGGATGACGATGTCGGTAATGAACTGGAACGCCTGCAGCGGGCGCATGCCAGGCTGATTTCACTCGAAGAAGGGGAAGTAGAAAACGGGGACCTGCTGACCATTGATTTTCTTGGTAAAATTGACGGAATCCCCTTCGAAGGCGGGGAAGGAAATGATTACAGCCTGGAAATAGGCAGCCACGTTTTCATATCCGGCATGGAAGAAGGCATGATCGGTATGAAGCGGGATGAGACCAGGGATATCGAGGTAACTTTCCCGGAAGACTACCGCAAAGAAGATCTGGCCGGCAAAGACGCTGTTTTTACGGTTACAGTCAAAGAAATCAAACGCAAGGAACTGGCCCCCATTGACGACGATTTTGCCAAAGACGTCAGCGAGTTTGAAACTCTGGAAGAATTAAAAGCAAGTATCAAGAATAAACTGGAACAGGCAAGCAAAACCAGGTCAGACGCGGTCTTCAAACAAACCTTGATCGGCAAGGCAGTGGAAGACTCCCAAATGGAAATACCAGATGAAATGCTCGAGAGCCGCATTGACGAGATGGCGCAGGATATAGAAAGGAACCTTTGGACGCAGGGTGTTTCCATGCAGGACTACCTGTCCTACACCGGCTCAACAGTTGAAGAGATGAGAAAACAATTCAGGCCGGAGGCGGAAAAGAGTGTGAAAAGAACCCTGGTCCTGGAAGCGATAGCAAAGGCGGAAAAACTGGAGCCCAGCGAGGAAGAGATAGAGGCCGAGATCGAGAAGATCGGCCGCGAGATAGGTCAGAGCACTGAGACGGTCCGCAAAACCGTGGAAGAGAGGGGACGCGGCAAACTGGTTGAACAGATCAGGATTAACAAGGCAATCGACTTTATCGTCAGTCAGGGCAAGATAGCCGAACCCGTTGAAGAAAAAGTTGAAGAAAAAGAGGAGCAGGAAAGCAAACCGGAACAGGAATAAAAGAAGGTGTGCAAATTGTCCAAAGGAAAGCTGAAATGTTCTTTCTGCGGCGCAAAAAAAGAAACAAAGAACTAAAAGGGGAATAGATTATCTAAAGGAGGTATCCTGATGTCCGTACTTGTGCCGATTGTTGTGGAGCAGACAAACCGCGGGGAAAGAGCTTATGACATATATTCCCGCCTGTTGAAAGACAGAATCATCTTTTTAGGCGGGCCGATTGACGATTATGTCGCCAACCTCGCCATCGCCCAGATGCTTTTCCTTGAAGCCGAGGACCCTGAAAAAGATATCCATCTTTACATAAATTCACCTGGCGGAATAGTGACTGCAGGGATGGCAATTTATGATACAATGCAATATGTAAAGCCGGACGTATCGACCATCTGCCTCGGCCAAGCCGCCAGCCTGGGATCGTTTTTGCTGGCTTCCGGAGCCAAAGGAAAACGGTTCGCCCTCCCCTACGCCAGGATCATGCTGCACCAGCCTTCCGGCGGAGCGCAGGGCCAGGCCACGGATATTGACATACACGCGCGTGAAATACTGCGGATGAGGGAAATACTAAACGAGATCCTTGCCAAACACACCGGGCAGCCGAAAGAAAAAGTCGCCCAGGATACCGAACGGGACTTCTTTATGTCAGCCAGGGAAGCAAAGGAATACGGAATCATAGACGAGGTTTTTATAAGGCGTTAAGCAAGATCGGGAAGTTAATAAACGGAAAAAGAGGTGAAAGGTATGTTTAACGAAAAAGGGCAGCTGAAGTGTTCCTTTTGCGGTAAATTACAGGACCAGGTAAAAAAACTGGTAGCCGGGCCAAGCGTATATATCTGCGACGAGTGTATCGAACTTTGCAACGAAATAATCGAAGAGGAACTAAATGAAGATCTCAGTCTGGAAATCGGGGATATTCCAAAACCCAGAGAGATTAAGGAATTCCTGGACCAGTACGTTATCGGGCAGGAAGACGCCAAAAAATCTCTGTCTGTCGCCGTCTATAACCACTACAAGCGGATCAATCTGGGCGGCAAGGTTGACGATGTTGAACTGCAGAAGAGCAATATCGTTATTCTCGGACCGACAGGATGCGGCAAGACCCTGTTAGCTCAGACACTTGCCAAGCTGCTTAATGTACCTTTTGCAATAGCGGACGCAACTTCTCTTACCGAGGCCGGTTATGTCGGCGAGGATGTGGAAAACATTCTGCTGAAACTGATCCAGGCCGCTGATTACGATATTGAGAAAGCCGAGAAGGGCATTATTTACATAGATGAGATAGATAAGATCGCCCGCAAGTCGGAAAATCCGTCAATAACCAGGGATGTGTCCGGCGAAGGCGTCCAGCAGGCGCTGCTGAAGATCCTGGAGGGCACAATCGCCAGCGTGCCGCCTCAGGGAGGCCGCAAGCACCCGCACCAGGAATTCATCCAGCTGGATACTACAAACATCCTCTTCATTTGCGGAGGGGCTTTTGACGGCATAGAAAAGATTATCCAGAACAGAACCGGCAAAAAGTCCATGGGCTTCGGCGCCGAACTCCAGTCAAAAATGGAACAGAACATCGGCGACATCCTTAAGAAAATCATGCCCGAGGACCTCTTGAAGTACGGTCTGATTCCCGAGTTTGTCGGCCGTCTGCCCATAATCGTCACGGTAGACGCCCTGGACGAGGAAGCGCTGATCCGCATCCTGACCGAGCCGAAAAACGCGCTGGTCAAACAGTACGAGAAACTCTTCGAGTTGGATGGCGTTACACTCGAGTTCCAGCAGGAAACGCTCAAGGCGATTGCCCTGGAAGCCAAGAAAAGAAACACCGGGGCCCGCGGCCTGAGGGCCATCCTCGAAGAGATCATGCTGGAAGTGATGTACGAGATACCCTCACGCGAGGACGTTTCCAAGTGCATCGTCACCAAGGAAACCATCGCCAAGCGGGATAAACCGCTCCTGGTGACAACCGAAAGAAAGAAAAAGAGAAAAGAAGAAACAGCTTAAAGAATACGCTGCAAAACAAGAGGCTGCCGAAAAAGGCAGCCTCTTGTTTTAATTAAATCGGACTTGCTTTTCTACCGCTACCCCAGACCTGCCTTTCCCCCTTAAAGGCTCTAATATCATGTCGACTTTATCACAGCATGTTATCAGAGGCTTAGGCTTGACCGGTGTTCATCCCAGCGGGTTGGGGGTTTTTTAAGGGGAGATACAAGTAGATAGCTTCTCACAAAGGTTGCCCCTTATCTTTAATTTATTCCTAGTTATATTGTTAAAAAATTATACTTGACCTATCATGATTATTAAGTATAATTAGATGCAAACGGGTTGCAATTGCATCTAATTTTTTAGGGAGGAAAATCTATGAAATTAAGGTTTCTAAGTTTAGCGGAGTTGCTGTTACTTATTGGTTTGCTGTTATTCAGCGGGTGCGGAAAGAACAGTCCTCAAGCATACAATGCTGTTCCCGAACAAAATGCAGTAAAAAGCACTACAATCGCCGCTTCTTTTTATCCAATGTATATTTTTACTTTAAATATTACAAAGGATATTCCGAATGTCAAAGTTATCGATATGACCAAGCCCACAACAGGGTGCCTTCACGATTATGCCATTACTCCTAATGACATGAAAAACCTCGAGGGGGCCCAGATTCTTATTGTTAATGGCGCAGGTGCGGAATCCTTCATGGATAGAGTAATACAACAATTCCCGCAGCTGAAAATAATAGACGCCAGTAAAGGAATACCATTGATCAAAGGAACAGGAGACGAGGGAGATAATCCTCATTTATGGGTCAGCATTTCAAACGCTATATTGCAGGTAGAAAACATCGGAAATCAATTGGCCGCATTAGATCCGGACAATGCTGCCGGATATAAAGCAAATACCAATGCATATATAAAGAACTTAGAAGTGGAAAGAGATAAAATGCATCAAGCGTTGGATGGTGTAAAAAATCGCGATATTATTACCTTCCACGAGGCATTCCCCTACTTTGCAAAGGAATTCAACCTTAATATCGCAGGCGTAATAGAACGCGAACCGGGTTCGGAACCCAGCCCCAAAGATCTTAATGATATAATTAAAAAAGTTAATCAATTAAAAGTAAAAGCCCTTTTCGCAGAACCTCAGTACTCCACAAAAGCCGCCGGGATAATTGCCAAAGAAACGGGCGCAAAAATTTATACGCTTGATCCGG
>DFZT01000013.1:1630-4919 GCA_002382755.1 Firmicutes bacterium UBA4049 | reverse complement strand
AGGCTTAAAAATCACCTGTCAGTATTTTAAAGAAAATAATGCCGTTATGAGCTAAATATCAGGCCTTTTGTATAATTATACTCTACTCAATTTTCCCGTAAAGATAAATTCACGCAGATTCACCTGAAAGATTAGCTTAATTCCAAAGAAAATTAAAATTAATACCCCGGCTATCTCCGGCAAATAAACAATGGGATTGGTTAAAAGACTTTTAATCCAGTACTCCAGCCAGGCTTCTGCATTGCCTTTCGGGAAGCCCCATCCATAAGCCGGCCAAAGGAATGTTGAGGGGAACAGCCACATGCCGTCTAAAACATGGTGAACTAAACTGCCGCCAGCCAGCACAAAGAAACCCGGCCGATTTAATTTATACCGGAAGAATATACCCATCCCTAAAAGCAACAGCAAAAATACAAGCGTATGACAATAAATACGCCCGTTTCCAAGTGATTCCCTTAATATAAAGCCACCCAGCGGTTTGTCAATAATATCAGGCAGCATGGAACCAACCAGAACAAGCCTGTAATCTATTAACCCGGGCAGTTTTACAAATCCCCTGTATACCGCCGCTTTTTCCCAGCCTCTGAATGCTGCAAGCGTTATTCCCGTATGAGCCAGAAGCAGCACTGTCATACCTCATAAACAATACAATTTTATTTCGCAGCTTGCCTATTTTTTGCAGCCCAAGCATCTTTTTTATATCTCGCGCATCAGAAATATTGTCGAGTTTAGGAATCTCCTCAAAGACTAATTTCTCGATCTTTTCTCGGTAAACTGATGGTAGATTTGCTAAATCCTTTAAAAACATCTTTTTGTAAAAGCAGTTTATCATGTCAATTCTTTTTTTATGGTGTTATAGTACTTTCTTGCCATGTCTGAGGATAAAGCTTCTTCAATCTCAACTTCCTCCATATACTTGCCAAGACCAAAGCTTTCAAGAATTTCCTCTATCTTTTCAAAAGTTTCGATGTCTATCAAAACTGCTCTCTTGCGATTATCATCGGTCGCCACATACTCTTTTTTATCTCACGCATTGTTTAATACCCTCATCTTCACATTACTTTACTTTTTGCAATCTCTCTCACTGTCTCAATTATATCTCCTGCATCTTCATCTGTTTTGCTGCTTCGATTTTCCCTTCAATCTTCCCTTTTTCGTGCCAACTGGTTGTAATTTGCATGATCAAATCAGCCTCCTTTTGATCAATTCTGCCCAGTTCCAGTGATAATTGTTCTTCTTCCCGGCGATAGCCCATCTTGCTTAAGAGCGCTGCTGCCACCGGGTTGCTGTGGCGGATGTATTCCTGCCAGAAAAGCTTCTTTAATTCCAGTTTAAAGAAGCGAAAGAGAAGTACGTCCAGTAGCGGCTGCTCCTATTTGGTTTATTAACTTTAGTTTATACTGGATGGGACTGGCTTACAATCCTTTTTGCATTTGTCTTCGTCTTTGTAACTATTCAGGCTGTTAGGCTGTTAGGCTATAGGCTATAGGCTATAGGCTATAGAAGTTCGGCTTGGCCAGCCGCTTGGGTTATACAAATGAGTTGGATGTTCCCGAATGCGACTCGAAAATGGNNGAGACCGAGAAGGTTCTGAGCGCCTTGATTCGGTCAATGCGTGACTAACAGCCTACAGCCTATAGCCTAAACAACCTGAGTAGTAACTCGTCTTTTGTTTCTTTTTATGGTAAAATTTATTTTTAAGGGAGGACCGCCATGTTTTTTTTGATTTTTTCTATCCGGAATGCTTTCCGGAAGAAAGCCGTAGCCGCACTGGCCATTCTGGGCGTTGCTTTTGGCTGCGCGCTGATGACCTTTCTTTTTTCCGTCGCCGGGGGGATGGAGAAACGAGTGGAACGGACCATGAACGAATTTTCCGGGCGGCTTCTGGTTGTCGGCCGGGACTCTCTTTTCGGCGGCCTGCTTTTGGGAATGGGCACGTCTCCCCTTCCTGTTTCGTACGCTGACGCGGCAAGGGGAATTTCCCATGTAAAAGAAGTAACCGGGCAGGTATCAGCCCTTTTGCGCCCGGAAGGGGTCACCTTTGTCACGCCTCTTTTTGGTTACGGAGGCGCCGGGAGTCCTACCCCCCCTGCCTGGGCGCCGACGGGGAAAATTATCGCGGGCGCCGCCCCCGCAGGTAATAAAGAAATAATTATCGGAAAAAGACTTCAGGAATATATGGCCCTTTTTGAAATTAGCTGCTCGGTAGGCGATATCTGCCATTTCATAGTGCCTGGAGGTGACGCCCGGCCCGTCCGAAGACTGGATTTAAAAGTAGTGGGAGTTTACCAGACGGGCAACGATGTGCTGGACGGAGCTTTTAGCGGAACGGAAAAGCTGACCCGGGAAATCGCACGTATTCCGGCGGGAAAGATTTCCGCCCTCAACGTTCAGGTTGACCACCTGGAAAATGTAGGGGAGGTTGCGCGGGCGATTAACCGGGAGCTAACTGGAAAAATTCCGGAGGCGCAGGTGGCGGAGCCGCGGGAATTGCTTATTCCTTTTCAGAATATCCTCCGTACCTTAAGGAATTTTGTTTTGCTTATTTCAATTGTGGCCGTGGCTGCGGGCAGTCTTTCGATTTTGGTGGTTATGCTTTTATCGATCATGGAGCGGCAACGCGAATTTGGAATTTTAAAAGCTTTGGGCTGGACGCCCGCCAATATCACAGTGATGATTCTAGCTGAATCCATTTCCTTGAGCCTGCTTGGCGCCTGTTTGGGAATTGGCCTGGGTTTTGCCGGCCTGGCGGCAGCCCGGAGGTTTGCAGAGGCGGAGGTGGGCTTGCTTGGCTGGCCGGTCGTCCTTGCCGTTGGCGCCTGCGGTGTGCTGGTAGGCGCGTTGGGTGGTTTATATCCGGCGTGGCGGGCCAACCGGGCTGCGCCGGCACAAATCTTGCGCAGCGCTTGAGGTTTTTCTGGAGGGAAAAATGCCTGAAGAAGTTTTAATTGCGGCGGAAAACCTGACGCGTGTTTACGGTCGGGGGATACTGGCAGTACCGGCGCTGGCTGTGGACCGGCTGATGATTTTCCGCGGGGACTTCGTGGCCGTTACCGGTCCTTCGGGCTGCGGAAAAACCACGCTTTTAAACCTGCTGGGAGCTCTGGACAGACCGACCGGCGGGTCAATCCTTTTTGCGGGAAAAAAAATCACTTCTTTTACCGAAGGCGCTCTTTGCCGCTACCGCCGGGAAAAAGTAGGGTTTATATTCCAGGATTACTGCCTGCTGCCCACGCTGAACGCCCTGCAGAACGTGCAGGCGCCGGCCTTCCCGCTGGCAAACGGCCGC
>DFZT01000013.1:0-1488 GCA_002382755.1 Firmicutes bacterium UBA4049 | reverse complement strand
CTGGTGGCCCAAGCGTGCCGGCGGCATATCCAGTTGCGAGACGGACGGGTGGTGACTGATAAATCCACTTTTCGTGCCAACTGGTGGTAATTTGCATGATCAAATCAGCCTCCTTTTGATCAATAGAAGATGAACATCCTTTCGTTGAAGTCTTTTTGCACGTATGCCTGCGGTTCTATATGGACCAGGATCAGTCCCGGCTCTGTTTTCAGCCTGGTTTCCACAATGATGTCCGCGGAGTGCTTTTCTCCGGCCGTAACGTCGGTGAAGATCTCCTGCTGCAAAAATTTAAGATGGGTAAAGCCAATGGCCTGGCAAGCTTCCATAAAAAACAGTTCCATGAATTCAGCAAAGAAGGTTTCCAGCAATTCTTTAAACAGACGGTCGTGGTCAACCTGGTTTATATTCATCTAGGGGAGTGTTGCATAAACTCTGTTATAAATATGTGTACAGTGAACCGGCTTTAAACCCATAACCCTATGCTTCCTGCCTTTTCCTGTTTGCAGTTTGATTTAAAAATTTAATTATTGATGCTTGCGCCAGGGACGGCTTCGGTTTTCGACCTGCGAAAGATTAATTAATAGTATAATGGAAATAAATAGTATAATATTATCATGTGATCGCAATCACAAGTATCCCCCTCTTCTTCTAATAACATTTATCAAGAAAAGGTGTTTTGAATGAAGTTTTGACTATTAAAAATGAATAACAAGCTTTAAAAAAGTCATTTCCTGGCTTGGATAAAATCAAATGTTAAAAAAGAAGTTTCAATTACATAATGAACTGATTTATATAATTGCAGCGTCATTGGCGTTAGCTTTGATTATTTTTATAGAAAAATTGAGTGCAATACGGATTATCCTGGGATTACCTTTTTTACTCTTCTTCCCTGGTTATGTCCTTATAGCGGCGCTGTTTATAAAAAAGGATGACCTGGATGGCATAGAACGCGTTGCCTTGAGTTTCGGTTTGAGTATTGCAGTTGTTCCTCTTATAGGACTGGCGCTTAACTACACACCGTTTGGCATCCGTCTGACGCCTGTTCTGATCTCGTTAATTGCTTTTATAGTTATCATGTCCGGAGTAGCTTTGTTCCGGCGCAAAAAACTTTCTCAGGAGGAATGTTATTACCCTGCCTTTGAATTTAACATAAACATATCACAGTTACAGAAATTTACAAATACAGACAAGATCCTGTCCGTACTTCTTGTGATAGCCATTTTCTTTGCAATTGGGAGTGTTATCTATGTAATAGTTTCACCTAAAGTTGGTGAGAAGTTTACAGAATTTTATATATTGGGGACAGATGGGAAAGCTGAAGGCTACCCGCGTGAACTTGCAGTCAGCGAAAAAGGATTTGTAATTGCAGGTATCGTCAACCATGAATATAATGTAGAAAATTATACTGTAGAAGTACTGGCGGAGGGTGATTTACAGAAACGGCTGGGCCCGATTAAGCTGGCCCACGAAAAAAAATGGGAGAAAAAA
>DFZT01000066.1 GCA_002382755.1 Firmicutes bacterium UBA4049 | reverse complement strand
TCGCTTTCTTGAAATAGCCTTCGGTTCCGCAAGGGAACTGCATTACCAGTTCGGCTTGGCCAGCCGCTTGGGTTATACAAATGAGTTGGATGTTCCCGAATGCGACTCGAAAATGGCGGAGACCGAGAAGGTTCTGAGCGCCTTGATTCGGTCAATGCGTGACTAACAGCCTACAGCCTACAGCCTAAACAACCTGAGTAGTAACCTAGTTTAAAGCTTATAGGGAGGAATTTTGATGAAACATACCCTGGCGGTATTGGCTCTTAATAAGCCGGGTGTGCTGGCCAGAATATCCGGACTGCTGAGCAGGCGCGTTTTCAACATAGAGAGCATCGCCGCGGGTTATACGGAGGACAGCGATATTTCACGTATTACAATCGTTGTCAACGGTGATGACCAGGAACTCGATCAGGTGATGAAACAGCTTTCCAAGCTGGTTGATATAATCAAAGTCCAGGAGCTTTTTAAATCAGGCTCTATTGACAGGGAATTGGTTCTCATCAAGGTCAAGGCTGATTCTGCCCGCCGCTCGGAAATAGTGGACATTGTAGAAATTTTCCGGGCCAACATTGTGGATATAAACCGTGAAACGGTTGTGATCGAATTAAGCGGCGGGGAAGAAAAAATTAACGCTGCCTGCGCGGTTCTTGAGGATCACGGGATAGTGGAAATTGTCCGGACCGGTAAAGTCTCCATTGGCAGAGGTCCCGGCGCTGCAAAGCACTTTCTGGAAGAAAACGATCAGTAAAACTTGGGAGGGCGCCGCGCCAATGCCGCCGGTTATCGGGATAACCTGCAGTTGGGATAATGAAAGCGAGAGGCATTTTCTTGGTTCGCCGTATGTCGAGGCTGTCAGGGCTGCCGGCGGGGTTCCTGTCCTGCTGGCCAATTATGAAAAAGAAGAAGAGATCGCCAAGCTTCTTGAAATTATCGACGGGCTGCTTCTTTCCGGGGGAAAGGACGTGGACCCGTTTTATTTTGGGGAGGAAACACTTCCCCAGTGCGGGGAAATAACCCCTCTGCGGGACGCTTTTGAGATAAAACTGGCCGGGATGGCCATCAAGGACAATGTTCCGGTTCTGGGAATTTGCCGGGGCGCCCAGGTATTAAATATAGCCGCCGGGGGAACTATTTATCAGGATATAAACACTCAGCTTGCCGGCTGTTTGAAACACTACCAGCAGGCGCCCGGCTGGGCAGCCGCTCACAGAATAAACATCGAAAAAGGTTCTTTGCTGGAAGCTGCCCTGCAGTGTTCGGAAATCAGGGTAAACAGTTACCACCACCAGGCGGTTCGTGACGCCGCTCCCGGATTTAAGATCTGCGCAAAATCTTCCGATGGGGTCGTCGAGGCCGTTGAAGGCCCTTCGGGCTTGTTTATTCTTGGTGTGCAGTGGCACCCGGAGGAGATGTGGGAGAAAGAGCCGCTATTTTTAAAACTCTTTCAAGCGCTGACAAACTCTGCTGTAAAATAAATAAAGACAAGTCAGAGATAATAATTGTATTTTATGGATTTAGTTAGAGGAATCTTCAGTTTCCTGTCGAATAAATACAGTATTTTCCTAATGACTTTTTTAGAAAGGGGGATCAATCCGTAAAAACTGCTCCAATAGCTTTGATTGCTGATGATCATGACGGTATAAGACATTTACTTTCAACTGTTATGGAGGAAATAGGTTACGAGGTTATTCAGGCCAAAGACGGTAATGAAGCCGTAATGAAAGCAGAGAAGAACCGTCCATATCTCGTCTTTATGGACGTCCGTATGCCTGTGAAGAACGGGCTTCAAGCATTGGGTGAAATTAAGGCAATTTTGCCGGAAACGAAAGTCGTCATTATGACCGCATATATTTCAAACGAGGTTGTCAGCGAGGCAATGGCCAAAGGAGCTTTGTTCTGCAAATCGAAGCCTCTCGACATAGAAGAAATAAAAGTCTTCCTGGAAAAGTTATTTGAAGAGTTTGGTAAAAAAGATGATTAACTTCTAAGTGGGGTGAATTCTCGTGAAAGGTGTTTTGGTGGCTGATGATCATCTGGGAATAAGGCGTTTACTGTCCACTATTATGGAAGAGATAGGTTACGAGGTCCGTTTGGCGGAAAACGGTTTGGAAGCTGTTGAAGCCGTTAAAGAGCGCCACCCCCACCTGGCCTTTCTGGATGTCTGCATGCCGGCGATGAATGGTCTTCAGGCATTGGGCAGGATTAAGGAAATCTCGCCGGAAACGACAGTTGTTATAATGACGGCCTATATTTCAAATCAAGTCGTCAGCGAAGCAATGGAAAAAGGGGCCAGTTTTTGTATTTCAAAACCTTTTGATATTAACAAAACCAGACCATTTCTGCAAAAATACTTTGAAGAGGAAGAATACGGCAATTACTATCCGTTAAATACCTGCAGTCTGACCCTGCTCGGATAATAATAAAAATCTCGGTAAACTGTACATAGAAATGCCCATTACGTTAAAATATTTGCTAAAATATAAAATAAGTAATGGGCTGGTTAGAAAAAAGCCTGGCTTTATTCTTGAACCCAAGTTTAAGGGTTATGTTTTTCAAAGCCCATTCCTTTAAGAGGATGGGTTTTTTAATGAAAGGTCGCTGCCAAATTGTTCAGCATTTACAGGATTGCCGACGCAAATTTCAACCGCGCCAGGGAAGGTCTCCGGGTTGTTGAGGAGTTGGCCCGTTTTGCTTTGAATGACGCTTTTCTAGCCGGAAAGTTAAAAAGTATAAGGCACCAACTCCGGTTAATTCAGCAGGAGTGGCCCGGCGGAGTCGAAAAGTTTATGTCTGGCAGAGACTCGCAAACGGATGTCGGTTTTTACAGCCGGGCAGAAAAAGAGTTTGAAAGGCTTAACTTTTTGGAACTGTCTCTGGCCAACTTTAAGCGCGCGCAGGAAGCCATGCGTGTTCTGGAAGAGTATGCCAAGTTTATTTCAACCGGTTCTGAGTTTAAAAAAATACGCTTTGAACTTTATGATCTTGAAAAGGAGATGACCCTTAAACTGGTTGAATTAAAAGCAAACGAATTGTACAATGTAGATTATACCCTGTACGTTATCGTTCAGGAAAAGTTTACCGGGGGAAGGGACCTTGTAGAAGTAGCCGAATCGGCAATTGCAGGCGGCGCAACCGTGATTCAGTTACGGGACAAGGAATCTTCCGACAGCAAGTTGTTGGAAAAAGGCCTCGAGCTGCGGCGCCTGACGCGTTTTAAAGATATTCCCTTGATTATCAACGACCGGGTCGATATAGCCCTTGCCGTGGATGCGGACGGTGTTCACCTTGGGCAGGATGACCTGCCTGTTTCTACAGCCAGGAAGCTCCTCGGGCCCGGGAAAATTATAGGATTATCCGTCTTTTCTCTGGAACAAGCCAGACAGGCGCGCCGGCAAGGGGCTGATTACATAGGGGTAGGCCCGGTTTTTGACACCAGAACCAAAGAGGACGCCGCCAGACCGGTCGGGTTGGAACTTTTAAGGCGGGTCAGCAGGGAAATTGATCTGCCCTGGGTGGCAATTGGCGGGATTAATATGTCCAATGTTTCCGAAGTCATAGAAACCGGAGCAAAAGGCGTGGCTGTTGTTTCGGCGGTGGTTTCAGCCCCGGATGTCCGGGCAGCGGCCTCGTATCTACGGGAAGAGATAATAAAAACCCGCTCATTCCAGTGACAAAAAATATAGACGGGAGTTTTGCAAAAATGACACAGCTTTTATCAGCCAGGGCAGGGACAATTACAGCCCGGATGAAAGAAGTGGCTGAAAAAGAAATGCTTGATCCCGAGGTGGTCAGGCAGGGGGTGGAAGCGGGGACGATAGTTATACCCGCAAATATAAATCATAAAGGGCTTGTTCCTTGCGGAATTGGAAAAGGCCTGCGGACCAAAGTTAACGCCAATCTGGGCACTTCGACCGCTTTGCCCGGTTTAAAGGGCGAACTGGAAAAACTGGAAACAGCCCTGTCGGCGGGAACGGATACCGTGATGGACCTTTCCACAGGCGGGGAAATTAATGAAATCAGGCGGGAGATCCTTCGCCGCTGCCCTGTTCCGCTGGGAACGGTGCCTATCTACCAATCCGTTGTGGAAGCCAAGGAAAAACGCGGCAGCATTGTTGCCATGAAAGCCGAAGATATTTTTTCGACGCTGGAGGAGCAGGCCGGGGAGGGGGTTGATTTTTTCACTGTCCACTGCGGTGTGACCATGGAAACGATCAGCCGTTTGAGGCGCCAGGGCCGGGTTGCCGACATAGTCAGCAGGGGGGGGTCCCTGCTGACCGGTTGGATGCTGCATAACCAGAAAGAGAACCCTTTGCTGGAAGAATTTGACCGTCTGCTGGAAATTTGTCTTAAATATGATGTAACGCTAAGTCTTGGTGACGGGCTGCGCCCGGGGTGTCTTGCCGATGCCACGGATCGGGCGCAGATTCAGGAACTTATAGTTTTAGGGGAACTGGTGGAAAGATCGCGCCAGGCCGGGGTACAGGTTATGGTGGAAGGACCCGGCCATCTTCCCCTTGATCAGGTAATCTCGAATAT
This sequence comes from Firmicutes bacterium UBA4049, assembly GCA_002382755.1. Classification (GTDB taxonomy): domain Bacteria; phylum Bacillota; class Desulfotomaculia; order Desulfotomaculales; family Nap2-2B; genus 46-80. Next base: position 6,160 of record DFZT01000066.1, on the reverse strand, counting down.
TATACTTCAAAAGAGCCTGTGCAAAGGAGCCCCTTTTTATGTGCTGGGACCTCTGGTTACCGACGTGGCGCCGGGGTACGATCACATAACTTCCGCCATCGGTGGGGCTCTGGCTGCAATGGCGGGAGCCGATTTTCTCTGCTATGTGACTCCCTCTGAGCACCTTGGCCTGCCCGGTGTCCAGGATGTGCGGGAGGGCGTGATTGCCTGCCGGATCGCCGGCCATGCGGCCGACTACGTTAAGAACGTGCAGGGGGCGAGGAACTGGGATCTGGCGATGGCTAAAGCACGTAAGGAATTGGATTGGGAGAAGCAGTTCGCCCTTGCCCTGGACCCGGAAAAAGCCCGCCGCTTCAGGGAGGCGCACAATCCGGAACAAATCGAGGCCTGTACGATGTGCGGGGATTTTTGCGCCATGAAACTGGTCGGAGAATATCTGGGCAAAGGACTGGAAGATTGCTAATACACGCTTACTATTAACCGTGAAAGACCGCGAAAGGACGCCGGTGAGGCATTTGGACCTGAATGGCCTGGGGGAAATAAAACTTATCGAGCTTCTTACACGGGAAATCGTCCCTTATCCCGATAATGTAATTAGGGGGATAGGGGACGATGCCGCTGTTTTAAAGGCGGAAGGGGAGGACTGGCTTTTATTTACCACCGACATGCTTATTGAGGATGTCCATTTTTCCATGGCCTTCGTAAAGCCGGCCCAAGTCGGCGCCAAAGCGATGGTGGCGAGTGTCAGCGACATTGCAGCCATGGGCGGCAGGCCGCTGCACGCGGTTGTTTCCCTGGGAATCCCCCTGAAGTTTTCGGCGGAGGTTTTGCAGGGGATCTATTCCGGGTTAAGGAACGCAGCAATCGAATACAGCCTGAATATTGTCGGCGGGGATACTGTGAAATCCCCGGGTAAATTAATCATTAACGTCGCCCTGATCGGGTCTGTGGGCGCCGGTAAGGCTGTCTACCGCAGCGGCGCAAAACCCGGTGATCTGGTTTTTGTTACCGGCAGCCTTGGAAATTCAGCTGCAGGGCTTTTTCTTTATCAGAACCCCGGGACCAGAGTTTCAACAGAAGCCGGCAGTTTCTTAAAATCGGCCCACACGGAGCCAAAAGCGCGTGTCAAACTGGGGGCCTTGCTGGCAGGTACGGGAATGGTCACCTCAATGGATGACATCAGCGACGGGCTGGCCACTGAAATTCACGAAATCTGCCTAGCCAGCGGTGTCGGCTGCAGGATCAGATCTCCACTCGTTCCCCAGGACCAGAGGCTAAAGGAAGCGGCCGCGGCCGCCAAACGGGACCCGCTCAACTGGGCGCTGTACGGAGGCGAGGACTTTGAACTGGTTTTTACTGTCCGGCGCGACAGCGCCGCAGCCATAAAGCGTCTTTTAAATGAAGAAGGAGAAAAGTGCCATCTCATTGGTGAGATTGTACAGCCAAAGGCCGGAATTACAATGGAGCTGCCGCAAGGTTATTTCGTTCCCCTGGAGGCAAAAGGATACGATCACTTCAAAACCAGGAATGATTAAGGGAAAAGGTATGGATTTAAAATCTGAGTCAGCGCGGCAAACTTTTTATTGGGGTGAACTCCTGGGCGCCATCCTGGAGGCGGGCGCCGCGATCTGCCTGACGGGAGGACTTGGCGCCGGCAAAACTGTCTTTGCCAAGGGAGTGGGAAAGGGCCTTGGTGTGAAGGAAATAATCAACAGCCCTACATTTACGATTATTAAAGAATACCAGGGGAGAATGCCTTTTTACCACCTTGACGCCTACCGCTTAAAAGGGCCGTCCGAGCTCGACGACCTGGGGTGCGAGGAATATTTTGACGGGAACGGCGTCACACTGATAGAATGGGCTGATCAGGTTGCGGGGGCTCTTCCGCAGGACAGGCTGGACATAACTATCTGCGCCGGCCCGGAAGCGGGTGAAATCCGGGTGATCAGCTTTACTCCCCGGGGAGAACGGTACCGCCGCCTGATGGAGGAGTATGGAACGATTGTACGTTCTGGGAATTGAAGCGGCAACTTCCGTCGCCAGCGCGGCCGTTGCGCTGGATGATCTGCTGGTTGCCGAAAGGACGGTAAATAACAAACGGACCCACTCTGTGAACCTGCTTCCGATGATCAAAGGCGTTCTGGATGAGGCGGGTATTGAGCATGTCCAGCTGGAAGGGATTGCCGCCTCGGTAGGACCCGGCTCTTTCACGGGCCTGCGGATAGGTCTGGCTACCGCAAGGACACTGGCCCAGGCGTGGGAACTGCCTGTTGTAGGAATTGGGACTCTTGAAGCCCTCGCCTGCCTTTATCAGGCCAGGGGCGCAGGCTTGACCTGCCCGGTTATCACAGCCCGCAAGAACGAAGTTTACGCCGCTGTCTATGAAAACGGCCTGCAGTGCGTCGCCGGCCCGGTAGCAATATCTCCCGTTGGTTTAGCTTTGGAATTAAAAAAACTTGGTAAGCCTGTTACTCTGCTGGGGGACGGCGCCCTGACACACAGGAAAATTTTCCAGGAGTACCTTGCGGAAGAGGCGCTCTTTACGCCCGGCGGGCTGTGCCTGCCGAGGGGAGCGAGCGTTGCGTCCCTTGGCCTAAGCAGGTTCAAGGCCGGTCGGGGGGGAAATTATTCAAGCTTGAAGCCTTTATATCTAAGGCTGTCGGAAGCGGAGTCAAAATGGCTGCAAAAATAGTTAACCGTAAGTCAGATTTAGATATTATTTTTCTTCCCATGCAGGCTGATCATCTCAGCGAGGTTATATCTATTGAAAAAGATTCTTTCCCGACACCGTGGTCGAGGTATGCTTTTTACGGCGAACTGCTCAACGACTTTGCTTTTTATATTGTAGCCGTATGCGGGGATAAGGTTGTCGGCTACGCGGGCATGTGGCTGATTATTGATGAGGCGCACATTACCAACCTGGCGGTCCGCCCTGATTACAGGCGGCGGGGAATCGGCAGATCGCTGATGCAGGAACTGGAAAATCAAGCCGTGACACTTGGGGCCAAATCGATGACCCTGGAGGTAAGACCCAGCAACGATATAGCAAAGGGCCTTTATTCAAGCCTGGGATTTTTTCAGGAAGGACGCCGCAGAGGCTATTACTCCGATACAGGAGAGGACGCGCTGATCATGTGGAAGCATTTTTAATTACTTCCCGATAATATCCTTTAAAGCATTTTCCAACTCTGTAAACTTGAATACAAAACCCTCTTTAAGAACCTTATCCGGTAAAACTCGCTGACTATTCAACAACATATCAGACATTTCCCCTAAAACGACTTTAAGAAAAAAACCGGAGACGGGCAGCCAGGAAGGACTTCTCATAACCTGGCCCAAAACCCTGCAAAATTCTTTCATTCTGACCGGTTCCGGAGAAGTAACGTTTACCGGGCCATAAATATTTTCGTTTTCCGCCGCAAACAGGATCAACCTTGTCAAGTCCTTGATATGTATCCAGGACATCCACTGGTCTCCCGCTCCCAGAGGCCCCCCTAAATAAAAGCGGAAAGAGGTTTTCATCCTGGCCAGAGCGCCCTCGGCGCCCAGTACAATACCAAAACGCAGGGCAATTACCCTGACCCCTGAAGCTTGAGCCTTAAACGCCTCCTCTTCCCAGGCCCGGCATACTCCAGCTAAAAAATTCCGCCCTGCCTGTGAGTTCTCGTTTAGTTCCTCGTCCCCACAGGGACCGTAAAATCCAACAGCCGACGCGTTAATCAGCGCCTTGGGAGCAGCTTTNNCCAAAATCTTCTCTTTAACAGCCTGTGTCCAACGACGGTTTGCAATAGATTCCCCGGCCAGATTGATGATTATATCGACGTCATCAAGTATTTCCGTAGGAAGAGGACCCGCGGAGCTGTCCCATTTTACTACAGTTGCCCCGCGTTCCTGCAATTCTGCCTTTTTAGGGTACCGGCTGACAATACAAACCTCATGTCCGGCGGAAAGCAAATCAGCGCATAAATTCTTCCCAATAAACCCTGTCCCGCCAAATACAAGGACTTTCATTTCGCTAACCTCCCGGAATGGTTTACAGCGTTCCAATAGATACTTAAAACATATTTACTTCTTAATTTCTATATACACCAATAAACACCTCTGCATTAATTTTATTTTTGCTTAATAATTTGTTTAGCGGAAAACACCCGGTGATATGTAAAAAACTTATTTATAAATAGGTTTAATAGTTAATTCATATTTACTATTAGCGCCTGATATAATATACTTTTTTCATTGCTGAGTTATTGGATGAATAAGGGGGTGTTGAAAATAGGCGACCTGGAAGATGTTGCCGGCGATTTTTTGATCATAATGGAGTACATGCGTGAAAAATTTTTCAGGCCGTTTGAACAGGTTACCCGCTCGCGGCTAAGCCCTGTTCAATTTTGCGCCATGTCGTTCCTCTGCCAGAAAGGTTCCCTGTCTATGTCCGAACTGGCGAGTATGATGCGGATATCCAAGCAGCAGCTCACACCCCTTATCCGCAAACTGATTGATTGCAAACTTTTATCCAGAACAACAGATTCCGATGACCGGCGGATCGTGCGCCTTGAAGTTACCGACACCGGCCGGAGTATGCTGACGGATTTGTTTAATGAGATGAAAATGGGGCTTGTAGAAAGGCTTAAAGATGTGCCCGTTACAGAACTGGACGAGCTGGGGCAAATGCTGAAAAGAATCCTTGATATTCTTAAAAGTATTTGTTAACCAATTTCAACCTGGTTAATTAATAAAATTAATAATTAGAAAAATAAAAGCTTGAGGTGGTTTTTAGGATGAAGAGGATAAAAACGGTATTGCTGATTGTTGCAGCGCTCGTCCTTATAGGCGGAGCAGCCTGGGGAGTTTATTATGTGTATGAAAGTATACATTTCTTTTCCACAGAGGATGCCAAGATAGCGGCGGATACCGTTGTGATGACCCCGGAGGTGACCGGCAGTATCAAGGACCTGAATGTCAAGGAAGGGGATTATGTAAAAGCCGGCCAGGTACTTTTAAAACAGGACTTAAGCATGCTGGTGACAAGCTCTTCAATCAACCTGCAGGCTCTGGCCAGCACGGCGGATTCAATAATCTCGAAGGCGGACGTCAAGGCGCCTATTGACGGCAAAATAGTGCGGCTGAATGTTGTAAAAGGGCAGGTTATCTCGCCCGGGATGGAGATTGCGACGGTTGCCGACACTTCACATATCTATGTCCAGGCAAATATCGAGGAAACGGACATCAACAAGATCAAGCCCGGTCAAAAAGTGGATATTAAAATTGACGCTTACCACCGGAGATCTTTTGAGGGTTATGTGGAAAGCGTCAGCCAGGCCACGCAGACGGCTTTCAGCCAGTTTCCGTCGCTCAATACCAGCGGCGCTTATTCAAAAGTCACGCAGTTGATTCCTGTGAAAATCAGCATTGCTGACGCAGATAACCTCAACCTTATGCTGGGGATGAATGCAACAGTCAAAATTCATATCAAATAATTCATATCAAATAATGAAAGGAGGCGTTTAACCATTGCGGAAACAAGTTAAACTTACCCTTGTAATTCTGTTTGCGGCGCTCCTGGTATTTGTCTTTTCCGGATGTGCGGACAGAACTTCCGAGGCAAAGAAGGTGAAGACGGCTGTTGCCGTCGATCAGGAACTGGAAACAAAAATCGAGCTTAGCGGCGCCCTTGTGCCGGAAAAGACATTCGACATAGCAAGTAAAATTTCGGGGCAGGTTGTCAGATTGGGCTTTGAAGTCGGCAGTGCCGTAAAAGCCGGAGACGTACTCATGCAGCTTGATACGGAATCGCTCCGGGCGCAGCTGGCGCAGGCCCAGGCAGGCCTGCAGTCGGCTGAGGCGGCTGTGCAGTCTGTCCAGAATCAGGCTTCCCTGGCAAAAATAAACCTGGACGCAGCCCAAAAAGCTTATGAAAGGACAAAGACACTTTTTGATTCCGGGGCAGTATCTCAAAGCCAGATGGATGACGCTGCCGATAAACTTGACATTGCCAAAAACCAGTTTGAAAATGCCTCCGGTCCTGCTTTAAACCAGGCCAGAGCCGCAGTCAGCACAGCTGCCGCCAACATACAAAATCTCCAGGTGCAGATAAATTACGCCCCTGTCAGGAGCCCTTCCGCCGGGGTTGTGGCCAGCCAGAATGTAGATGCCGGCGAGG
>DFZT01000091.1 GCA_002382755.1 Firmicutes bacterium UBA4049 | reverse complement strand
CAGCAGATTATTCAACTTATTTCTCCGGCGGGAGACTTCAAGGGAATTTCCGTCCTGATTACCGCCGGAGGGACAAGAGAGCCGCTGGATCCTGTGAGGTACATTTCAAATAGAAGCTCGGGGAAAATGGGCTTTGCCCTTGCCCGCTCCGCAGCAACAAGAGGCGCCGATGTAACACTGGTTTCGGCGCCGACAAATTTAAATCCCCCTCCCGGAGTAAATTTTATCCCGGTTGAAACTGCAGCGGAAATGCACCGCGCCGTAGCAAATATTTTTTCAAACTTCGACATCGTAATCAAAGCAGCGGCGGTTGCTGATTTCAGGCCTGCAAAACCTTCAAAAAATAAAATCAAAAAGGATAAGGTTAAAAACCCTGTTATCGAACTGGAAAAAAACACTGACATTTTGATGGAAATTGGAAAAATGAAAAAGCCCAACCAGGTTCTTGTTGGTTTTGCCGCAGAAACTGAAAACCTGATCGAGTCCGCGCTTCAAAAAATTGAACAGAAGAATCTCGATCTGATCGTTACAAATGATATTACCGTTCCAGGAGCCGGATTTGGCTCGGACACCAATATTGTTAAAATAATTTACCGCAACGGAGAAATAGTCGACCTTCCTTTAATGGACAAGCTTGATGTGGCCGGACGGATTCTTGACGCTGCATTGCTGCTGCGCCGCCAATGCCCCGAACAACAATAAAATCTTTTGCTGTATAAGTGTTACCTTTTAGGCAGGAGCGAGATATGCATGCCGAAGTTTTAATTAACCTGCCGGCACGCCGGCTTGATCGTACTTTTTCCTACCGGATTCCTTTTGCCATCGAGGGGCAGGTAATTACGGGCAGCCTGGTGCAGGTTAGCTTCGGCAGGCAAAAAATTGAAGGCTACGTTATTGGCCTGATCGAGTCCGGCGATCCTGAACCCGCAGGCATTAAAGATCTTACCGCGGTAATCGACAGAGGCCCTGTTTTTACTCAAGAACAGTTAAACCTTGCCTTGTGGATGTCTTCATATTATTTATGCCCCACTGTCAGTGCGCTGCAAACAATCATTTGGCCCCGGCTTACCCATTCTTCACGGCATGCGCCGGGTCTATGGCCCTTAAAACCCCCGGAGATGGAGTCCCTTTTTAAACGCGCGCCCTCTCAAAAAGCCGCCTGGAAAACTGCCCTATCCCAACCCGGCTTAACACGCCTTGAACTTGCCGCCGCAGCAAAAGTTTCCGTATCAGCTGTTGACGCTTTAACATCCAAAGGTCTGTTAACAGCCAAAAAACGGACAGGTCAAAACACTGTTCCATTAAATAACCCTTATCGATCCCAGCCCTTCGATTTAACCGCCCAGCAAAAAACAGCTTTTGAGCCGATCTTCGACCGCCTGAAAAGAAAAGAGCATCAGGTTTTTTTGCTTAACGGAATTACAGGAAGCGGAAAAACTGAAGTCTACTGCCACGGAGCGGCCGCTGCGCTTGGCCTGGGAAGACAGGCTTTGATCCTGGTGCCGGAAATTGCGCTTACGCCACAGACGCTGAATACTTTTTACTCCCGGTTCGGGGAACAGGTGGCAATCCTGCACAGCCGCCTTTCTGACGGAGAACGGCATGACGAATGGATGCGCATTAGGGAAGGCAGCGCAAATGTGGTCCTGGGAACACGCTCGGCGCTGTTTGCGCCCGTTCAAGACCCGGGGTTAATCATTATTGATGAAGAACATGAACCCTCCTACAAACAGGAAGAGAGCCCGCGTTACCATGCCCGTACTGTTGCGCTTGAGATTGCAAGAAACAAGGGAGCAGTCGTCGTTCTGGGAAGCGCGACGCCATCAGTGGAATCGTTTTTCAGCGCGTCTTGCACAGGAACATATGAACTTCTTACAATCAGCGAACGGGTAGAAAAAAGATCCCTCCCCCAAGTCCATGTTGTTGACATGAGGAAGGAATTAAAAAAGGGCAACCGGGAGTTGTTCAGCCGGGACCTGCTTATTTTAATCAAAAATCGATTGGAAAAAAACGAGCAGATTATTCTGTTCCTAAACAGAAGAGGGTTTTCAACATTCATCTCCTGCCGGGAATGCGGCCAGGTTATGAAATGCCCTCATTGTGACATATCACTGACCTATCATATCAACGGACGCCTAATCTGCCATTACTGCAACTATACAGCCGGCGCCCCAAGGTTTTGCCCGTCCTGCAAAAGCGGCTTTATGAGCTATTTTGGCACGGGGACCCAGAAAATCGAATTTGAAATTAAGCGGCTGTTTCCCGACGCCAGGGTTCTGCGGATGGACAGCGATGTCACATCGCGCAAGGGCGCCCATCAAAAGATACTTGACGCTTTTTGTCAGGGTAAGGCGGACATTTTGATCGGCACCCAAATGATTGCCAAAGGCCTGGACATACCTGCAGTTACCCTGGTAGGTGTGGTAAACGCCGATTTGACGCTGTACATGCCCGATTTCCGGGCCGCTGAGAGAACTTTTCAGCTTCTTACCCAGGTGGCGGGGCGGACAGGCCGGAGCGAACGCGGAGGTGAAGTGCTGATTCAGACTCACTCACCGGAGCATTTCGCGATTACCTCAGCCAGTAAACATGATTACCAGACCTTCTTCGAACAGGAAATAAAAAACAGGGAAATTCTAAATTACCCGCCCTTCTCATTCCTTGGCAGGTTTCTTGTTACGGGAACCATACAGATGGAAGTAGAAAATGCGGCCGATACTTTGTATAATATAATGAGTGAAATTGTTAACAGTGAAGGGCTTGATAATCAGGTACAAATATTTAACGCAGTACCCGCCCCGGTAAACAGGATTAAAAATCGCCACCGCTGGCATTTGATTTTTAAAGCATTGCAGATCAAACAGCTTCAGGATATCTCAAGAGCTTGTCTTAACGAATTCGATCGGCGCTATCCATCCGCCAAAATTAGAATCATTGTTGACATAGAACCTCAGAATATATTTTGAAGCAAAGGGGGAAAGAAGTTCTTGGCAGTCTATCAGATTATCAAATATGGCGAAGATAACGGGATCTTAAGGGAAAAGGCCAAGGCAATTACAGCAATAACGCCTAGCATAAACAAACTGCTTGACGACCTGCGCGATACCCTGTACAGCTATAATGGCGTCGGCCTTGCCGCGCCGCAGATAGGTGTGTCCAAACGGGCGATTGTAGTCGATACCGGCAAAAATTTCATTGAGTTGATCAACCCGGAAATATGCGAACAGTCCGGAAGCGAAAATGCCGAAGAAGGATGTTTAAGCCTGCCTGGAATGGCCGGAGACGTTGTCAGGGCGGTCCGGGTACTGGTGAAGGGACTTAACCGCAGCGGCGAGGAAATCAAAATAGAGGCCAAGGGTTATCAGGCCAGAGCGCTGCAGCATGAGATCGATCACCTTGAAGGAATTATTTTTACCGATAAAGCAACCAATCTGCGAAAAGTAGTGGAATAAAAGGGAGTTATTAAGATGCGCGTCGTCTTTATGGGTACGCCTGTATTTGCCGTACCCTGTTTAAGAGTCCTTTTAAAAGAACATTTCCAGGTTGCCGGCGTTGTTACGCAACCTGACCGCCCAAAGGGAAGAGGGCAAAAATATATTCCATGTGCGGTTAAAGAAGAGGCTGTTCTGAATGGGCTGGATATTTACCAGCCTTCAAATTTAAATGATTCGAAGTTCATCAGTCAAATGGAGGACCTGGCTCCGGAAGCAATTGTTGTCGTGGCTTTTGGCAGGATTCTGCCCAAAGCGATTCTTGATCTGCCTGTTATGGGATGCTTCAACGTCCATGCTTCTTTATTGCCTCAGTACCGGGGCGCGGCCCCGATTCACCGGGCGATCATGAACGGCGAAAATATAACCGGAATTACAACCATGCTTATTGACGAAGGCCTGGATACCGGCGACATTTTGCTTCAGGAATCTGTACTGATCCAAAAAGAGGACACTGTCGGGACCCTGCACGACCGCCTGGCTTCTCTGGGAGCGGAACTCCTTGTTAAAACCCTGCGGCTGATGGAAGCCAAGGTTTTGACGCCTGTTCCCCAGAATCATTCAAAAGCTACTTATGCGCGCATTATCTCCCCTGAAGACGAAGTCCTTAACTGGAATGCGCCTGCCAATACAATTTTTAATCACGTAAGAGGGATGGATCCCTGGCCCGGCGCCAAAACTGCCCTTGGCGCCAAACTGCTTAAGATCTGGCGTGTGGAAGTTATTGATTTTAATTCTATAAATGAAGGATCCTTACCGGGGCAGGTGGTTGTTTCCGGATCTGACGGCTTTGTGGTCCAAGCCAACCCGGGGCTTGTAAACGTGAAAGAACTGCAGCTACAGGGCGGCAAACGTCTCCGGGCAGTTGATTTTTTACGCGGCCACCCAGTCCGGCCCGGAACCGTTCTCGGCTGACTTCAAGAATAAATTGATCAATAATACAATAACTTTAAGGTAAATATATACGTAAATATATACGTAGAAGAGGTGAAAAAATGATCGACAAGAAAACGCTGAAAACAGTCCTTGATCTCGCTTTGGCCAACGGTGGGGATTTCGCTGACATCTTTGTGGAAAAGAAAATTTCTACCGGAATTTCGGCCGAGGGAGGAAAAATAGAACGGGTTCATTCCGGAATAGACGCCGGCGCCGGATTGCGGGTTCTGGCCGGCGATATGACCGCCTACGCCTATACAAATGACCTGAGTAAGGAAAGTCTGCTGGAAATTGCCAGGACAGTCGGCCGTACAGTTAAAACAGCCGACCGGAAAGAATACAACTTTGACCTGCGCAAGGTTAAACCAACAGTAGATTTCTCGTTTCCCGAACGCCCCGATAAGGTGGAAACATCCCGCAAGGTGGCAATGGTTGAATCTGCAGATAAAGCGGCGCGCCAGGTTAACAGCGAACTGATCAAGCAGGTGATGGTCGGTTATGGAGATGTTATCCAGCAGGTGACTATAGCCAACAGCGTAGGCAACTATGTTGAAGATGAACGCATCCGCACAAGATTCCTGGTCCATGCCATCGCAGGCGACGGCGCGGTTATTCAAACCGGTTATGAAGCGGCGGGAAGCCTTGCCGGTTTTGATCTTTTAAAGCGTTTCCCACCGGAGGAACTGGGCAGGAAGGCCGGCGAAAGAGCAATTCAAATGCTGCACGCCAAACCGGCTCCGGCAGGAAAGTTTCCCGTCGTGATGTCCGGAGAAGCGGGAGGCACTATGGTGCATGAGGCCTGCGGCCACGGGCTTGAAGCAGACCTGGTCCAAAAGAAACTTTCAGTTTATGCCGGAAAAATGGGTGAACAGGTGGCCTCCAAAGAGGCAACTGTAATTGATGACGCAACCCTGGCTGACCGTTATGGCTCATACCGTTTTGACGACGAAGGAACACCTTCCCGCAAGGTAGTTCTGATCGAGGACGGGATTCTCAAAGGCTATCTCTATGACAGGCTGACGGCTGGAAGGGATGGAAAGGACTCCAACGGCCATGGAAGGCGGGAATCGTACCAGCATAAACCGATTCCCCGGATGGGCAACACTTATATCGCTCCTGGCAAAGCCGATCCGGAAAAAATTATCGGTCAGATAAAAAACGGCCTGCTGGTTAAAAAAATGGGCGGCGGCCAGGTAAACACAACCACAGGCGATTTTGTTTTTGACGTTGCGGAAGGTTACCTGATTACCGACGGCCAGGTCGGCTCAATGGTAAAGGGAGCAACCCTGACCGGCAACGGCCCCGAAGTGCTCCAAATTCTGGAAATGGTTGGCCGTGACTTAGGTTTTACAATCGGCACATGCGGAAAAGACGGCCAGGGAGTGCCGGTCAGCGACGCACAGCCGACACTCTTAATCCGTGAACTTATTGTCGGAGGAACACAGGTTTCTGCAAACGGCCAGATCAGGCGCATTTAGCGCAAGAGCAAGTAGGGACGGCTCTCAATAGCAAGTAGGGACGGCTCTTGCTTGCTAACTGCCCTGAATAATCTTGCTTTAGGGAGGTCAACTGTCTACGTGCTCAGGGAAGCAGGTGAGCACAGGAGAACCGTCCCCTTGTGTCCCCCCTTGTGTCCCCCCTTGTGTCCCCAGTCC
>DFZT01000083.1:19576-24888 GCA_002382755.1 Firmicutes bacterium UBA4049 | reverse complement strand
CCGCCTAAAAAGCCTTTTTTTCGTTACTACTCAGGTTGTTTAGGCTATAGGCTGTAGGCTGTTAGTCACGCATTGACCGAATCAAGGCGCTCAGAACCTTCTCGGTCTCCGCCATTTTCGAGTCGCATTCGGGAACATCCAACTCATTTGTATAACCCAAGCGGCTGGCCAAGCCGAACTTCTATAGCCTATAGCCTATAGCCTACAGCCTACAGCCTACAGCCTACAGCCTGAATAGTTACGAGCTGAAAGTAATTAATCCGCTACCGCTTTAAATAATAGCAATTACACGAGAATTGTATGTGTGAGAACGACGAGTCAAGTGACTGTGTCGTTTTTATTTATTTACAGGTACAGTACAACTTGGCAGTGCAACTTGATTGAGGGTTTTAAAATAAAAACAAAAAAATAGTTATTGACATATGTCATAATCAATGTATAATTTGAGTTGAATGTGACATATGTCAATAACTATCGGGAGGTGTTGAATATGCCGGGAAGAGACGGTACAGGCCCGGGTAACCGTGGCGGTCAAGGCCGTAAATCCGGAAGCGGGCTTGGCGCAGGAAGAAAGAGAGGACCTGCAAGCGCAGGACCGGGTGGTTTTTGTGAATGTCCGAAGTGCGGGACAAGAGCAGTACACCAACTTGCAACACCTTGTATTAATATGAAGTGCCCGCAATGTGGTTCGGCAATGGTCAGAGTGTAATTAGATAGAAAGGAGATGATATTAATGCCAAGACGGGATGGAACTGGCCCGATGGGGCGTGGATCAATGACCGGTAGATGTTTGGGACTTTGCAGGGCAAATGCAGTCAAATACGGCGTCGGTTTTGGACATTGGTTAGGGCTTGGATGCAGGCGCGGTTTTGGACGAGGGTTCGGCAGGAGTTTTAATACAGGCCAGACTTCCTTAAAAACACAAAAAGAGCTGCTTCAAGAACAAAAAGATGCGCTTCAGAGCCGGCTCGAAGTTATTAATAAACAACTGGAAAACAACTTATAGCAAGCGGCAGGAATAGTCGGAGAAGGCTCTGGCTATTCCTGTCTGGAATGAGGTTAGAGAATTATGCCAAGACCAAGGAAATGGAGAAAAATATGCTGCCTGCCTGACCGCAGCCGGTTTGGGCCTCTTGATTCTCCGGCAAATACGGAGAACTTTGTCAATATGACAGTTGATGAATACGAGGCCATAAGGCTTATTGACTTAGAAGGATTTACACAGGAAGAGTGCGCCGGTCAAATGAATATAGCGCGTACAACTGTTCAAGGCATTTACAACGATGCCAGGAAAAAAGTAGCAGAATCTCTTGTAAACGGGAAAGTGCTTTTTATTGAGGGCGGAGAATATCAGCTATGTGACGGTCGCGGAAAGTCTTGCGGCAGGGGCGTCTGTCGTAGACATAGGTGCGATAGAGGTTTCTTGAATAATGAGGATAGAGGTGATTAATTATCTATTCGGATAAAGTGATAGAACATTTTATGAGTCCACAAAATGCATATAGCATGCCAAATGCCGATGCTGAAGGAAGTTTTGGCGATCCAGCCTGCGGGGATGCGTTAACGTTTTATCTGAGAGTTAAAGATAGTTACATTCAAGAGATAAGCTATCTTGTGTTTGGCTGTTGCGCGTCAATTGCTACCTCAAGTATGACGTCCGTATTGGCGAAAGGCAAAAGCTTAGAAGATGCATTAAAGATAACTGAAGAGGATGTTATAAATGCTCTTGATGGGCTTCCCGAACATAAAGCGCATTGTTCTAACCTTGGAGTTAGTGCTTTGCGTAAAGCGATCAGCAATTATTATAAAAAAATACAAAATAATAAAATACAAAATAATATTGAGGAATAAATTCAATAAAAATTTAAATGCCATTAGAGAATGTTTGGCGATAAGGCAGCCTGTGAAAGAGGCTTAATAAAGCTTTTTATAATGGTATATGGCTTTTACCTGTTGTAAAAAAATTAAAAAAATGAAGGAGAAAGAAATGATTAAAATCGCAGTTGCAAGTGAGAATGGGAAGGTCACGGAACACTTTGGGCATTGTAAAAACTTTATGATTTTTGATACTGAAAATAATCAAATTACTAAGGATGAAACGATAGCAAATCCCGGACATAGACCCGGATTCTTGCCCAGCTTCCTGAATGATATGGGAGTAAATGTGATTATCTCGGGAGGCATGGGTGGCAGAGCTATCGAAATTTTCAATGAAAAAGGTATAGAAGTTATCGTTGGAGCAAGTGGGGCAGCAAAAGCAGCGGTAACATCATATCTGCAAGGTGCGCTGAAATCTACGGGTTCTGTTTGTCACGAGCATCAATACCATGATGACTGTGGAAATTAAAGTGTTGATGCTGCTCGCTGAATCGGACACCAAATGAAGGGAGAGTATTTTTCGTGAAAGCAACAGTTGATAAAGAAAAATGTATTGGTTGTGGACAATGTGTAGATATATGTCCGGCTGAGGCCATAAAAGTCGACAATGATATTGCGGTTGTAAGTGATGAATGCATTGAGTGTGGGGCGTGTGTGGACGAATGCCCTACTGAGGCAATATCATTATAAACATCAATAAGGCTAATAACTGTAATGTTGGAAAGGGAGAGTTAGATGTCAGAGAACGCATGTGCAGGCGAAGCTTCGAATGCGAGACCGGAGATTCTCGAACAGAGTGAGTTTAACAATATCAAACATGTGATTGCGGTGGTCAGCGGCAAAGGTGGTGTTGGCAAGTCTTCAGTCAGCGCGTTGTTGGCTGTTGGATTAAACCGGCAGGGCTATAAAGTGGGAATACTGGACGCAGATATTACCGGGCCAAGCATTCCAAAAATGTTTGGATTAACCAGTCCGCCTGGGGTTTTGGATAATCGTATTGTTCCAGTCAGGACAACTTACGGTATCCTTGTCATTTCTTTAAACCTGTTCCTTATGGAGGAAGACGAGCCTGTAGTCTGGCGCGGCCCGCTGCTTGGAAGCGCTGTCAAACAATTTTGGACGGATGTCATTTGGGGGGACCTTGATTACTTAATTATAGACCTGCCGCCGGGAACCGGCGATGTGCCGCTGACAGTTATGCAGTCTCTGCCCCTGTATGGCTTGGTAGTAGTCACTTCTCCTCAGGACCTGGCTTTTATGGTTGTTAAAAAGGCTGTTAAAATGGCCGGGCAGATGAATATCCCGATTTTGGGTATGGTTGAAAATATGAGTTTCTTAACATGCCCCGGCTGCGGGAAGAAAATAGATCTGTTCGGGTCCAGCAAAGCAGAGGAAACTGCTCGTGAAACAGGCATGAAACTGCTTGCGGTACTGCCCGTTGATCCCAAACTGGCCAAGTTCAGTGATTCCGGTCAGATAGAACTATATGATGTTAACCCTTTTAATGAAATTAATTTAATTAAAGAATAGCTGTTTAAATAACAGGAGGTTAAATTAATGAAAATCGACGGCTGTCATGGCGGAAGCAGGGGGTGTCAGGAATGAAACTGGCCATCAGCGCAGAAGGGAACAGTATTGAGGCAAGAGTTGACCCCCGCTTTGGCAGGTGCGAATATTTTGCAATTACAAGCGAAGATAAGCAGCAGTGGGAATATATATCCAACCCCGGCGCATCCGCCGGAGGGGGAGCGGGTATCCATACCGCCCAGGAATTAGTCAACAGGAAAGTCGAGTGTGTGCTGACCGGACGCATTGGTCCCAATGCGATGGCAGTATTGCAGGCTGCAGGTATAAAAGTATATACGGGAGCATCCGGGACGGTTCGGGAAACATTTGAGCAGTATAAAAACGGTCTTTTAACGCTGTCTACTACAGCCAATGCCGTCCCTCACGAGGGTATGGGCAGGGGGAGAAAGTAGGAGTTGAAATGTTTATTGCTGTAGCCAGCGGTAAGGGCGGCACAGGTAAGACCACTATTGCGACGAGCCTTGCCCTGGCCGTCAAAGAAAAGTATGAAGTACAGTATATCGATTGTGATGTCGAGGAGCCAAACGGCCATATTTTCTTAAAACCGGAATTCACATATAAGGAATCTGTAACTGTACAAATTCCTTGGATCAATCTATCTATGTGCGACTTTTGCGGCCGGTGTGCTGAAATATGCGCTTTTCACGCTCTGGTTGCGCTTCCGGGAAATGTCCTGTTTTTCACGGAACTCTGCCATAGCTGCGGGGGTTGTATGTATTTTTGCCCTAAAAAAGCTATTTCGCCGGCAGAGCAGGAGATCGGCTGGATAGAGGGCGGGCTGGCTGATGGAATAGACTTTATCCAGGGGCGCCTGAAAATTGGCGTCGCAGTCAGCCCTCCGCTTATCCAGGCAGTTAAAAATAAGCGCCTGTCCGGCGCGGCAGTTATCGCAGATGTTTCGCCAGGTACCTCCTGCCCCGTAATCAAAGCTGTGGAAGGCGCTGATTTCTGCATACTTGTTACTGAATCAACTCCCTTTGGCCTTCATGACCTGGAACTGGCATTCGGAATGATTCAGAAATTGAAGGTCCCCGGAGGAGTGGTTATTAACCGTTCGGACGGTAAAGACGAAGACGTAGAAAGGTTTTGCAAGGAAAAAGGAATTCCATTGCTCATGAAATTTCCCTTCAGTCGTGATATTGCGGTTAACTACGCAAAGGGATTGCCGCTACTTGCAATAAAGCCGCAGTGGAAGGAAAAATTAATAGCTTTGTGGGAAAAGTGTGAGAGGATGGGACGAAATTGAAAGAACTGGTGGTTGTCAGCGGAAAAGGAGGCACAGGAAAAACCTGTATTGTAGGTTCTTTCGCTGCGGTTGCCCGTAACAAAGTTCTAGTTGACTGTGACGTGGATGCCTCCAATCTGCATCTTCTGCTAAAGCCGGAACAAAGTACTCAAAAACCCTTTTACGGGATGCCGAAAGCAGTGATAGACAAGGATAAGTGCAGTGAATGCGGGATTTGTGCTGACCTTTGCCGTTTTGATTCCATACTGGAATTTGAAGTAAACTCATTGGCCTGTGAGGGATGCGCCGTCTGTTACCATGCCTGTCCTAACCAGGCTATCCGAATGGCTGAGCATTTATCAGGATACCTGTATGTATCTGATACGAGGTTCGGCCGGCTTGTACATGCCAAACTGGATATAGGGGAGGGCAATTCCGGCAAGCTTGTAGCCGCCGTCCGTCAGCAGGCGAGGAGAATTGCAGAAGATAATCGGTGTGACCTTATTGTTACAGACGGCCCGCCCGGTATAGGCTGCCCTGTTATTTCATCTCTTTCAGGCGCAGATTTGGCCTTAATTGTAACCGAACCGACGCTGTCCGGCCTTCACGATATGGAAAGGGT
>DFZT01000083.1:0-19517 GCA_002382755.1 Firmicutes bacterium UBA4049 | reverse complement strand
CGTGGTTGATTATACAAGCGGGAAAATCAAAGACAGTATATCAGGGCTCTGGGATGAAATAAAGAAACAGCTTTCCCTATAAAAAATATATAAGCACGTAGACAGTTGACATCCCTATAGTTGTATAAATTGATAGGAGATTACCTGTAAGATGAGCTACAATTATGTGCCGGATGATATGTTGCTGTATTATTTATTTTGGAAAAAAGTCCCCGGTTATGGTAAAAACCAGCCGGGGACTAATACTTTTTTTAGAAGAATTGTCCGAATGTAATAAATAGGGCAAGTCGGTTCTATACAAAATGTCTGATTTAAAATCATTGTTATTGCTATAAAAAATTTTATATTTCATGGTTGACAAAAGCTGTCAAAGGCAGTACACTATAGCTTGATAATCAAACAATTTGATATTATTATTATCATAAATTAAAATATTAAGAAGTTGGTGGCTATTATGGTTGACGATCTTACAAATGAACTGATCCGGTTTATAAGCAGTTTTACTTCATGGGAGTCGTCAGTAGTCCGGTCCGGCGATTTAACCGTCTCTGAGGTTCACGCAATGGAGATACTGGGCCAGTGCGGTGAAATAAACATGAAGAATCTTGCCCAGAGATTGGGTGTGACAACAGGAACCACTACAGTAACGGTAGATAGACTCGAAAGAAAGGACTATGCCAGAAGAAATCACAACCGTGAAGACCGGCGGGTATATCTGATCAGCCTGACTGATAAGGGAATAAAAGCATTCAAGGAGCATCACAAGTTTCACCTCGAGCTGACCAACCAGATCCTTTCAACAATCTCGGAAGAAGAGGCCAGCCAATTATTGGTTATCTTGCAGAAAATCAACAATGAGATATTATAAATAACCATCGGTTAATCATTAAAGGAGCCTGGCATTAAATGAGGTCAGCCAAACATAAAGAAAGCCTCAAATCATCTCATGATCTGAAAAGGATCGTTCTTGTCGGAACGCCGAATGTAGGCAAGAGTGTTATTTTTAATTTTCTTACCGGCGCTTACGTTACAGTATCTAATTATCCCGGCACTACCGTCGAGATCTCCAGAGGCAAAACGTTCATTAAAGAAAAGGAAACATGGGAGGTTATCGATACACCGGGTATGTACTCACTTCTGCCAATTACCGAAGAAGAACGGGTTTCCCGTACCCTCCTTCTGGAAGACAATCCGGATGTTGTTTTGCATATTATCGACGCCAAAAATCTCGAGCGCATGCTCAATTTGACGATACAGCTCGTCGAAGCAGGTCTGCCGGTTATTGTAGTCATCAACATGATTGATGAAGCTGATAAGTTGGGAATTAAAGTTAACCCCGCAATACTTGAATCCTTAATCGGCATTCCCGTAGTTGCTACTTCCGCCACTTCAGGATACGGCCTGGATATGCTTAAGAAGACTATCCGGGACTATTATCGGAACAACATCCGTGGAAAGCAGGCTTATGAATATGGAAGCTGCGGTGTTTAAAACACCAGTTTACGATTCCTTAATCGAAAAATCACTGTTGAGAATAGAAAGCCTCTTAATTAATAATTTTCACCTGTCCAAACGGGCGATTGCCCTGTTGTTATTACAGGGCGACGAAGAAATACACAAAATCGTGTCTGCCCGGGACCGGGGAAATTATGAGGCAATCGAACGAATAATTGCAGATACCCAGGCCAACTATAAGGAACCGCTTTACTTTGTTGTAAATCTGCAGCGGCAGCATACGGCATCCCGGCTTTCCGATCAGGCAATATCTGTGCCGGAAGAACCGCGGCCCAGTTTCAGCGAAAATATCAGCCGGCTGACCATGCGGCCGGTAACCGGCATTCCTATTCTCCTTCTCGTTCTTTACTACGGGCTTTATAAGTTCGTCGGTATTTTCGGAGCGGGAACACTGGTCAATTATCTTGAAACCGGGTTTGAGAAGATTATTAATCCCTGGGTCAGCAGACTGGTTGAAAGCTATATCCCCTGGGTTCCGGTTCAGGAACTGCTGGCTAAGGATTACGGGATCATAACCCTGGGTTTCCGCTATGCTTTAGCTATTGTTCTGCCGATTGTAGGAACCTTCTTTATTGTATTTTCGATCATCGAAGACACCGGTTACCTGCCGCGCATGGCCCTGCTGGTTGACCGGTTATTCAAGAGCATAGGTTTAAACGGCCGGGCAGTTATCCCGATGACGCTGGGTTTTGGCTGTGACACCATGGCGACCATGGTCAGCCGGACTCTGGAGACTGCCCGTGAGAGAATAATCGCCACCCTTTTATTAGCCCTTGCTATTCCATGTTCAGCGCAGTTAGGCATTATTCTGGCTATTCTTTCAGGAAGACCGCGAGCGTTAGCTCTCTGGGCAGGGTTCTTGTTGCTGGTGTTTTTGCTGGTAGGTTATTTGACAGCCAAGCTTTTGCCGGGCGACCGGCCCAGCTTTTATATGGAACTCCCCCCGATGCGCTGGCCGAACTTGAAAAACATATATACAAAGACATATACACGAATGCGGTGGTATTTTCTAGAAATTATGCCGCTGTTTATCCTGGCCAGCGTACTGATCTGGCTGGGTAATACCACCGGAGTTTTTCAGCAGTTAGTTGCCTGGTTGACCCCCGTTGTAAATAGTCTTGGTTTGCCGGATGCAATCGCGCAGGTTTTCTTATTCGGTTTCTTCCGGCGTGATTATGGAGCCGCCGGGCTGTACGATCTGTATAAGACCGGAATTCTCAGCAGTACACAGCTGGTAGTGACTGCCGCAACCCTGACTCTGTTTGTTCCCTGCATTGCTCAATTAATCATCATGATCAAAGAGCGCGGGCTGAAAACCGCAGTGGCGATTGCTGTATTTGTCTTTCCTTTTGCATTCATTTCAGGGTATGCGCTGAATTGGCTGATCTCTATAACGGGGGTAAAGTTATGAATAAATGCTCATTCTGCGGTTATGAATTTTCAGATGAGGCTGCGCAGAGTTGCGCCGGTTGTTTTCTGCGCCGCTTTTGCGGCAAACTGAAATGCCCGCGCTGCGGCTATGAAGTTTTTACAAAGCGCCCGGGAATAATCGGCCGGTTAAGAAAAAGAAAAGGTAACGCCGTCGCAGCCGAGCATAAATCTCTTGCCGATTTACATGTTGGAGATCGGGGACAGATTTCGGGTTTTTCAACATACGAACCGAAAAAAATCAGAAAACTTATGTCGTTGGGGATTTACCCCGGTTTGCTGATTCGCCTGCTGCAGGTATTTCCCGCATATGTTTTCCAGGTCGGATTTACCCAGTTTGCGGTTGACCGGGAAATCGCCCAGGAAATCCAGGTAACTCTGACCGCTGATCGGCCTTAACCAATAAAGCCTTTACTTAAAAAATGGCGGTGTGCCGGGTGGTTTGAGAGAAGGGAGTCAGGAGGGGATTTACTGTTCCCTCCTGACCGGTTAATTAATTATTTCACGGTTAAAGTGAGGTCGTCGAAATGCTGGGTTCCAGAACCATCAGATAAAAGGTAGATCCTGGTGACCGACGCCCCGGCAGGTACATTGATGGTCATTGCCGGCGTGGATTAAGCTGAAAGAAACGGCCCGGTGCAGGATTTCCGCGACGGGTTCTACAGCCAGGAACATGGAGTATCCGTTCAGTCTTTCGAACCTGCCGCCGGGCAGGCAGAAATAACGGGGGTGAAGAACTTTAACTCCCCCGATATCTTCTGATTCCGGTATAAGTCCCAGCTTGCGCCAGTCTTTGTTAAACCACAGCCATGCGGGAGCGTACGGGACGGGCGCGATTACCGTAACGTGCAGGCCGGCCGCCTGAAAGTTTTGAACAAGTCTCAGGGAAAAAACTCCGTAAGCGGGGTCCTGCCGGTTCGGGAAAATTGGTGATAAGAATAAAATCTTTATTGCTCCGCCTCTTTTTTGCCTGTGCTGCAGCAGTTGATCTCTTTGATCCTGCTGGTTTTTCTTTGGCTGGGTTCCGCCGCCACGATACAAAATGTGCTGCTGGCTGTAGTCGCAGGTTTGCTTTTCGCTCCTTTGGCAGGATTGCTGATCTTTGCGAAAAGGTTAAAGGATTGGCCTTCAAAGAAGGTTGGAACATCCGGCATACTGGCTGACTCATTGCCCATGCTGGTTACCAGCGGAGTTGTTTTGCTGATGACCAGTACAGACATTTACGTGCTGGGGATTTTTTCGAACGCGGTTCAGGTGGGTATATACGGGGTGGCCAGTTCCCTGGCCAGTGTGACGTTTCTTTCCGGAAATGTAATCAAACCAGGTAATCCCGGCAATGATCGCCCATTTTAACGCCCGAAAAGACCTGCAGAACCTGAAATACGTCACCAGGTACGCCACAACAATCAGCTCACTGGTTTCTATTCCTGTTTTCCTTGTTTTATTTCTCTTTGGCAGGAGCATTCTGGCCTTTTTGTTCGGCGCGCAGTATGCGGGCGGGGCAGCTGTCCTTAGTTTTCTTATCCTTGGCCAGATGGTGAATACCCTGACGGGATCATGCGATTACTTTCTTCAAATGACCGGGCTGCACGTCGCCTTTATGAAGATCAGCATCTTCAGCGGCCTTTTAAATCTAGGCCTGAACATAATCATGGCGCAGCATTTCGGAAAAGAAGGGGTTGCGGCGTCTACAGCTTTCTCGCTGGTTGTCCAAAACGTTTTGTCTGTTCTTGTAGTTCATCAGAGAACCGGCATCTGGACCTTTGCCTCCCTGGAAATAATGCTCCAAATCCTCAAGCTTCTTAAAAACCGCCTGCATATCTAAAAATGAGTTTTAGATATCCGTTTACATATTGGGCAGATTAGGATCAGGGTACGGGGTGCAGGGTGCAATGAAAGAAGGGACGCTTAGCTAAGGCTGTCGTTAAGAATCTGGTTATTCTTTGTTTTGCTTATTTGAGCGATAGCCTGCGCCCGGTTTTTTACCCCCAGTTTTCTGAAGATATTGTGGAGGTGAGTTTTTACCGTATCAACAGCAAGGTGGGTTGCCGTTGATATTTCCTTGTTGGTCAGGCCTTTGGTCAGGTATTGGAGAATTTCGTGTTCCCTGGGTGTAAGCTCGGCCCGCTGGTGAGTGGAATTTTGTTCATTATTCCCGGGCGTTTTCGCATAGTCGTTGATAATCTGGTGCAGTACCGCCGGGTCAATCACAGTCTCGCCCTGGTGTACCCGCTTGATCGTTTCAATGAGTTTGTCCCGGGAGACGTGCTTTAAGATGTATCCATTAGCGCCGGACTGCAGGGCCAGCCGCACAAATTCGGCGTCCTCAAAAACAGTCAGGAAGATTATTTTAGTTAATGATTTTTTCCGTAGAATTTCCCTGGCTGCTTCAATACCGCTGATGTCCGGCATCTTTATGTCCATCAGGATAACGTCGGCGTGCTGGTTAAGGAGCATCTGTTCGGCTTCCTGGCTGCTGGAGCAGCTGCCGATAATGGAGATATCCTTACAGTCGCTCATCATTGCCGCCAGACCGACGCGGATCATCGCGTGATCATCTACGATCATTAATTTAATTGGTGTCAATTAGACAATCTCCCTTCAACGTCCATTGTATAGGGTACTTTAACTGAAATCCAGGTTCCTTTCCCCGGCTGGGAACCAATGATACAATTTCCTCCCAGAAGAAGCGCTCTTTCCTGCATACCGGCCAAACCGAGGTGGTTGTAATTTTGTGAGTTAACTAACGAGCTCTGGTTAAAACCTGTCCCGTTATCCTTGATGGTCAGCAGGATGTCCTTTTTGCGGACCACAAGTTCAACATCCACGCTGGTAGCCGTCGCGTGCTTGATTATATTAGTCAGCGCCTCCTGCAGAATTCTGAACAGGGCTATTTCCGTTTGGGGCGGCAGGCGTAAATTGTCGCCCGGATTGGCTGTCAGTCCTCTCAGGTTTTCTTCGGCTAGTCTGTCATGACCGGCCGGCGTGTTCAGATGGAAATGAAGACTGATGGGGATATTATGTTTTTCACGAATTTCGTTTGTATACGACTTGATGGCCGGGATCAGGCCGTAGTTATCCAGAATCATCGGCCTTAAGCCGGACAGGATCCGTCTTATATCCTGAATCTGGTTTCCTAAAATATTAGTCAGGTTGGTTATTTCTCCGTACCAGTCAGCGGGATGTGAATTGCAAGTCGGAGTAATCCTCTGCAGCCGGTACCAGATGGCAATAAGAGCCTGAATAACGCTGTCGTGCAGCTCTGAGGCAAGATGTTTGCGCTCGTCTTCCTGTGCGGTGATGATCTTGTTGACCAATTTGTGAAGGAGCAGTTCTTTTTGTTCCAGTTTTTCAACCAGACTTGCATTTTCGATAGCAATGGCCGTAACCCGCGCGATGGCCAAAATGATTTCGGCGGCCTCGTTTTCAAAGCCCTTAAGCCGGCTGTCCCGCGGGCGGTCAACCTGCATTATCCCGATTGCTTTATCCTTGTTCAGGATGGGAACCACAATCAGCCAGTGATAATTGAAAGTTTCAATAATATCGGCCGGGAGCAGATTATGGATGTTGTCAGGCGTGATAATTACTGGGTGCTGTGTTTGAACAGCCTGTGTTATAGCCGGGTAGGGTTTTTGGCCTGAAAGAGCTTTAAATTTGTTGCGCAGTTGGGGGTCGTAACTCCCTACGGCGACCACAGGAGTAAGGTTTTCGTTTTCATCCAGCAGGTAGAGGCTTGTTCTCGCGGAGAATAAATCGGCGGTAAGCTGGGCGACAACATGCAGGGTCTGGCCGATGTCCAGGGATGAACTGATTGTGCTGGCCATCTCCAGCCAGGTTGTTAATTTTCTGAGGGTGCGTTTATGGGAGCTGCGGAAAACAAATTCCTGAATCATATCCGCCATATGCCTGCCCAGCGACATTGTTTTAACAAGCAGGCGTTGGGCGGTTTCAGCGTCGGTGTCGAAGATGGCGATTTCCATTGTCCCGCTGGGTTCCTCAACCTGCAGCCTTACGGGCAGCGTGGTTTTGGCGGCCGGCGAGAACAATTTCAGCCATTCCTTGTGATTAAACGGGCCGTCCGGGAAGAAGAGATGTTTGGAAAGTTCCTGCCAGCGGGCGGCCCAGGCACGGTCCTTTTTGCGCGAATCCTTGCAGACATCAATGCAGACAGGGAGCTTTTCCTGCCGGAGCAGGATAAAGGCGGCCCAGTAAAAATCAAAGGATAGGATGAACCTTTTCAGTATTTGGCGCAGGTTGCTCTCCAGTTGTTTTGGCGTGACGACCGAGGGACTTACCCGGCAAACAATCAGAAGCTTCGGTTTTGTTTCCTGGAGTGTGCTGCCTGGTAGTGTTTTCCCGGTGTTCACCAACGCGCCTCCTTTTAACTTTCGCAAAAAATTTTTATTTTCCGCCAAAAGAATTCTAACGCATGTCCGCACGACTGTCAACCATTTTTCATACTTATGGACTAGCCCTAACGAGTTACTGCCTATTTCACCCATTTTTAAACCCTTACTCATTCTTTTTAGCGATTTTCTTTTATATATAGATATTTTACTATTTTTATGGAGGTTCGCTGCTTGCAATTTGCCAGAGGTTAGCGATATCTCCCGGTTGAACTTCCCCCCGGCGGAAGATTTTCTCAGGTTACGCCTCAAAAAAACATAACTTCGCGACGAGTAATAGGATTTCTTCGATAAAGGGTAAAGAAGTTATGGGCATAGCTGGTTTAAAGCACGCTGGAGAAAACCGGAAGAAAGGTGGAGCGCGCAGTTCTTTATTTAAAGAAAGCCTATGTAAACCGGCGCAAGAGAAGCGACAGCAAGGCCGTTTCACCCGGACACAGGAGGCTGCCCTTGGGCGGCAGCGATGATGTCCTCTTTTTATCAAGTTAGAAATGGTACGGTAATAAAAAGACCAAGGAGGAAAGATTGTGCGCTTAGATGGAAAAGTAATCATTGTAACCGGAGCAAGAATGGGTATTGGCGAGGGAGTAGCTATTACTCTGGCCAAAGATGGAGCTGATCTGTGCCTGGTCAGCCGGAAAATTTCCGAAGAAGACGCTATTGTAAAAGCGTGCGAGGACCTTGGACGCAAGGTCATGGTTTTCAGGGCTGACGTGGGCAAGCGCTCCGAGGTGCAGGAAATGGTCGATGCGACGATGAGCGCCTTCGGGAAGATCGACGGCTTGTTCAACAATGCGGGAATAAGCAAGCCGGCCATGCTTCTGAAGATGACCGAAGAAGTGTGGGACGATATTATCCGGATCAATCTCACGGGGACTTTTTACTGCATTCAGGCCGTGGCCAACGCAATGCTGGAAAGGAAGACGGGTTCCATTATCAACGTTACTTCCTCAGCCGGCTTAATGGGCACAATAGGACAGGTAAATTATACGGCAGCAAAGGGAGGGGTACACGCTTTAACCAAATCGGCAGCTAAGGAGCTGGCCAAGTACAACATCCGGGTGAACTGCATCTCCCCAATGGCGGAGACTGATATGACCAGAGTAATCGCCACCGACCCCCGTTTCAAAGACAAGTACCTGGAGCGCATTCCGCTGGGAAGGTGGGCGCCGCCTGAGGAGATTGGGCCAGTTGTATCATTCTTAGCCTCTGATGAAGCATCATATGTAACCGGGCAGACCATCTGTGTGGACGGCGGTATGGTAATGCTTTAGGCAAATAAACGTACTTAATTTAGGAGGTTTGACGATGCCTGATAAAGATGTGGCCGTTATTGGAGTAGGCCAGAGCGCTTTTGTGCGCGGTTATCCCGGCGGTATCCGGGAGCTGTGTTTCGAAGCCTACAGGGAAGCTATGCAGGATGCAGGAATTTCCTCGAAAGAAATCAAAGCCTTAATAGTCTGCTGCGCTCCCGAGTACGATAAGCAGCGCAGTCCCTCGAGCTTGATTGACGAGTACCTGGGGCTAAACCCCGCGCCCACCTTTATGGTTGAATCCCTGTGTTCCTCAAGCACGACAGGGTTTGCAATCGCGTACTCATTTATCAAAAGCGGGCTTTACGATGTTGTTTGTGTCCTGGGATTCCAGAAAATGTCCGAAATTACCTCCCAGGATGTCCAGGAGCGCATGGGGCGCGGCGCCGACGTAATGTGGGAGTCGCCTTACGGGACATCCATGCCGGCTTATTACGCCATGTACGCCCAGGCGCATTTCGCCAACTTTGGCACGCAACCGGAGGACCTGGCCCTGGTCCGTGTTAAAGCGTCGACGTACGGGCAGTTAAATGAAAAGGCAGTCTACCGCAAGAAGGTTACTTTTGAGCAGGTGATGGAGTCAGGTTTTGTTTCCAGTCCCTTAAAAGTTATGGACTGCTGCGCAAATGCAGACGGATCCTCCTGTGTTATCCTGGCCTCGGCTGACAGGGCCAAGGAATTAAGCAAGAAGCCGGTTTGGGTTATGGGAGTCGGCCAATCCAACGCGCCGATGAACCTGGCCAGCAGGGAACACATGAGAGGCCTGGAATGCGCGCGCATAGCCGGAGAAAAGGCCTACGCTATGGCCGGTGTGGGGCCTCAGGATATTGATGTGGCCGAAGTTCACGACTGCTTCACCATTGCGGAAATTCTGGCCTACGAGGCTCTTGGCTTTGCCAAACCTGGAGAAGGACCCAGCCTGATCCGCGATAAACAAACATATCTCGAAGGTAAAATTCCAGTCAATGTAGACGGCGGGTTGCTTTCCAAAGGGCATCCCATCGGCGCTACAGGCGGTTCGCAGCTCAGGACGATTGTTCTGCAGCTACGCGGAGAGGCGGGCGCCATCCAGGTGCCGAACGCTGAAATCGGCCTCGTTCACAATATCGGCGGCGTAGGTATCTACGGGAACGTTATAATATTGGGGAGGTAGAACAACGTGGGGTTTGAAAAGTTTGGACGGAAGAGCTTTACCGCAGTTACAAAAGTAGGCGAGTACGTCGATAAGCTGGAAAGTGGCGAAGTTTACACAACCCATTGCCCCAAGTGCAACAAGACCTATTTCCCTCCTAGGATGGACTGCCCGGGCTGCTTAAGCGGTTCTTTGGAATGGGTCAAGGTCCCTGACACGGGCAAGCTGGTTACTTTTACAAACGTCAAATATGCCCCTACCGGCTTTGAGGGCGATCTGCCCTACCTGCTGGCGGTAGTGGATTTCGGGGGCTTCAGGATGTTCGGGCGCCTGAGTGATTCTATGCAGGGTATGGATATCAAGGTCGGTATGACTGTTAAGCCGGTTGTGGTCAATTATGAAAACGGCCAGATAGCCCATGAGTTTGTAGCCGCCGAATAAGACCAGCCATCATACGGCGTTGCATAATTAGGTAATTGAATAAGTTATTGACTATTGACATGCTTGTACACGGGATTTTATAATACAACCATATAAATTTTTAAAAATATAAGGGGGAGTAGTAGCTAATGGATATTAACAAATGGCCGCGCGAATCAGGCGCAAAAGACCACAATATTTTCACCGATCAATGGTTTGGCACCGAAGCGCCCTGCGTAATTTACGAGTTGAAGCCTGTTGTTGACCCGAAGGGTAACGCGATTGAAGGCGTAAACAGCGCCTGGATAACCCTGAACAACCCTGCGCAGTTTAACTCCTACACCACAGAAATGGTCAAGGGAGTCATCGCCGGTTTCCACAAGGCTTCCATGGACCGCACGGTAGCAGCCGTGGTCTTTACCGCAGTAGGCAGCAACGCCTTCTGCACCGGCGGAAACACAAAAGAATATTCCGAGTATTATTCCATGACCACTGAATACGGGTACTATATGGACCTCTTCAACGGCATGGTTGACGCCATTCTTAACTGCAAAAAGCCGGTTATCTGCCGGGTAAACGGCATGCGCGTAGCAGGCGGCCAGGAAATCGGCGGCGCCTGCGACCTGGCTGTTTCCTCAGACATGGCTATCTTCGGTCAGGCCGGCCCGAGGCACGGTTCCGCCCCGGTTGGCGGCGCGTCGGACTTCCTGCCCTGGTACATTGGAGCCGAGCGTGGAATGTGGAGCTGTATTTCCTGCCAGATGATCAGCGCATACAAGGCTGTCGACTGGGGTATGATCACCAAGGCCGTCCCCGTATTAAAGAAGGGCGACCAGTGGGTTGCCAACCCCAACGTAATTACCGACAAGTATGTTGAAAACGGCCAAATCGTCTACGGCGAAAACAAAACTGGCGATGCTCTTGCTGAGGCAAAAGCTCTGGTCAAGGAATGCACAGTTGACTTCTCCCTGTTAGACGCCGAAGTCAACAAGCTGATCTGGACATTTACCAACCTCTTCCCCCACTGCCTGATGATGTCCATCGACGGCGTCAGGGCCAAGAAGAAGTTCTTCTGGGATCAGGCCAAGCTGCCCAACCGTCACTGGCTGTTAGCTAACATGATGAGTGAAGCTTACCTCGGATTCAACGCTTTCAACACCAAGAAACTAACCGGCAAAGACGTCATTGACTTTATTAAGTACAGACAGCTGGGTAATGAGGGGCATCCGTTCGATCAGGAACTGGTCGACGCCGTTTTAGGTCCCCGTTTGGAAGGCAAATAACGATAATAAATGGGATACCAGGCGCTGGTTTATGTCCGGCGCCTGGTATTCTTGATTTATCCGGGTGATTCTTAAAAACTCCAGTTATAAGGGGTGAAATAATTTTGGCTTTTGAATCTCTTAAAGTCGGGAGCGAGAGCGGTGTTATTACGATAACGCTTGCCCGCCCCCCTTTGAATGTTTTAACAATTCCCATGATGGAAGAAATGGTCGAGGCCTTTAAGTGGGCAAAAGATGAGCCGGGCGGCGTGGTTATTTTGGACGCCGAAGGAAAAGCATTCTCGGCGGGTGTGGATGTCGCCGACCATACCCCGGACAAGGTGGACAGCATGATCGATGTTTTTGACCGCCTTTTCCTGGCTATGGACGCAGTGGAAAAACCGATTATCTGCCTGGTTAACGGCGCGGCGCTCGGCGGCGGCTGCGAAGTTGTTCTTTTCTGCGACATGGTTCTCGCTTCGGAGAAGGCCAAACTCGGCCAGCCTGAAATCCAGGTGGGTGTTTTCCCGCCTGTCGCCTGTTTCCTGCTGCCCAAGCTTTGTTCCTGGCCGAGGGCTATGGATCTTCTCTTGAGCGGTGATACAATCGGCGCCGAACAGGCCGAGAAGTTTGGCATAGTCAACAAGGTTCTTCCGGCGGATAATTTCAAAGAAAGCGCCATGGAATACTTAAAGAAATTTACCGCGCTGAGTCCGGTTGTCCTGGCCATGACCAAAAAAGCCGCCAGGGCAGGACTGGGGAAGGGTTTTGCAGAGGGCATCAAGGATATAGACCGCATTTATCTTAAGGAACTGATGGTCACCGCCGATGCGCAGGAAGGGCTAAAGGCCTTTATGGAAAAAAGGCGCCCGGTCTGGCAGGGCAAATAGCCTGTTTTTTAAGCGGAGGGCCTTGGGTTTTAAAGTGTAAAGTAAAAAGTTATAAGGAGGAAATTATATAATGGGCGTACCTTCAAAGATTGAAACATGGCAAATGGTTGAACCCGGGAAATTACAGCGGGCGAGTATTGACGTTCCGGAGCTGCAGCCGGGCGAAGCGCTGGTGGAGGTCGCAGCTTGCGGCGTTTGNNGTTGCAGGACCAGATAAACTGGTCGGCAAGGAAGTTATTATTCCGGCAGTCATGCCTTGCAACAAATGCGCAATCTGCGCTTCCGGCAGGGGCAACCGCTGCCTGGCGCAGAAAATGCCCGGCAACAGCCTGGGTATGTACGGCGGCTTCTCCAGCCATATCCCCGTTCCCGCGGAGGATCTCTGCGTTGTCGAAGACAGAAAAGGCATGCCTTTGCAGTGGCTGGCAGTAGTGGCGGACGCGATTACCTCACCCTACCAGGCGGCAATTAAAGCCGGTGTTAAGGAAGGGGATCTTGTAATTATAACCGGCGCAACGGGCGGAGTCGGCACCTACATGACTCAGATTGCAAGCGCTCTGGGCGCAAAGGCGGTAGTAGCCATTGCCCGCAACAAGGAAAAGCTGGAGCGTTCTTTAAGTTTCGGCGCAACTTGTGCAATCAGCACGCAGGATAAAGATATGAAGGCCATTACTGCAGAATTCCGTGACTACTGCAAGGCCAACGGTTTGCCTCCCAACATAGGGTGGAAAATCTTCGAGTCCACCGGGACAAAGATAGGCCAGGAAATCGCCCTGAATTTCCTTTCCTTTGTGGGCAAAATGATGGTTGTCGGATACGGCATGCAGAAAGTTGAATACATGATCTCCAGATTGATGGCTTTTGACGCCGAAATCGAAGGAACATGGGGTTGCCTGCCCAAGTACTATCCCGAAGTCCTGAACATGGTTCTGGATGGAAAAATCAAGGTTGAACCTTTCGTAGACGTACGGCCGATGAGCCAGATCGCCGCCGGTTTCGAAGAGACTCACGCCGGCAAACTAATGAAGAGGATTGTCTTGACTCCTGATTTCTAAAAAAGACTGAATTAAAAAAGGGGGTTTTGAAGAAAGACCCCCTTTTTTGCACTTTTTTATTCAATGATGTATTTGTAAATGGAGGAAGCCGCATGAAAAAAGATCTTCAGCCAATTTTTTATCCCCGCAGCGCCGCTGTTTTAGGAGCGGGCGATGCGCCGGAAAAAGTCGGATTTAATATATTTGAAAGTATGGTTTACGGCGGTTTTAAAGGGCCCTTATATCCGATACATCCAAAATTGAAGAATATCCTGGGATACGACGTATATCCCAGACTGGATAAAGTACCCGGCCCCGTTGACGTGGCGGTAATCGCGTTAAACCAGTTCAACACGGTGGATGTTATAGAGGAATGCGCACGCTGCGGCGTCAAAGGGATTGTCAGCGTTGCCGGCGGGTTCGGGGAAATGGGCGCCGAAGGTGTAAAGCTTGAGAAAAGGCTTTCCGAAAAAGCAAATGAGCTCGGCATTCCTCTGATCGGTCCTAATACCCTCGGATTCATCAATAATGACGGCAATTTTTACGCCACCTTTTATCCCTTAAGGTTAATCAAGGGCGGGGTTTCAATTATTTCTCAAAGCGGCGGTATGGGCCTGACAATCATGCAAAAAGCTCTCGACGAGATGATGGGTCTGAATAAATGGATTGGGGTCGGAAATCGGGCAACGCTCGAGTTCTATGATTTTTTAGCTTACCTGGGGGATGATCCTACCACAAAAGTTATCGGCGTTTTCATGGAGGGTTCCGAGGAAGCTTTAAAATTTGTCAAGCTGATCAGGGAAATTTGCCTGAAAAAGCCGGTTGTTGTTTTTAAGGCCGGCCGGACGAAGGAATCGGACTATCTGTCCATGACGCACACGGGCAGCCTGGCGGGGCCATACAGGCTGTATAAAGATATTTTGAGGCAGTGCGGAGCGATAGTTGTTGATACGGTAGAAGAACTGGTCGCCTGCTGCAAAGCTCTTTCCCTTTCGCAGCTGCCGGAGGGAAAAAGGGTCGGTGTCTTCACTCATACGGCAGGGCCAAGTATAGTGGCGGCCGACTACATGCTTCAGCTTGGCTGTGAATTGCCCAAGTACGCGCCGGAAACAGATCAAAAAGTGCTGGATGTTGTCGGTCCAAATCCGCCTATCGTCCTGAAAAATCCGTTGGATGCGGCGGGGCTCGGGTTTCCCGCTATTCCGTACGGCAGAATGGCTGACGCTGTCCTGGGCGATCCTTCAGTGGACATAATGCTGGCCATCTATTGCCTGCATAAGAACTGGCGCTTCCCTTCCTGGGAAATCATCGACGTGCGGAATAAATGGAATAAGCCGGCCGTGGCCTACTACGTTTCTAATGTCGGCGATTCTGCCAAAGACAGGGAGATGCTGCAAAAGGAAGGCGTGCCTTTGTATATAACCGCAAGAGAGGCTGCCCGGGCAGTTTACGCCTTGTACGAGTATAAACAAATAATTTCCAGTCAGGCAAAAGGATAAACGCAGGAGGTGTTTCTAAAGTGCAGGTAAAAGAAATTTTTGAAAAAATCAAATCTGGCGGGAGAAAGCTGCTTTTTGAGGATGAGGTTAAGCGGCTTCTTGCTTTAAACGGAGTAGCGGTTACCCCCTGCGAGGTAGCGCATAATGAGGACCAGGCTGTTCAACTGGCCGCAAAGTTCGGTTACCCGTCAGTTCTTAAGATTCATTCTATTGCTTATACCCACAAATCGGATTGCGGCGGCGTGAAGCTTAACCTGCCTGATGAAAACGCGGTCCGGACGGCTTTTCGCGAAATCAGGGCGGCAGTAGCCGATCAGGAACCGGAGATAAGCGTAACCGTACAGCCCATGGCCGGCGCCGGAACGGAAGTGATTATCGGCGTGACTACCGACAATCATTTTGGCAAGGTAATCATGTTCGGCCTGGGGGGTGTATTTACGGAAATTTTTGAAGACGTGACCTTCAGGTTAATTCCCATTACAAGGGAAGAAGCCTTTAACATGATTGAATCCGTAAAAGGGAACATCCTCCTGAAAGGATACAGGGGAAAGCCCCCGGCGGACCGTGAAACTCTAGTTGACGCGTTGCTGAAGGTTTCCAAACTGGCTGAGGATAATTCGGAAATAAAGGAGCTTGACCTGAACCCGGTAGCCGTTTATGAAAATGGCCTGCTTGTTTTGGACGGAAGGGGAACACTGTCTTAAAACAGCTTCCTCTTCCATCTAATTCATTTTTAATATTACATTCTTTTAAAGCTCTGTTCGTCAAAAAGTATTTGATCAAGTTCATCCTCGGTAAAAATACCTTCGCTGAGGATTATTGCTCTTGGGGTTGTATCCATTTGCTTCGCCATTGTGGCCAACTCGGTGCACTTTGCATAGCCGAGGTGAGGAACAAGGGCGGTCAATCCCCAGTTTTTCCAGCCTGCTTCCATATGCTTGCGGCAGGCAATTTCATTGGCGGTAATGCCCCGGATGCATCTTGAGGCGAATAAATGATCAGCTTTTTCCAGGATTGCTATTGATTCAAACAAGCCGTGAGAGAGAAGGGGCAGAAAAGCGTTCAATTCAAGGCGGCCGCGGCGGATAACTTCACAGACTACATAATCGTTAGCGATAACCCTCATGGCAACCTGCTCGACCATTTCCGCAATAACCGGGTTAACCTTCCCGGGCATGATTGACGAGCCGGCCTGGACATCCGGCAGCCTTACTTCGGCAATCCCGCCCCGCGGCCCCGAATGCAGCATCATCAGGTCGCTGGTGATTTTAGACAGGTTTGCGGCGTGTATCTTCAGCATGCCTGATACAACCGCAAAAGCGTCAAGGTTCTGGGTTGCGTCGATTAAATTGATCGCGGGGGCAAGCCCGAGGCCGGTATTTTTATTGATCCTTTCCACCGCCATGCGTCCAAATCCCTTGGGCGCCGTTATCCCGGTGCCGATGGCCGTTCCTCCAAGGTTGACGCGGCTTAAAACGTCTTCACATTCGAGGAACCTCGCCCTGTCCCGTTTAACAACTGCGGCATAGGCGTTGAACTCATCCCCAAGGGTCAAGGGAACCGCGTCCTGGTGCTGCGTCCTGCCCATTTTCAGGATGCCTTCAAATTCCCTGCTCTTGTCCTGAAGAGCGTTAATCAACTCTGTCACAGCTATCGGCAGGTCCCGGAAAAGGACAATCATCGCTATTCTGATTGCTGTAGGGATAGTGTCGTTAGTTGACTGGTGTAAGTTTACATGATCGTTGGGGTGAATAACCTGATAGTTTCCCTTTTCTTCACCTATTATTTCCAGGGCGCGGTTGGCAATAACTTCGTTGGCGTTCATGTTTGTCGAAGTTCCGGCCCCGCCCTGAAACACATCAACGAGAAACTGATCAAGCAAGTTTCCATTGATAATATCATCACTGGCCTGTAATATTGCTTCGCCAATCTTTCTGTCCAAATAACCCAGTTCCATATTTACTTGAGCGCAGGCTTTTTTTACCTGACAGACGGCGCGAATAAACTCGTGGTGAAGCCTGTATCCGGAAACGTCAAAGTTTTCCTGGGCGCGTAAAGTGTGAATTCCCCAGTAAACATCATCTGGCACCCTTCTTTCACCAATAAGATCGTGTTCAATTCTTTTTTTATTTTCTTTTTCAGNNTATTCTTGACCGGAGTGAATCGTTATGTTATTCTACATAAAGAAAATATAGTTATTCATTTAGTCATTTAATCAGAAATAGAACTTCTATTTGACGAAATAATTGACAAAGCGGAGGGATTGTGTTTGGCGGCCAAACCACTGGATGGAGTTCGCGTACTTGACTTAACCCGTATTCTGGCAGGTCCTTATTGCACAGCCATTCTGGCCAACCTGGGAGCAGAGGTTATTAAGGTAGAAATCCCCGGCAAGGGAGACGACAGCCGTGCATTTACACCTCATGTCCACGGTGAAAGCGCCTATTTCATGAGCTATAACAACCAAAAGAAAAGCATCGCCCTTGATCTGAAAAAAGAACAGGGCAGGAAGATCTTTCTTGAAATGGTCAAGCACAGTGACGTTGTAGTTGAAAACTTCCGCAACGGGATTATGGAAGAACTACGGATCGGTTACGAAATGTTATCTGAAGCCAATCCCGAAATAATATTGGCATCGCTTTCCGGTTTTGGAAGCACGGGACCTTTCAGGGAAAGAGCGGCCTATGATATTATTGTACAAGCGGTTGGGGGCGTGATGAGCCTTACGGGTCCTGAAGGAGGAGAGCCTTTGCGTTGTGGAATTTCTATTGGCGATGTTGGCTCGGGTATCTATACAGCCATCGGAGTGATTGCAGCTCTTTTCGGCCGAGAAAAAGGCCAGGGCGGCCAACAGGTTGATGTGGCCATGCTTGACTGCATGGTGGCTTTTATGGGGAACTACCTCAGCCAATATAAAGTTACCGGTGAAATCCCCTTGAGGATTGGCAACAAGCACCATTCGCTGGCGCCCTTTTCCTCCTATAAAACCTCTGATTCGGTAATCGTTATGGCTGCGGGAAATGACAAGCTCTTTTCTATGCTGTGCAAGTGTCTGGAAAGGGAAGACTTAATTGACGACCCGCGTTTTACCACAAACATGCTGCGCGTCGAGAATAAAAATGAGTTGAATGATATACTCGAGAGTATTTTTCGTGCCAATACAAGCGCCTACTGGGTAAGACTGTTTGAAGAAAAAGGGATTCCCTGCGGCCGCGTCAACACTGCCAAAGAAATAATTGAACATCCCTACATGTGGGGGCAGGATATGGTTTTGGAAGTTGAACACCCGGTTGCTGGAAAATTTCTGACTGCCGGCTTTCCGATTAAGTTTTCCGGGACATCCTGCCGGATCGAGAAGCCGGCCCCGGTTCTGGGCCAGCACACCAGGGAAATCCTCTCTGACATGCTGGGGATGACGGATGAGGAGATGCATTCACTGGAAGAAAGCGGCATTATCGGAACACGGGAAATGCCGGTTGATAAAAAATGAGCGGGCTGACCATTTACCCTTTAGATCTCGGGGACGCTGTTGTTGATCTGAGCATGTCCATGGAGAAAAAAGGGACGGGCGTTCCCTGGAAGGCTAAGCTGCTTTGTTATTATATTGAAGGAGCGGAAAAGAAGATCCTGGTAGATACGGGCGTGTCGGATCAGGAACATGCCGGCAGGTGGCACGCTGAAACGAATTGCCGGGTAACCCCGGGCGGTTCTATGGTTGCTTTGGAGAAAATCGGCGTTAAACCCAAGGAAATCGATCTCATCCTGCTTACACATCTCCATTGGGACCATGCTTATAATCTGGACAAATACAAAAACGCTGAAATTTATGTGGCGAAAGAAGAACTGGCTTACGCGCTGATGCCTCTTCCGCCGCATTATTTTTATTACGAACATTGGAATATCGGCCTGACACCCTGGTTTACAAAATCTATTCAGCAGATGAAAACAATCGACCTAGTTCCGCAAAAAGTTGTTGATCAGGTTAGCGTGATCCCTACACCAGGCCATACTCCGGGGAGCATGTCCGTTGTGGTTGAGACTGCAGGCGGCCCTTATGTTATTTGCGGCGATGCTGTAATGACGCAGGATAATCTGACCGGAAACCCTGCAAGGCACACGCCTTATACAATGACGGGGCATTTCATGGATTACCGGGCGACCTGGAGAAGCATCGATCTTATTTCACAAATGGTTAAAGCAGACAAAACCCGCGTCTTAGCCACCCACGATCCCGCAGTCATTTCTAAGTCCAGATATCCGGAATAGAAAACCTATTGATTAAAAAATTTGCTTATATGAAGGTCAACTGCCTTCGTGCTCATGTTCGCCTCTCATACCTAAACGAATTAATTCTTATTGAACAAAATAAACTTAAGATTTTTTAATAAGTTATTTTTAATAAGTTAATTACTTGTTACTACTCAGGTTGTTTAGGCTATAGGCTGTAGGCTGTTAGTCACGCATTGACCGAATCAAGGCGCTCAGAACCTTCTCGGTCTCCGCCATTTTCGAGTCGCATTCGGGAACATCCAACTCATTTGTATAACCCAAGCGGCTGGCCAAGCCGAACTGGTAATGCAGTTCCCTTGCGGAACCGAAGGCTATTTCAAGAAAGCGA
>DFZT01000100.1 GCA_002382755.1 Firmicutes bacterium UBA4049 | reverse complement strand
ATTCATGCGTCAGCACTGATATAAACCAATTTACACCGGAAAGCTTCCATATTTACATACCCTATTGTATAATTTGCAAGTATTCAGTAAAACTGCCAAAGGGCACGGCGCTGTTCAACAGCGCTTTAATAAGGCAGGTCGTTAAATTTTTGAAATCTTTACTTCTTCTGTTGTTTGTAACGGAATTTGCCAGGGGAGCTTTCTTCTATACATTTCTCCCCACCTGGACCGTCAATGATCTTAACGTTTCTATAACAATTGTCGGGCTTACCGTATCAGCCAACTATTTGTCCGAAACCATCTTTAAAACGCTTGCAGGATGGGAATTTGACCGCCTGGGACGCCGCATTCTTATAGCAGGCCTGTTTCTGTCTTTACTTTCCCTTTTAATGTTCAAGCTCTGGCCTGTCCCGGCGGTATTAATTGGCGGCGCGGCGCTGTTTGGCCTCGGTTTCTCACCTGTATGGCTTGGAGTAATCAGCAGGGTTGCTCCGGTTGGAATCCCTAACAGGGCTTCACGCATCGGCCTGGTTTTTTCATCCTGGCTGGCCGGCGCCGGCGGAGGCATGATCAGCATAAATTTCTTTATGTCCAAAAGCCACGATTTAATCTATTGGCTAATCGTTACCCTGTGGGCGCTTTCCCTGCCGATTGCCTGGTTTGCCACCGCAGGTAAAAACAATTTGCCGGAACCGATCGCTAAAAACTATCGGGGAATATTAAACGCGCTCAAGAAAATGGCCTCTAATAGCCTGACCAGACTGCTGATTCCGGGAATGTTTCTGCAAACTCTGGCAGCCGGTCTCCTCCTGCCCGTTTTACCTATTTTTGCGCAAAAAAGTTTACTCCTTAATCATAACCAGTACGGTATTCTTTTGCTAACGGGAGGCGCTGCTGCAGTCATAATGCTCCTGCCGATGGGTTATTTGGCAGACCGGCTGGCTTTAAAAGCGCTGCTGGCCACGGGTTTTGGGGCGAGCGGCCTGATGCTTATCTTGTTGATTTACTGCCATGGTTTCAAGGAAATTATTTGTTTAGCGGTACTCCTTGGCTTTTCGTATGCTATGATTCTTCCAGCCTGGAACTCGCTTTTAGCTAAAATTATCCCTCCGGAAAGCCAGGCTACCGGTTGGGGTGTATTCGCCACAATTGAAGGCCTGGGGATAACTTTTGGCCCTGCTTTGGGAGCTTTCATAGCCGGCAAGATTGGACTTAACGCTACTTTAATTATGACAGCCTGTGTTTTGCTGACTGCGTCGTTTTTCTATCTGCTGTGTCCGTTTGAAAAGATGCTTGTTAGCAGCCAACAGGGGGTATCCTTCAATGGACCTGTTTTTTGATATAATCGTTTATTTTTTGTTTGTTTATGCCTTTATGCCTACCATCCTGGCCAGAATATTCCATATCGGCGCTTTTTTTCAGGGGTCCCAAAACGAAAATAAAGTGTTCATAACCTTTGACGACGGACCTGATAAACTATACACGCCCCGCATTTTAGACATATTGAAAGAAACTCAAACAAAAGCCTGTTTTTTCGTGCTTGGAGAAAAGGCCAGGGCGCATCCGGAAATTCTTCAACGAATTCAGGCGGAGGGGCATGAAATAGAAAGCCACGGCTACGCCCATCAATTTCCCTGGTTTCTAGGCCCGCTGGGCACAAAAAGAGATTTAATGAAGACTTCCTCCATCATTGCCGAAATAACAGGCAAACCTCCGCGTTTCTACAGGCCTCCCTGGGGAGTCCTTAATTTATTTTCCTGGTTTTTTCTTAAAGGCCAGCAGGTCGTACTCTGGTCGTTTATGAGTTGGGACTGGACCAAACGGGCAACTGCCAGTTTAATTGCGGA
This sequence comes from Firmicutes bacterium UBA4049, assembly GCA_002382755.1. GTDB lineage: Bacteria > Bacillota > Desulfotomaculia > Desulfotomaculales > Nap2-2B > 46-80. The sequence continues at coordinate 15,571 of DFZT01000100.1, read as the reverse complement.
CCGGGTTCTTTCCAGATTAAAAAACGGTTCAGTGCTAATTTTTCACGACAGTGACAAAACACCGGGCAGCGCTCCAAAGTCCCCGGAACTTGTTATTAAAATCCTTCCCGTAATTATTCAGGAAATAAAAAAACGAGGCCTGCAGCCAGCCGCCCTGTCAGAGCTCATTCCTGAAAAAAGAAAGAAATTGTCCTACGCTTTATTTGAAAAATGGGATCAAACCGTCCTTCGCCTGATGGGAGTTAAAGACCTGTCTGACAAAGGCCGGCCAACAGTTTTTCGCGTGGCGCTGCGTAAATTTAAGGAAAAACAACTGCCTTTGCCGGACGGAACAATTCTTAAAAAAGGCGATCTGGTGGTAGAATTACACCTGAATAATACTTTTTTTAAGCAGTTCGGTGAAAGAAATGAACTTTCCATGCTTGGGCTTCTAGCCAAGCATAAAGTCCAGGAGGACTTATCCGCAATCGCCGGCTGGATAGCCGCAAATCCCCGACACGATGAAATCAAGGCAATAACCGGACTGACTATCATTCACCGCGGCAGCCGGCTGGTAGGTTTCCATACTTTTGATCTCCCGCCTTTAAAAAGTTTCCTGATCAGGTTATACGAAAGCATGGTGCTGGTTATGCTTCATCCCTCGGGATACCGCCGTATTACAAGGTATTGGAAAAAGCTAACCCCGAAACTGCTCGTCATGAGTAAAATAGAACTGTTCAGAAGGTACCTTATTTAATAAAAGAAGTTATTTCTTCAATCGGACGGATATTTCTCGGCGGGGATATATAGTCGGACCATCCCAAAGCAACCAGGGCAGCCAGGCTGCGGGGAGGCTTAACCCCTAAAAGCTCTTCAAGTTCCGGCCGGGCAACCAGCGGGCCCGTCAGCCAGCAGCCTCCGTATCCCCTGGAATGCGCAGCTAAAAGAAGATTCTGTATGGCGGCGCCGATAGATTGCAAATCCGGGCGGCAGCGCAGCGAATCAACCTCATATTCGGAATATCCGGCTTTAAACAACATATTGTCAAGAACGGTGCGGTATTTAAATGTGCTTACGGCAATAACCACCGGGGCTCTGGAAAACCACATGACAATTTTTTTAGGATCGGATTGAAATTTTTCGTTAACCTGCCGGGCAAGCGAGTCAATTTTTTGTGATACAAGGCGGCTCATTTTTTCTCTGATTTCCTGATTTTTTATAATTATAAAATGCCACATCTGCTGATCGCCGGAACTGGGAGCGTGTGAAGCAAGTTCGATCAGGCTTAAAATTTCGGAATCCGGCAGATCATCTTTTTTATATCTTCTTATACTGCGGCGTTCCCGCACGACTTTGTCAAATTCCATCCAGCTGTACCGTCCCTTCGCTTTCGGTTATTAAGTATCTTATCCCCCGCCTGCCGGCTTTGTCAAACATCTTTAAAGGTTTATGTTCTTTCCCTTAAAGATTGTTTTTTGATAGATTTATGAGTAAAATTAAGATGCTTGCAGGAATTTGTTAAATTATGAAGAAGTAATTAGGGCAAACACCGAGGCATGTCAAGGAGGTTTTAAAAATGAGTCTGGTATCACGGCTATCTGAAGTTGGGAGTCTTTACCCAGATAAGGAAGCCATTGTCTACGATGAGAAACGGATCACTTACGGCAGCTTAATAGAACATATCAACAGGTTTGCCAATGGTTTAAAAAACTTTGGTATTCAAAAAGGCGACCGTATTTTAATCGCTCTAGGGAACTGCCCGCAATTTGTCATTTCCTATTTCGCTATAATTCAGATTAAAGCCGTGGTTATACCTATCAACCCTCAATATGCCCTTAACGAAATTGAAAAAATAGCCGCCGATGCTCTTCCCGTTGCCGTAATTACGGATTCCTCGATAGCTTCCAACTATATCAGGTTAAAAGAAAGAACCGGGCTGCCCGCCAATGTAATTGTAATTCGCTCCGAAAAGGGAAATTTTAAAACAACCATTTCATTCAATGAAATAATGGAGAACGGAGATGAATTTTTCCCTGCGGAAAATCATTATAATGATCACGACGTAATTGAACTTCTTTATACTCATGGTCCTACCGGCACGCTTAGAGGAGCTATGCTGACCAACCAGAACCTTTACAGCAATGCAATAGCGTTTCTGGAACTCTGCCGTTTGACTCCTGAGGATCGCGCCTTGCTTGTTTCCCGTGCTTACCATGCTCCCGCCCAGACCTGCGCAATGAATGCCCCGCTTATGGCCGGGGCAACTGTAGTGATGCATGATATCTGGACCAAGCCGGAAACAATCCTGCGAACTATCGAAGAAGAAGGAATTACTTTCTTCTTCGGCACACCTCCAATGTACAGAATACTGCTTGATTTTCCGGAACCCCGGCGGTTTAAAACAAATTCACTGCGGGTCACCTGTACCGCCGCAGATCCGCTTCCGCCAGATACTTTTCAAGCGTTTGAAGAAAAATTCGGGTTGCAGATAACCGAAGCATACGGCTTAACCGAAACTTCTCCGTTAATCTGTTCAAATCCGGTCGAGGGTATTAAAAAACCGGGTTCCGTAGGAAGACCGTTACCCGGTATAAATTTGAAGATCGTTGATTATGAAGACCGGGAAGTTCCGGCAGGGCAGGTTGGCGAGATTGTCGTCAGCGGTCCGAATGTAATGAAGGGTTATTATCACCGTGAGGAAGAAACCAATTGGGTAATGCGCAACGGATGGTTCCATACGGAAGACCTTGCCTATATGGACAGTGAAGGATATGTTTTTATTGTTGACCGTAAAAAAGACCTGCTTGTCCGGGGCGGCCTCAATGTGCACCCCCGTGAGGTGGAAGATGTGCTTTATACACACCCTGCAGTATTTGAAGTCGCTGTAACAGGGATGCCCGATCCCGTCTGGGGAGAGGAAGTTATCGCATTTGTTCACTTAAGAAAGAATGTCATAATTAACGCAAAGGAATTACAGGAATTTTGCAAGGATAAACTGGCCGGCTACAAAATTCCGCGTGTTATACACATAGTAGACGAATTGCCTAAAACATCATCAGGAAAGCTGTTAAAGCATGAGTTAAAGAATATTATTGAAAACAGTTGAAAACAGACTATAAAAACAGACTATAAAAGGATGCCTGGTAAATGCATCCTTTTATTTATTATAACAGTATTATAACAGCCGAACTTTATATTTTACCTGGTTTCTCCGTAACCACAATTTGTATGGCGCGGAGTTTGCCATCCCTGTACACGGTAACCTGGACACGCTGTCCGATTTTTGATTTGCTGATCAGTTCAACCAGAGCGTCCGGCGTCGCTACTTCCTTTCCGTCCCATTTGGTTATAATATCTCCCTGTTTTAATCCGGCGGAGGAGGCGGGACTGTCTGAAAGAACACCCGCCACAAGAGCGCCGTTTGTTCCTTTGTAATTAAGATAAGCGGACGTTTCTTCATTTAAAGACTGCACCTGGACACCCAGCCAGGGCCGGACTACCTTGCCCTTATTAATTAATTCCTGGATCACATCATTAGCGGTATTCGCCGGTATGGCAAAGCCGATTCCCTGCGCTTGAGCGACAGCAGTGTTTATTCCAACAACCTCTCCGGAAAGATTTAAAAGAGGACCCCCGCTGTTCCCGGGATTAATTGACGCATCTGTCTGTAATAAATTCTTATAACTGCGGTTTTCAACACTAATTGGCCGCCCCTTGGCGCTGATCACGCCTACCGTTACAGTATGATCGAGTCCGTACGGATTGCCTATGGCGATAACCCAGTTCCCAACTCTAATCTTATTGGAGTCACCCAATTTCAGCGGGGAAAGGCTGCTTCCCGCTTTGACTTTTAATACGGCCAGGTCTAAATTATAGTCCGCCCCTACTACTCTGGCCTCCAGGGGTTCTTTGAACCCTTGCAGGGTGACTGTTATCTTATCAGCGCCGTCAATAACATGTTCGTTGGTTAAAATATACCCATCGCTTGATATAATAAAACCGGATCCCAAACCGTGCTCATCCTGCGGTTCCCTGTCACCAAAGGGATTGCCGAAGAACTGTCTGAAAAAAGGATCGTTAAAAAAAGGATCGTACTGCTGGCCGCGAACCGTCACAGTATCGATTTTAACTACCGCAGGACCGGCGCTGCTTACTATTTCTGCAACAACTTCCGCGTTGACTCCGGGAGGCGTCCCGGAAGCACCGGCAAGATTACTTCCTGCAACTCCGGATTTATTCCCTGCAAGCGGGTTAAGATCGCTTACCGCAAGACAGCCGCCCATAAACATTACTCCTGCAATAAATGCAGCCAGGGCAATAAAAAGTAAGTTGCGTTTTAAATTCACCAAATTACTCCACCTGCCTTTATTTGTTCTGGTTTATGAACCGTTGGCTGTTGTTTTTTGCTTAAGTAAAAATCGCTTATCGCCCACTCTTCTGGTCACCTTGGTTCTGTCAAAATATTCCAGTATTGGCAGCGCGTATTTTCGGGAAATGCTTAATAGGGTTTTAATTTCTCCGATCGAAATCCCGTTATTTTTTTCTAAATGCCCGATCAATATTTTTTTTGCATCCTCAATTGCAGCGGAGTGGAAATAAAGGCCTTCCGCAACCTTTACCAGCGTCCCCTGCCGTAAAAAATACTGCAGGACCTCCTGAGACTGCAACTCGTTAAAACCTCCCTCCCCGGAAACGCTTTCCCAATCCGGCGGCTGAAAGCCGCTTTTGTAAAAAATATCCTCTATTCTCTTAATAATTTCCTGCTGGCCGTCTTCAAGTTTGGGCTGAAAACCTTTTAAAGCTACTGTGTTCGAACCCGGACTTAAAATATTTTCTTCCTCCATGATTTTAAGCAGCGTTTGAAGCTGTCTTGTTGTAAACTGGGAGAAAAGCCGGGAACGAAGCTCCTCGCGGGGGAAACCTTCCCTCAAAGGAAACTGATGATGATATTTTTTCAGCAAGCCGGTCAATTTTTCAACCCATTGCTTGTATACCTCCCTGGAAATAAAAAATTGGTCATGATCCACTGTAAGAATATATATTTTGTTTTCACCGGCCAGTTCTTGAAGAGCCCGGCTGGTTTCTTCCTCATTCATTCCGGTTGCCCGGGCCAGATCCGATCTGCTTAGAATCGTATTCTGACTTTTTAAGCAGCTTTCTACCTGTTCGGTGGGACGGCCAAGTTCGCGGGTAACCAGCGCTTCAATCACTTCCTCCCGCATACGCTTGTGTTTCCTGGACGCCGAATCGACTATGACGCCCCCTCCCAAAGTATAAACGGGAGAATACGACCTGAACACGAAACGATCCCCTTTGACGGCTGCGACCGTTTCCTCGAGTAAAAATTGCGCATAGGCGGTTTCCCCCGGTAAAAGTTTTTCCCTGTCCAACAGAACGACCCTGCCGAGAATTTCAGCCGTACCCAGATAAAAACGGAGGCGGGTACGGTTTTCCAATTCTTTTTGTACATTTGCAAGCAAGGAAATCCGGGCGTCCAAGCGACTGGCAGACCTTAAAAAACCCGGCTTTGCCAAAACGCTTCCTCTTTGAGCCTGCTCTATTCCTATGCCGGCTATGTTTACAGCCACTCTCTGCCCGGCTATGGCCTCTTTTACTTTTTCGCCGTGAACCTGCAGGGAACGCACCCTGACAATCAACCCCTGTGGCATAATCTCCAGATTGTCTCCGGTATGAATTACTCCGCTCCACAATGTACCCGTTACTACCGTACCAAATCCCGTCACGGAAAAAGCCCTGTCTATAGGCAGCCGTGTCTGCCCTGCAGTATCCTTCCCTTCTACCGGGACTTCGTCGATTTTTTCCAGCAGTTTTTCCAACCCCCGGCCTGTAACTGCGGACACCTCCACTACAGGAGCGTCCTTTAAAGGGGTGTCTTTCAGGAAATCATCAACGTCCTCCCGGACTAATTTTAAAAATTCTTCATCAACCAAATCAACCTTCGTCAGAGCAACTATTCCCCGGTTGATCTGCAATAACCTGACAATATCCATGTGCTCCCGGGTTTGGGGCATAACTCCCTCATCAGCGGCAATGACCAGCAAAACAAGATCGATTCCGGCTACCCCGGCTAACATGTTTTTAATAAATCGCTCGTGACCGGGCACATCGATAATACCTGCCCGGCGCCCGCTTGGAAGCCGGCAAAAAGCAAACCCCAGCTCAATGGAGATTCCTCTTTCCTTCTCCATTTTTAACCTGTCTGTGTCAATTCCCGTCAGAGCCTTAATCAGGGCTGTTTTCCCGTGATCCACATGACCTGCCGTACCAATAATAATATTGGTCATTACTTCACCCCTGGAATAATTCCTTTTTTCCCTCTTTTGTCAAAATTCCTGACACCGCATCCAGGATTATTTTTTCTTCTCCCCTTTGGACGGTTCTTAAATCTAAAAGAAAGAAGTCTTCCTGCACCCTGCCTAAAACAGCGGGTTCATGGCATCTTAAAAGCTGTCCTAATCGTTCCGTATTTACCTTGTGCGGTTTGACTGCTACCGCAAAAGAAGGAAGTTCCGCAGCCGGCATTGCCCCGCCGCCTATACGGGAAACAGTGCTTCTAACGGTTATTTCCGCTTCTTTCTGTACTGCTTCTTTTAATTCGAAAGCCAATTCTTCCGCTCTTAACCGGATATCTTCCAGGCTTCCGGCAATCATCCGTAACGTTGGAATTTCTTTCAAGGCCTGCTCCGGATTCAAGTAAGACCTTAATGTTGCTTCCAGAGCCGCCAGAGTAAGTTTGTCTATTCTCAAAGCGCGGGCCAGAGGGTTCCTTCTCATCTCCTCAATAAATTCCTTTTTGCCGGCAATAATTCCCGCCTGCGGGCCGCCGAGCATTTTATCCCCTGAAAAGGTCACCACATCGGGACCGGCGTCCAGAACCTGCTGTACGGTGGGTTCAACCGGAAGGTCAAAAGGCCCGAGGTCGGCCAGAACACCGCTGCCCAGATCGCTCATTACCGGCAGGTTAAACTCCCGCCCCAGCTTGACAAGCTCGGAAATACTCGCCTGTCCGGTAAAACCAATAATATGGTAATTGCTTGTATGGACATGCAGAATCAACGCCGTTCTCTCAGTAATCGCCGTCCGGTAATCATCAACGTATGTCTTATTTGTCGTGCCCACTTCAACAAGAGTGCAGCCGCTTTGTTTCATAATTTCAGGAATGCGGAACGACCCGCCTATTTCTATAAGCTGGCCTCTTGAAACAATTACTTCCCTTTCCCGGGCCAATGTGCTCAAAGCCAAAAGGACAGCCGCCGCGTTGTTGTTCACAGCCAAAAAGGACTCTGCCCCGGTTAACCTCGAAAGAATATCTTGAATAACGGCGTGCCGCGAACCTCTTTTGCCGGTATCAAAATCAAATTCAAGGTTAATATAACTTGACGCGGCTAAAAAGACAGCCTGACAGGCAGCCGGGCTTAATAACGAACGGCCAAGATTTGTGTGCAGAATAATTCCGGTTCCATTAATCACTTTCCTTAAATTTGATCCTGACAGCCTTTTAATCTTCGCGGCAGTTTCCTGCGCGACAAGATCCTTTAACTGCTCCCTGGAAAAAATTTTTTCTATTGAGCTTTCACTTGAGCTTTCACTGTTTCTTAACTCCCCGCGAATGTGATCCAGCGCGCCGCGCACTATTTCAAGAACCATTTCACGCGGATATGAACCTAATAGTTCACTGATTTTGGAAGACTGCAGAATTTCATTCACAGGAGGCAACTGATGCAAAGCCTTTTCTCCGCTTTTTTTAACCAAATTGTTCAGCCCCCAATCAAACTGTCCCGACATGTACCGATACTATACCGCCTGTTAGTTCATGATAGTGGGCGTTTTCCAGGCCGACATCCTCGAAGAGCTGCCGTATTTTCTCCTGATGGGGAAAATCTTTCAATGAATTGGGCAGATAGCTGTATGGGCCGCCCACTCCCGACCAAAAACGCCCTATTGCCGGTACCAGGTTGTTAAAATAAAAATAATACGCCTGCTTAAACAAAGGGGCGCCGGGTTTGGAGAGTTCCAAAGAAACTACCTTGCCCCCCTTTTTTACTACACGCTTCATTTCCCGAATTGTTTGTTCTATGCTCGGCACATTGCGCAGGGCAAATCCGATGGATGCGCAATCGAAGCTTCCCTCCGGAAAAGGAAGATCGACAGCGTTTCCCTGAACCAGCGTAATGACATCTGAAAATGCTGTCGCCGATATGTTCGATTTTGCCCTGGCCAGCATATTCTCGCAAAAATCCAGCGCCGTTACTTTTCCTTCCCGCCCCACTATCCTGGCCTGTTCAATAGCAAACATGCCGGTGCCGCAACAAACGTCAAGGCCGTTTCCACCCGGCTTCAAGTTTAGTTCACCTGCTGCAAAACGGCGCCAGCCTTTGTCCTGATTAAGGCTTAGTATTGAATTAAGCAGATCGTACTTGTGAGCTATGGCAGTAAATATTTCGTGTACGTACTGTTCTTTGCTTTTGTTATAGTTTCCCTTATTTAGCATAATTTTTATCTTTATCCTTTATTAATTGTAAGGCATAAGTTTTTTTTCCTGCAACAAACCGATAAACTGCTTCAGCAAATCCAGGGATTCCCCCTGCGGCAGCAAATCAAGGCTGTTTAACGCATTGTCCCAAAAGTCTTCGGCCGCTTGGGGGTTATCGGGCATATCCTCCGCAAAACCCATGGCCATCCCCAGGTTGAATCCCAGGTTTTCAAGACATCTTAAATCATCTTCAGGCGCTCCGGCCAGTTCTCCGCTGATCCGGCAGCAGTTGGCAACTACCTGACCGGATTCTTTTTCAATAACAGTCATATTAATATCCGCCGAACGCAGTCCTTCCTGATCTGCTTTTAATTTAAGAATACACCCTTCGTTAAGCTGTCCAATCAATTCCGCGAATGTACGCAAATAGTTGAATAACCCTGCGTCACATAAGCTTACAAAAACCTGACTCCATAGATAATCGCCGATCAAGACGGGCAGCTGGCAGTAGTTCCGGAAATCATCGGTTTGTTCCATCCTGCCGCCGTTTTCAATAACAACTTTATGTGTCTGTGAAGCTGTATGAATAAACTGTATGATTGCAGCCAGAATGACGACTCTCCTGTTTACGTTATTATAAAGACTGGCTACAAGAAGAATGAGTCCCGGCCTGGTCAGGTTTTTTACAGGGGAAAAATCCAGTCTCATGAGGTCTAAAAGATTCCCCGCCCTAACTTTGAAAGCCTTGAATAGAATACTTTGCACCTGCTCCAACTCTGTTTTAAACGGAAGCAATATTTCTTCCATTAAAATACCAACCCCTTTATAGGCGACTAAGTTAAAATTCTTTTCCTGAACGGTAATATCCTGCCTAGTTTATAAAAAGCAATGAGCCTTGCAATCCTTCAAGGCAGCAAGGCTCCGCTAATCCTCTTTCAAGCGGGTACTAATAAAAATCCCCCCTATTAATCCTGACCACTGGCTAGCCCGTTCAGCGGTATAATACCACGCTTTACTTCTTTTGCCGCCATTTCTTTGGCGCAAAATTGGTTTGTCAGATAATTACAGGCGCTCCAGGGGTCAACCCGATCACCACAGGTGAATACGTCAACCGCCGCATAACCCAGCTCCGGCCAAGTATGAATTGCCAGATGGGACTCTGAGATTACCACCACGCCGCTGATCCCTTGAGGGCTGAATCTATGGAATACGCTTTCTCTAACCTCTGCTCCTACTTCCTTAGCTGCGTTGACCATTATTTCCTCAACCATTTCCCTGTTGTTCAGAATGTCAAACTTGCAGCCGTAGATCTCAGCCAAAACGTGGCGGCCTAACTGTTTCATCTAACTTATCTTCCCCCTTTTTCTTTAAAAAAAAGAGTGCCGGAACATGCCATTTATCTGACAAAGCCTAGCTATGCCAGGTTTTCTGGCCATTCCAACCAAATAAAATTGTAACACAAGATCGTTAGATGTCAAATATAAATTTGGATTACTTTTGTTCTTGTAGAACAAGATAGACTATTGGCGGGGCTCCAAAAATCATGGTTGTGGCGGCGGCCACTATCCCGGCATCGTTGAAGATCAGAGCCACAATGCTTGCCGTAACAACACCGACAAATCCCTTATATAAATCAGGGTGCTTTTTTCGTATCGTGGCCATAACACCCACCGGCCTGTAAAACAAAAGAGCAAGGCTTACCAGGCTGGCGATAAAAATCCGGGTCCAATATGTATACCTGATCAATTTCAGGTTCATTTCAGTTTTACGTACAATTATGTTTTCTATCTCCTGCCAACCCCCGGATAAAATCAAGGATGCGTTCCTCCCGAAGTGCGACTGGAGTTCGGCGGGCCTGAGCAGATCAATTGCCGGTATTATAGCCACCAGACCAATAATTATGACAGCAAGGCAAATGACTGTGCGGGGCTTGAACTTTACGTTGCAAAGCATCAAAAAGGTAGTCGCCAGTGCCGCAACCGAAACGATAGCTCCTCCCATCTTGGAGCCCAGGGCTGGTGAAGCCAATACATAAACGGTAACCAGAAAGGCGATCCCCGTCAAAACCAGCAGAACTTTCCGGTACCGCTCAAACTTGCTCATTAAAGTTGTGCAGCCGATAATTAAAGAGCCCATCAGCACTCCCATATATTCGTTTCCAATCCCGTAAAAGCGTGCGCCCGCTATCGGGTCGTAGCTCATTATCGAAGTCTTCTGAAGAGGCGCTCCGATAGTTGTGTCCAGGATCAGCAGTCCGGCGGTGGCCAGACTTAGAAAGATAAACGAACCGAGATTGTGGCGGCGCTCAAACCACAAGGCCAGACAGGTAATCCAGGCCGTCAGCAGGAGCAGTTCCAAAGTCAAAACGAAAAAAGAGGGCTGGGGCACAAGGGCAAGCAGCAAATAGACCAGGGGAACTGCCATCACGGATAATAAAAATGGCTGAAGTAGCCGGGCAGCTTTCTTATGGACAAGGATAAAGTAAAGACTGACCAGCAACAGGCCTATCTGGTAAACACAGTACCCCTTTTGAAATACGCTCCGTGCATTGTACGTCAGGGTCAGTTGCTTGTTCATAGCGACAAGCTTGTTGAGCTGGTTTTCCGCTTTCACCCAAAGCATGTTCTGGCCGCTCATCCATTCGGGCTTTTTCAAACCGAGGAAATCAAGGATTGTCGGGGCTAGGTCGGTATTCATCACAATTCCCTGTCTTTTAGTTGTCGGCGAGAACAAAAAGCCTTCCCGTACTCCTGCGCCAACCGCTAAAATGACAGAGAGGTAATCATTCCGATCTCCTGTAGCTTTCCCCGGTGTAGGAGAAACAATCAGCAGTAGATCTTTGTCCGGATTCAGGCGGCTCATGACTTTTCCGATAAATTGATCAATCCTTTGCATCGTCCGCTTATGTTCGGCGCCCCAGACCGGCTCAGACACATAATTGCGAAATTCTTCCAGCCTGGACAGATCGCCCGTTTCAATTACTGTCAGAGACGTATCTACGGGTAAACGGTCCATCTCCTGAAGAACCCCGGCATAATTTGTACGGAACCCGCCGGGAAAATTTTCATCCATCTTTTCAAGAAGAGAAGCGCTCACATCACCGTAGTCCACAACTCCGTACCTGTCCATTGCAATGGACAGAATCTCCCGTCGGCGGCCGGTAATTGTATCCGAATTGCCAAGGACAGCGGTTTTAAGTCCCGCTTCGTGCAAACAATCGCCCAAAGCGCCCGGTACGGCGGGGTAGGGAAGTTCGCTGTTAAGCTGGACAAACCTGTTGATATCAAGCTGGATAACCGCCGCAGAAGGAACTTTCCTGCCCAAACGCCTGTAGTATTCAAGCCCTGCAGGACCGTTTTCCTGCTTTTCTTTTGCGTTTAGACCCATTGCAGAGGTCCCTGTTGCCATGATATGTGAACCGGCTCCGATTGTAGCATATGTATTTTCCGAAAAAAGGTTATTGCCGGCAGTATTACAGTTCATCAGACTAACGGCGCCATTTTTGAATACTTTGTGAATATTAGCAAGCGAGGGATCACGCAGATCTTCTAGAACCATCCGGTCGACGATTACCATAACAACCTTATTTTCTTTCGAAGGGCTGGATATTAAGGGGTTGACCGTACTGTCTTCTACACCGGGACTTGCATTTTGCATCGCTGCGCCTGACCATCCCAGGGCGGGAAAACATGTCAGCGCGGAAATAATAATCAACAGAACAATGGTAAGCTTATTCTTTTTCATCTTTAAGTACCTTAACAACTTAATTTTTAGATTAAATAAAACCTTTATTTGCGAGGAGGTTCTTATACTCCTCCTCAACCTTGCGGACCATAACTGCCGCCGTAAATTTTTCTTTGACCAGCGCTTTGCCAGCCTGTCCCATAGCAGCAGCCCGATCAGGATCGGATAATAATGAAGCGACTGCAATGGCAAGGCCGGCCGGGTCGGCCGGCTCAACAAGCAGACCGTTAACATTGTCTCGGATAATTTCAGGAATGCCGCCCACCCGGGTGGCAACCACCGGACAGCCGGCGGCAAAAGCCTCGAGTATTGTTAAAGGAAATCCTTCCGTCAGCGAAGAGAGTACGAAAACGTCAAAAGCAGGCAAAAGATAGGGAACATCATCTCTTTCACCGGTAAAAACAACTCTGTCTTCGATACCCAGCGACAATGCTTCTTCTTTTAACTGCCGATGAAGCGGCCCATCCCCGATGATAACGAAATTAACCTTATAATCCCTGGCCAGCATAGCGGCAGCATTTAAAAAATAGGTCACCCCTTTCTGGGAAGCCAGACGGGCAACCATGCCGACAACCTGCCCTGAAAGGGGAAGATTCAGGTTCCGCAGGGTAAAACAACGTTCTACCTGTGTTTCAAATAGTTCTGTTTCGATTCCGTTCTGGATTGTTACAACCTTGCCTTCATCCAGACTTTCTCTTTCGATCAGTTCACCGCGCAAGGCCTCGGAAACAGTAATTAACCGGTCGGTATACCTATTCAGCGCCCGTTCAGCAAAGGCAAACAGGAATTTTTTCCAGGAAGGCCATTCTTCATAAAAAATAGAATTATGCGCAGTTAAAAGGACAAGCGGAGTGCCCGCAAGTTTCGCCGCCACGCGTCCGACAAGTCCCGCCTTTGAACTGTGCGCATGCAGAATGGTAATTTTCTCATCTTTTAAAATACTGACCAGTTGCTTTACAACGCGTAAATCACTTAAAGGAGAAAGTTCACCCCGGATGGGTAAATCAATGGCTTTAAAATTTAAAGTAGTCAGCTCTCTGGCCATATATCCCGGGCAAGCCACTACAGGGTCAAACATTTCCCTGTCACAGTGCCTTAAAAGGGAGAACAGGTGGTTTTTCATTCCCCCGGCGGCTGGGCGAATTAAATGCAAAATACGAAATCTATTCATCCATTTCCTCCCTGGTTTAATTGCTACCAATTAGAAAACCAGTGGATTTATTCTTGTATTTCGCTAATACCCCTTTTTTTACCTGCCTGAGGAAAAATAATCAATTGTTTAACCCGCAGTTATTTTTCCAGGATAGCCTCAGTAGGGCAGTTCTGCAGCGCTTCAAGAGCATCGCTTTCCAATTCCGAAGGAACTTCATCCACTATAGTAAAAGCTTTTTCATCATCGTTCCAATCGAAAACCAGCGGACAGATTTCCACACAACTGCCGCAGCTGATGCATATATCTTGATCTACATAGATTCGCATATTTTTTTCCTCTCATTCGGAAATAAAGAAATATTATTTCATTATTACAGATTACAGCTTTACAGAACATAGCATAGCATAGCATAGCATATTATGCCGTATATCCGCAAACATTTACCTTTTCCTAAGCCAGCAGACTGCCTTTTCCAGCCTCTCTGCGCATTTTTCTTTTCCCAGTGTAACCATAATATCAAACAGTCCCGGTCCCATCGTTTTGCCGGAAAGGGCAAGGCGCGTCGGGTGAATCAAGGACCCGCCGGAGATACCGAGATTTTCTATTAAATTCCGGTAAGCCAGTTCTACGCTTGACAAATCAAAACAGGGGATCATTTCAACTGTCTCTCTCCCTTTATCCAGCAGTTCGGCAGTTCCTTCCCTGTTAAAAAACTTTTTAACTCCCTTTTCGTCATATTCAAAATCATCCACGTAAAAATAAGAGGATGCGTCAGCCAGTTCAACCAGAGTATGCACTCGCGTACGGACAACTTCGGATACTTTTTTAATATAGGCAAAGGTTTTCTCGTCCGGGTCGTCCTTGATATAACCCCGCGCCTGTAAAAACGGAATCACTTCCCGGGCGACCCTTTCCGGTTCAAATGAGCATAAATACTGCGCATTTAACCAGGTTAGCTTTCTAATGTCATATATGGCTGCGGATTTAGAGATTGCTTCAAGAGAAAATAAATTGATAATCTCATTTACAGTCATCATCTCCCTGTCGTCGCCCGGCGACCAGCCAAGCAGGGCCAGATAATTTACCAGGGCTTCAGGGAAATATCCGTCCAGGCGGAATTCATCAACACTTGTCGCCCCGTGCCGCTTGGAAAGCTTGGAGCGGTCAGGCGCCAGGATCATCGGCACATGCGCAAAAGCAGGCTCATTAAACCCGAGCGCCCTGTACAGCAGGATTTGCTTGGGTGTGTTGGAAAGATGCTCTTCAGCGCGGATAACATGAGTTATATGCATAAGGCTGTCATCTACTACACAGGCAAAGTTATAGGTTGGAAGGCCGTTTGATTTGACAACGATAAAATCGTCCATTGTCTTATTTTCGAATTCAACGGCGCCCCTGATTAAATCATGCACCACCGTTGTGCCTTCCTGCGGCATTTTTATGCGCAGTACGAAGCTGACACCTCTGGCTTCCCGCTCCAGCCGCTCCTCCAGGCTCAGCAGGCGGCACCTTCCGTCATAGCGCGGCGCAAGGCCTTTTTTCTGCGCCTGTTCCCTCTGTTGGGCCAGATCTGACGGCGTACAATAGCATTTATAAACTGCGCCGCTTTCCAACAGGCGGTCTGCCTGTTTCCTGTACAAATCAAACCTCTCCGACTGTCTGTACGGACCTGATAAGCCTGTTGTACCCGGCCCCTCATCCCAGTTAAGGCCAAGCCAGTCAAGGCAGTTAAAAATACCCGCTTCAGCTTCCTCAAGGTTTCTTTCCAAATCTGTATCTTCTAAACGAAGGATAAAAACACCGCCGTTTTTCCTGGCAAAAAGCCAGTTGAACAGCGCTGTCCTGGCTCCCCCTATATGAAGATTTCCCGTCGGGCTTGGCGCAAAGCGGACACGAATTTGTTCCATAATACAGCTCCCTTAAACATATTTGCCAGGCACAATTATACTACCCAATAACTTTACCGTAAAGAAACCGCCTTATATTTATATTTATTGTTACTACTCAGGTTGTTTAGGCTATAGGCTGTAGGCTGTTAGTCACGCATTGACCGAATCAAGGCGCTCAGAACCTTCTCGGTCTCCGCCATTTTCGAGTCGCATTCGGGAACATCCAACTCATTTGTATAACCCAAGCGGCTGGCCAAGCCGAACTGGTAATGCAGTTCCCTTGCGGAACCGAAGGCTATTTCAAGAAAGCGA
>DFZT01000092.1 GCA_002382755.1 Firmicutes bacterium UBA4049 | reverse complement strand
TAATACAGGGGGACGGTTCTTTTGTGTTATTAGGGCAAAATGTGCGTCCCTTCGTTTCCCTTATAGCCGGCGCCGCTTTAGCTTTATTTCTATTACTTATTTCTATTATGTGAGAGAAAAGCAAACTTATACCCTACTTTAAAGGGCGCATTTTTTCCTGGTAATCGTAGGCTATTTTGCTTATCTTGGCTATATCCCGGAAACCTTCATCCAAATCCTCGACACCGCTGGAGAGCACTACAAGGATATACGGGCGCCGGCTGAAAACTACGCCGGCGTCGTCGGCAACTCCTTCATCGAGATCGCCTTCTTTATGGGCAACCATGACGTTTTCAGGCAATAATCCGGGGAGGCCGGCATGATAAATCGAATGGGACAGATCATCAAGCAAACGGTTTCCTTCAACCGGATGCAGCCTTGCCAAATCAAGAATCCCCTGTACATAAAGGCCCATATCCCTGGCCGTGGTAAGGTTGCGCCCGCCCGGATAAACGGTCTTTCCGCCAAGCCCCTTCAAAAAGCTGATGAAATTTTCACGGCCCAGGTTGCGGGCCAACATACGAAAAGCTATATTATCACTGACTGTCAGAGAAAGAGTATTTAAGGCGCGGACCGAATAACGATCCCCTTCCCTGGCATAATACCGCAGGACCCCGTTTCCCCCCTCGTAATCCGTAAACTGCTGATATGTAAAACGGGTATCCCAGCTAATCTTTTTTTCCGCTGCAAGAGTGGACAGGTAAAGGGAGAGCGGCATTTTTATAGTGCTTGCCGCTGTCATCGGATTGTTTTCATTAATTCCGATACTTTTTCCCGAACCCAAATCCTGAAAATAAATTCCGTATGTGTTATTTGGCCTCTGGGCAACAAATTCCTCAATCTTTTTTTTAAGCGGCGCATAATCCGGCTCCTGCTGAAAGGAGGCCGCCGGGCCCTGAAAAGCCGAACAGGAACCAATCAAGAAGAAAAGCAAAAGAGCGGCCGAAAGATAAATTTTTTTGGGCGCCATCTGTTCTTAAACACCTTCTCCGGCAAAATAATTTACTGCGCCCCTGAAGATTGCCCAGGAAGCCCTGGTCTGGTAGAAAGGTTCTGCTAACTCCTTCTCCTCCTCGGGGTTGCTTAAAAACCCTACTTCTATGATTACCGCAGGCGCCCTGGAATTTCTGCAGACGAAAAAATCGCCCGGAAGCGCCTCACGGCCCGAGTCAACCAGGCCAATGTTAAGCTGGGACTGTATGCTTTCGGCCAGCTTTTTCCCTTGCGCCGAGCCTGACTGGTAAAAAACCTGCGCTCCGTATTCCCTTGAGCCTGAAAAAGAATTTAAATGGATGCTTAAAAAAATATCGGCATTTGATTCTTCCGAAATCTTCACCCGATGTGCAAGATCTTCCACTTTATCCGGGACATGGCCGGCGCCATTGCCGGGTTCTTTATCATTGTCCCGGGTTAAAACTACCTTGGCGCCTGACTGCCTGAACAAAGACGCCGCGCGCTTGCTGATGGATAAAGCAATGTCTTTTTCAAGCACGCCCGACGGCCCGACAGCCCCTGGGTCTATTCCGCCGTGCCCGGGGTCCAGAACGACCGTGCGTCTGATCATTTCAATGGCTGTGACCGGCTGCGCGGCAGAATTTAAAGCTTTTGCAGCATTTTCCGCTCCCAGGCCCGCTCCGGGCAGGCAAATCATTCCTAACGCTAACAAAAGCAGGACGATTAGATATCTTTTCACGCTTTCCCCCAAAATAAAAAAAACTCTTTCTTTTCTTAAAGATAAGAGTTTACAATCTCATAAATATTTATGTTTTTTGACAACCGTTATTTTTTTACAGTATAAAAAAGGTATCTGGCTGCAAGAAAAACACGGCGTTCCATGAAAAAGCGGAGTATGGACACAAGCCACACCCCGCATTTTCGCGATCTTTTGGACGCAAGCCCCCGCAGGGGCATTTCCCCCCTCGGAGAGTCCGCGTCCCTGGGCTCCGCTCGTCAACGACATAGTACGAAAGGACAAGCTGATGCTCCGTCGTGATTTTATCGATCAGCGCATTCATCCGCCGGCCGGGAAACAGCAGGGCGGACAGAAGAACGTTGGTGTCAATCATGACGCGCATGGTTTTTCTCCCATGTTTCGCGGCGCACATCCTTTACCAGGTTTACAACGTCCTGCTCTGTTTTCAAACCCAGCCGTTCTGCTTCTCCCGCAAAAGCGTCCTGCGCGTTTTTTAGGGAAATCATAGCGGCGTTTTCCATGATGATACGCCCGTTTTCCTCAAGGAAAATAACTTTGTCGCCGTCCCTGACACCCAGCTTTTTGCGTATTTCGGCGGGAATCGTGATTTGCCCGCGCATAGTAATTTTTGCAAGTTCCATAAGGTACGCTCCTTTCCGTATTGCATTGAAATCAATGAATAACTTGATTCCATTATACGCATCTTTCTTGAAAAAATCAACTGACTCATGCTTCCTTTAGAACATATCCGAAGGCACGAGGGTTTAGACAGGCCTTTTTATGAAACTGCAGTTATTAAGGTTTGCGTGAATATATTTTTATAAATCTTTCCAGGGAACGGTCATAAGTTTTTTCATCTTCCGGAGGGAAAAGGCAGCCCGGCAGCTGACGCATTTTCCAGTGGTATTCAATGCATTCGCAGCACTTCCCCTTGCGCGAGCATGATTCGTATGTGCAGGAGCATTTTTTCTTATTCAATTCAACATGGCATTCCATTGATCAATCTCCTTTTTTACATCCGGATAGTCTGCTAAAATTATACCATAGATCTTTTTTAGTCAGGAGAAAAGCGAAATGGAGCTTTCGGGAAAATTCGAAATCGCAGCCCGGGCAATTCAAAAAGCCGGCGCGATGGTAATTACAGCCGGGGCGGGAATGGGCGTCGATTCGGGCCTGCCCGATTTTCGCGGCCGCCAGGGCTTCTGGAACGCCTATCCGGCGTACGAGCGCCTCGGCATGAGCTTTATCAGCGCCGCCAACCCCGCGCACTTTGAAAGGGACCCCGCTTTGGGCTGGGGGTTTTACGGCCACCGCACAAACCTGTACCGCTCCACTATTCCTCATCGCGGATTTAATCTTCTGCTGCAATGGATTTTGAATTACAACCTGGATTATTTTGTGGCGACTTCGAATGTAGACGGACAATTTCAAAAAGCAGGCTTCAGCGAGGAAAAAATCTGGGAGGCGCATGGTTCAATTCACCATCTGCAGTGCGTAAAACCATGCGGGACGGATATCTGGAGCAACAAAGAAGAAGTACCCGTTGACGAAAGTACCATACTTGCCGGGTATATTCCGGAATGCCCCCATTGCGGCGCAGCAGCCAGGCCGAATATCCTGATGTTCGGGGATTATTCCTGGTTGAGCAAACGTTCGGACGAACAGGAAGACAAGTTTCAAAATTTCTTAAACAGCCACAGGCAGGATCTTTTTGTAGTAATTGAGATGGGCGCCGGAACGGCAATCAGCACAATCCGCAATTTGAGCGAGCGGCTGGGTTCAAGGCGCCGGGCGCTGGTAGTTCGCATCAACCCGCGGGAACCTGAAATTTCAAAGCCTCATTTATCAATTGCCTGCGGGGCGCTGGAAGGGTTGACGGGAATACAGGAGATTTTCTCCAAAAGCGGCGGTTTGTAATACCGGCATAAAACCGATCAATGCCTGAGGTTTTTAACCA
>DFZT01000020.1:6698-33160 GCA_002382755.1 Firmicutes bacterium UBA4049 | reverse complement strand
TTATACCTCCTCTTTTCTCCAACTGTGCGCCGTCTGCACCATGGCCCTGATGTTTTCCAGCGGCACACCCGGCGGTATATCACAGCCCGGCATAAGCACATAGCCGTCGCCTGCGCCTGCTTGCTCAAGGCAAAGACGGCAGGCGTCCTTTACCTCATCCGGCGCAGCATTTTGCATGACCGCAACCGGATTCATGTTGCCGGCGAAAGCAATCCTGCCGCCAACCTGACTGCGCACTTTTCCCAAATCGACCTTGTAGTCTACAGAAAGAATGTCGGCCCCGCTTTCCGGGATTAAATCCAGGCGGTTGGTAATGTTTCCGCAAATATGAATAGTCACCAGCGCCCCTTTTTGCTTTATCCTGCCTGCCACTTTTTTCAGATAGGGCAGGGAAAACCTCTCAAACTGGTCACGCGAAATCATATCGCCCGACGAAGTTGGTTCAGCAATGGAAATAATCTCACAGCCGGCCTCCACATACGGTTCCAGGTAACGGCAGCACAGCTCGGAAGTAAAGTTCAGCACTTCATGCACCGCCTGCTGGTCCTTATAAATACCGCGCATCAGTTTTTCCACCCCGTAGACCATTCCCGCCAGCGTAAAAGGGTCCCACTGGCTGGACCCCACCAGGGTCTTTCCTCCTACCGCTTTGACCACGTGGCGGGCCATTTGCCACAGCGTGCGAATTCCCTGGTCATCGTCCAGGCGGCTTAAATCTATTTTTTCAGCGCCTGCCGCATCCTTTAAAAGCGGCTCCTGCACATCGGGAGCGCCCCTGGCGCGAAATTTTATTTTCCCTCCCAGGCCGCGGACGACTATATTGTGATAGCCGGAACCCGGCCAGATAATATCCGAATCCACCTCTTCATTGGTGCGAATAATGATTTCTGCCGCCTGCTGCGGACCCATGGCCAGCGCCCCCTCCAGGGAAACCCCCTGACGGTTGAAAGTCCAGACTCCGGCAGACAAAAGAGCAACCGGGGGACGCTCGGTCCTTTCCAGCCGGATAGCTTTCAAGACAACATCCTTGCCGCTCACACCCGTTCACATCCCTTCTCACATGGATTTAACAAATACCCTGTTAAAATCCTTATACTTAGCCGACTCCAGCCATTGTTTAGCTCTCCTTTACTGTATCCGTCATTGCCCTGATGTTGGCCAGAGCCGAAGACGTGCTTAACCCACAGGCCGGGGAAATGATATCAACCCCGTCCCGCACCAGCCTTTCGGCCTGCCCGGCTATTTTGTCCGGGGCGCCGAACTGGAGCAAATAGGTGCTTAGATTGCCCATAGTAGTGACGCCGGGGAAATCCTGCTTGAGCAGGCGCAAATTAACCAGGGCGTCGGTGCTGATGGCGTCCGCGCCGATAGCCGGCAGCAGGTGCCTGACTGCCTTCATGTTGCCGCAGATGTGCACAATTACCGGCACGTTCAGGCTGTGCACTCCGGCGATTATTTTATTGAGATATCTTACGGCATATTCTTCAAACATTTTCGGGCCGAGTATCTCCCCGGTGGATGTGGGGTCACCTATGGCAATTACTGCGGCTCCGTTATCCACCAGCAGTTGCGCATACGCCACTAAAAAACGGCTGACATAATCAATGACCCGGTGCGCATTTTCCTTGTCTTTTCTTAGTTCCCGCAGAAATGTAAGCGGGTCGACAACAGATGCCGCCGTACTGATAGGTCCGGTCAGGCTGCCGATAACCGGTACATCAGGGTGTTTTGCGGACAACCGGTAAGCCGCCTGGGCCACGGCGCCTATTCTCCCTGAAGAAATTAAAGCCTGCATATTTTTAAATTCCATCCGGGAAACGGAAGGATATGTTTCACGGGCAATCTTCGGCTCACAGGACAGCGTGCCAAAATCAATCTCGCTCCCCAGAACCTCGGCCTCCACCGTCATGCAAAAAGGGATGCCTATATTTTCAAAGCCTGTCTCCTTATATACATCAGCGGCCAGTTCGGCCATCATCTCCTCGTCACTGTGCGCCTCCGGCAGAGTATGCCCGGTCTTGTTCATCACATCGACAATAGCTGCGTTCATCATGCCCCCGGTGCAGATTACCGGCGGCCGGTCGGTTTTTTTCCGCCGCAAAACCCTGATCAGCCTCTCCCGCGGGCTTAATTCATTCATGGTTAATCCCTCTTTCAAGCTGTTCCATGTTTACCGGATAGCCTGCCTCCCTTACTGTATCCAGCATGGCCTGTATATTCCGTAGAGGCGTCTCGGTAGGCAGGCTGCAGCCGGAAGCGACGATATAACCTTTGGGACTGTCGTATGCTTTCCTCAGGCAGGCAACCACAGCTGCCCGCACATCGCCGGTTGTCCCTTGCAGCATCACCTCTGAAGGCCTTACATTGCCCATAATCCTGACCCTGCCGCCTACTTTTTGTTTGGCCTCCAACAAATCGGCCTCATTGTCAATGCTCAGGCAGTCAGCCCCCGCGTCCGCCATCAAGCCCCATATCTTGCTTGTCTTGCCGCAGATATGCAAGGTAACCGTTTTACCCCGCGTATGTATAAAATCAATCAGTCTTTTTAAGTACGGAAAGGAGAACTCTTTAAACTGGCCCGGACTGATCACCATGCTTGAGGACATGGGGTCCGTCAGGCTGGGGGTACAGCCGATGTCCATCATAGCCCGGGCATACCTCAAATTGGTCTGCAAGGAAATTTCGCATAAGCGGTGTACTTTTTCCGGGTCTTTAAGAGTAAGCCTGACCAGTTTCTCCGTCCCGATCAGAAAAGAGGCATTGGTAAACGGCCCTGTCATGGCCCCGGTCACGCTTACTTCATGGCCCACCTGGTCCAGCGCGATTTTCATAGCTTCCAGGTGGCCGGGCAGATTCCCGTCACGGTACGGGTTGGCCGGCGCCAGGCGGTCTATCTCCGAGGTATCCGTCAGGGCCGGGGTTTCCAGGTAGGCTGTTTCATCCGGCGGGCAGTGGACTTTCGCTCCCATAGCCTCGGCCTGGGTATATAGATCGGTAAAAACCCTGATCACATCATAGCCAAACAGCTTGTACGCAGCTACCTGGGCACTGGCGATCAGCCTGCCGTTACCCCGGAAGTCGGACACCCGGGCCCCAATTACCCGGGCCGCGGCATTGCCGACAATGGGCACGCAGGGCAGCCTGTCGATGGGATCTCCACGGTTATATGCGCTGAATCGTTCCAAAGGAGTCATCTGGTCCGCGGTCATCCCTACGCGCCTCCGGCTAGTTTTTTCGCCAGGCGCACAGCGCCGGCGGCATTGGCGGCGTAGCCGTCCGCACCGATTTTATCGGCAAAACTCTGTGAAATGGGACCGCCGCCGACCATCACCCGGATTTTGTCCTTTATTTTTTCTTCATGTAAAAGCTGCACTACTGCAGCCATGGCGTCCATAGTGGTGGTCATCAGAGTGGAAACAGCGATGATTTCAGCCCCCACTTCCTTGGCCTTATCGACAAACTTTTGGGGAGAAATATCCCGGCCGAGGTCATAGACATCAAACCCGGAGGTCTCCAGCATGATTTTGACCAGGTTTTTCCCGATATCATGCGTGTCGCCTTCCACCACACCAATAACCACTCTTTTCCTGCCGCCGCTTTCTTCACGCTTCAGATGCGGTTTCAGAACCTCCAACCCGGCATACATGGCATCGGAACACATCAGCAGCTCCGGGATAAAATACTCCTCTTCTTCAAAAAGCCTGCCCGCCCTGTCCATGCCGTCGGCCAGCCCGTGGACGACAGCCTCGTACGCGTCATACTGCTCTGCGACAATTTCCCCGGAGATATGCACACTTCTTTCTTCATCCATTTCCAAAACAGCCTGCGAGAGTTCGCTGTAAAGGACTTCCTTGTCTTTGGACATTTAAAATTCCTCCGTTTAAAAGATTATCTTCTCCACCGCAAAAGATAGCTTTCCGCCCGGTCAAAGAAATAAGTAATCACTGTGACCACAAACCCCATAAAGATGATGCCGACAATTACCCGGGGGTAATCTGCAAAATCCGAAAAATACTTGACATACCAGCCAATCCCCGACGTAGCCCCAATCATTTCCGCCGCCGTAAGCAAAATAAACGAGAAGACCAGGCCGATAGTGGCGCCGGTGATTATGGAAGGCAGGGCGCCGGGCAGGATAACCTGAAAAAGCATCGGCATTTCTTTCACATTTAACATCCTGGCTGTGTCAATTATCTTTTTCTCAATATTAAAAACCCCGTTCAGCGTATTAATAAAAACAGGCCAGAAAGCGCCGATAAAAATCACAAAAACAGAGGAAGCCTTGAAAGTCGGCAAAATAGCTATGGCATAGGGTATGTACACAATGGGCGGAATCGGTCCCAGCACTTTTGTCAAAGGCTTTACCGCCAGGTACAGCCTGCCTCTCCAGCCAATGATTAAAGCCAGCGGAATGGCGATTAAAAGCGCCAGAATATACCCGCCCGCCAGCAATTGTATGGAATTGAAAAGGCCCTTTAACATTACGGGAAACTCCGAGGTAAAAAGCTTCAAAATATTTCCGGGAGCCGGATAAAGAAATTTATTCAGAATCTCCAGCCTTCCCGTAAACAGATCCCACAGCCAGAGAAAGGCCATGACCAAGGCGGCGACATCAGAGCAGGCCTGTACTTTTGCTTTGTTTTTATTCCAGAATAAATTGGTTAGACAAATAACTTGTATAATAACGGCCAGGCCAATCAAATAGTTATTCCCGGCTGGCGCCGATCTTCCCGGAAGCAGCCCGCTCAAGACCAGCAGCAAAAAAAACAGGCTGGCCGGACCAATCATTTTTTTCACACAATCCCCCCTCTAGAAGACAATTTCATCTTCTCTTTCCTCCAGCAAGTCGTCATAAAACAAGCCGACCAGCCTGTTTCTTAACTCCGCATAAGGCGATGTTCTGAACAGCTGGCTTTTGTCCCGGGGACGGGTAAAAGGCACCGTAATTTCCTTTTTAATCGTTCCGGAACCCGAGGACATGACTATTATCCTGTCGGCCAACAGAATAGCCTCATCAATATCATGGGTGACAAAGACCACGGTTGTGGTTTTCTTTCCGTCCTCCCACAACTTCAGCAATAATTCCTGGAGGGCCAGGCGGTTTTTGGTATCCACAGCGCCAAAAGGCTCATCCATCAGCAGAATGTCCGGCCCCATGGCCAGGGCCCTGGCGATGGCGACCCTTTGCTGCATGCCGCCGGAAAGCTGGGAGGGGTAATGATCTTTAAAATTTTCCAGGCCGACCAACTCCAGATAGGTATCGGCAATCTGCTCTATTTCCTTGCGGCTGCTGCCCTTTTTTACCTGTTTAAGGCCGAAAACCAGGTTTTTTCTGGCAGACATCCACGGAAAAAGGGAATAATGCTGAAAAACCACTCCCCGGTCGTGCCCGGTCCCTATTATTTCCCGGCCGTCTAATAAAATGCTGCCGGAAGAGGGAAAGAGCAGGCCGGCAAAAAGGCTGATCAGCGTGCTTTTGCCGCAGCCGCTGGGGCCGATGATACTTATAAATTCTCCTTCAGCTACAGAAAGATTGATCTCTTTCAAAACGGTATATTCCCCGTTTTGGTCCTTGTAGCTAAAAGTTAAATTTCTTAGTATAATCTTGGTCACTGATCAAGAAGAGCCTACCCCTTTAGGGTAGACTCTTCTACCCTCCCTTATTCTTTGAAATCCGCCTTCAATTTTTTATAGATCTCATCATTTGGGCTGCTTTTCAGTACAGATTCCAGTGCGCTTTTATAAATAGCGGTATTGACGTGATCTTCAATGTTGATATCGGATTTGATATAGCCGATTTGTTTCATAAAGTCCCAGAATTCTATCACCCCTTGCTTATTGGGGTCCGGATTGCTGCTGATGTGCCCGCCGTATGTTTCTCCTTCCAGCACCGCTCTGTCCACCTTGATATATTTGGCCAGAATATCAATTGACCCCGCATGGTCGGTCTGATAGAACTTGTATGCCTTAATCAGAGCGATTAAAAACTTTTCGTAATCCTGGGGATTGGCCTTAATCTTTTCCGTTAAAGCCACCTGGCGGCAGCAAGGATGGCAGGGGAATACTTCCCCGCTGAATTTCACCAGCGCCAGGCCCTGCTGCTGAGCTAACTGCCTGTATGGCGTCCAGACAATACCCGCGTCCACGCTTCCTTTTTTCACTGCTTCCAGTACGGCGGCAGGAGACTCAAACTCCTGAATGGTGAGGTCTTTTTTCCAGTCGATGCCGGCCCGGGCAAAAGCGCCTCTGAAAACAATGTCTCCCGTGGAAAGCCTTACGTTCGCTATGGTTTTCCCCTTGAAACTTTTCAGGTCCTTTAATTCACCAGCTTTTTCCGGCTTGGCGATAACGGCGTGCCCTTCCGTCATTTGCCCGCCGAAAATGGTCAGGTCGTTCCCCTTGGAGATGAAAGTTAGGGGCGGCGCCGTACCGAAAGAACCGGCGTCCAGTTTCCCGGCCACAATGGCGTTAAGCCCCTCGCCGGAATTATTAAACTGGAAAAGTTCGGTATTAAGTCCCTCTTCTTTAAAATAGCCCTTCTCCTGGGCGATAAAATAGAGGATATGCCCGGTGGAATTCAGATAGCCCACCTTGAAGTCTGTAAGCTTTTTAGGCGCTTCGGAACTGGGCGCAGCAGCCTTCTTGGCGCTGCAGCCGCTGATTAGTACCGCCAGCGCAAACAGCGATACCAGCAGGGCAATAATTCTTTTGTTCAATCTACCTTTTCCTCCCTTATGTAATTTTTTACCAGAACCATTTATCAGTCAATGAAGTACAATGTATATTTTCACACGATACATTCCCTGCCCCCTTTCGTTTAACCTATTTTAACAAAAAAGGCCAAGCAGCCTGCCCAATGGACAAACTTCCTAGCCTCCAGTTTTCTGGTCAACAAATAAAAGTAATTATATATTACTATACCCATGGTTATTCTATATTATGATTGGTATTGTGTCAATACAATTTAAAAAAAAGTCCGGATGTCACTGCGGACAAACTTCCAGGACCGACTTTCCGTAAACAATTTATATTCTATTCCTGTGCGGCAGGCGGGGATTGTTCCAACAAAATGATACGTGCCGTCTGAATTCTCTTATTTGTTTACATTCTCATGCTCATGGGCAAGATAAATAAATATGCATTCGCCAGTGTCAAGATGACTAATAAAACAGCATACGGCACAAAGGGAACAATATTCTTTTTACTATCAATGAAAGTATGCTTGTTTATTTTATATGCTGTTATTAACGATATTGTCAAACCTAGCGCCAGCAAAGCAAATTGTATAATCTTTAGCGGTTCACCTGAGGCCAGGGCAAAGGAACCGCTGTTGAAACCTATCTTCGCGGACCGGGACAAAATCAGTCAGGTAGTCGTCAACCTTTTGTCCAATGCTTTAAAATACTCACCGGACGGGGGAACAATCAACATCACGATTGAACAAGAAAAGGATCAGGTAATATTAAAGATCAGAGATACAGGTATTGGAATCGCGGCTGAAGATGCGCCCTACATTTTTGAACGTTTTTACCGTGCGGATAAATCCCGGAACCGTGAAACAGGCGGATCCGGAGTGGGTTTGACGATTGTAAAAGCCATTATCGACGCTCATGGGGGTAGGGTGACTGTGGACAGCCGTGTCGGCGAGGGCACTGAATTTACGGTAATGCTGCCTAAATAATCATAAAGAAGACAGCAGTGAAAGACAAAGGGCAACCCCCGGAAGAAGCTATATCAGAACTAAATCTGAAACGACTCAGCTGTTGTTATTCCGTTATTTTAATGAGCTTAGAGAGATTTTTTAAAAGCATCAAGAGTAAAGTCTATTTCATCTGTTGTGTTGAAATAACCGGGACTGAGACGTATTGTGCCGGCAGGAAAAGTTCCAAATGTTTTGTGCGCCGCCGGCGCACAGTGAAGGCCTGCTCTCGCTTTTATATCAAAAGCCTGATCTAAAACGGCGCACGCTTCCCCAGGTTCGAAACCTTTAAGGTTTAAAGAAAGCACCGCGGCTTGTTGGCAGCTGGCGCCGGTCTTGTATAAAGTTATTCCCGGAATCCGGGCCAGACCCCGGGCCAGCCTGTCCAACAATAATTTTTTATGGGAGAAAATTTTCTCCAGACCTTCCTTTAATATAAATTAATATAAATTTAACGCCCGCTCCAAGCCCGGCTATACCGACCGTGTTCAGAGTCCCGCTCTCATACCCGTATGGAAAGGTATGGGGCTGTTCTTCCTGTTCAGAATATACACCGGTTCCTCCTTCACGCAAAGTATCCAGGTCGACTCGATCACCAACATACAATACTCCCGTCCCCGGCGGGCCCAAAAGCCCCTTATGCCCCGGAAGGGACAAAAGGTCTATATTACTTTCCTGAATGTCAATTGGATACATGCCTGCGGTTTGAGCGGCGTCAACCATAAAAACCAGGCCGTGCTTTTTTGCTATATCCCCGTACTCTTGAACAGGTTGAACAACTCCCGTCACATTTGAAGCATGTGTAACCGCAAGCAGCTTCGTATCAGATGTTATGTTCTTTTCTATATCCGAGGGAGTCAGCGCGCCATCTTCAGCGGACGGTTTTATTTTCGTAACTTTGACCCCCTGACTTTCCAGCTTTCTAAGAGGCCGAACCATGGAGTTGTGCCCAATACAATCGGTCAGCACATGCTGTCCGGGCTTTAGAAATCCCTTCAGGCCAATATTCAGAGCATCAGTACAGTTGAGGGTAAAAATAACACGCTCCTTATCTGGAATATTAAATAAACGGGCAATGGGAAGCCTTGTCTCTTCAACGGTCTTTTCGGCTTCAAGAGCCATGCTGTGACCGCCCCGCCCCGGATTACCCCCCTTATAGCGCAAGAAAAGATCCATTGCTTCGAGCGTTTCTTCCGGTTTCGGCCAGGATGTCGCTGCGTTATCCAGGTAGATCAAATAGTTTTTACCTCCTTACCTGCCGACATATTTTGCGTAAAGAGAACGCGCTGTGGACTCATCCGTGGTATTTTTAACAATTGCTCTTCCATCGGGAAACACTACCATTTCAAATTCATCAATGATAAAACGCAGCATGAATTCACTGCAGGCAGTTTCTCCCAAGGGTTTTAAACGCTCCTCCAATTCCTTCAGGGATATATTTTCTACTCCGGGGTTAATCAATTGGACTGAGTTTTGGCCGCAAAGCATAGTTGTTGTTGAACTAAACCCGCCTTCTAAAAACTCATAATTCCCGTGACAGGCCGGGCAGCTTTTACTCGGATTGACTTCAAACGCATCAAAGATTCCACCCGAAACCCAAACATCAATATAGTTTAATTTGCGGTTCGCTTCCCCTGCCCCGACCAGAATTTTAATTGCTTCCGTAGCCTGGAGGGAACCGATTATAAAAGGAAACATCTAAGAGCTGTGGCGGCGATAGAACCCAGCGCGCCACAGCCGATAATAACCACTGTACTGTCCAGTAATTTCTTCTGCCCTTTTTTGCCTATGCCGGGGAAAATAATTTGTCTCGAGTACCTGTTGAACAACGTATACTCTCCCCTTACTTTTTTACCCTTGACCGGCTTTCAGGCCCTGATCCAGATCGTCAAGAATATCCCGGATATCTTCAATGCCTACTGAGAGCCTGACCAGATCCTCGGTTACTCCGGCGCTGATCTGCTCTTCCGGGGTAAGCTGGCTGTGAGTGGTGGTGGCAGGGTGAATGACAAGCGATTTGGCGTCACCGACATTGGCCAGCAGAGAAAATAGTTTAAGATTATCCATAAGTTTGCGGCCGGCTTCTTTTCCTCCCCTGATGCCGAATGCCAGGATCGCCCCAAAACCGTTTTGCAGATATTTCTTTGCCTTGGCATGGGAAGGATGATCAGGCAGACCGGTATAATTTACCCAGGTTACGGCCGGGTGGCCATCCAGAAAACGAGCGACTGCCAGAGCGTTGTCACTATGCTTTTGCACCCTTAAGTGCAAAGTTTCCAAACCCTGCAGGAATAGAAAGGCATTAAAAGGGCTTAAGCAAGCGCCGATATCTCTTAACAGCTGAAGCCGTACTTTAAGTATGTAGGCTAAATTGCCGAATGCTTCGCTGTAGACTATCCCATTGTAACTGGGATCGGGAGTGGTGAAGTCCTGGAAATTGCCGTTAGCCCAGTTGAACTTTCCTGAATCTACAATCACTCCGCCGATTGAAGTGCCGTGACCACCGATAAACTTTGTCGCCGAGTGAACGACAACATCCACACCGTACTCGATAGGACGGCATAAGTAGGGTGTTGGCAAAGTATTGTCAACTATAACAGGGATTCCCGCCTCGTGCGCGATTGCTGTGACTGCCTCGAAGTCAGGCACGTCCAGCTTCGGGTTGCCGAGATTTTCCATATAGATTGCCTTTGTCTTAGGTGTGATAGCCTCCCGGAAGCTTTCCGGATCCTGCGGATCAACAAAAGTAACCTTGATTCCAAACTTGGGGAAGGTCTGTGAAAAAAGGTTGTAGGTGCCGCCATAAAGGCTGTTCGCGGAAATGATCTCATCACCGGTGCGGGCAATGTTTAATATGGAATATGTTATGGCCGCCTGACCTGACGCTGTAACCAGCGCCGCCGCTCCGCCTTCCAAAGCGGCAATTCTTTGCTCCAGAATATCCCAGGTAGGATTCATAATCCTGGTGTAGATATTGCCGAATCCTTTTAGTCCAAACAGGTTCGCCGCATGGTCGGCGTTGTTGAAAACATAAGAAGTAGTCTGATAGATAGGCACTGCTCTGGCATTGGTAGTCGGGTCAACCCGCTGACCGGCATGGACAGCCAGAGTGTCAAAGCTTAATTTCTTTTCAGTCATTTTTATAACCATTCCTTTCTGAGGCATAAAATGTCATGAAAGAATTTCTTTCAGATTTTGTCCTCCTGTATCTTTTGGCAACTATTTTCGTGAACCAGGCAGGCATAGTATTGTCATCGCGTACATCTTTGACTTGTTACCTCTTTCCATTTTCTTTGGCACGCCTTAAAAGGGTTATTTTGCATTGAACTGTTACTCTGAAGACACGACAAACAGAACTTCTTCGGCGCGAGCGTCGTCATCTTCCCGAAAGGGGTTTACCATACCGTCAATCGTTGATAATCCTTGTATTACCCGTACATTATTTGCCCCGACCCAATCAAGGAAGTTTCTTACCGTAAAAAGATGAATATTCGGCGTGTCGTACCACTGGTAAGGAAGCGCCGGAGTAATCGGCATCCGGCCCGTCGAGGCGAGATATTCGACTACAAGCCGGTGCCCGAAGTTCGGAAAACTGATGATGCCCGAGCCTCCAACACGCAGCATTTCATTAAGTACAAAAATTGGTTTGTTAACCACCTGAAGCGTCTTTTCAAGCACAACAAAATCAAAATGCTTATCCGGAAACCCGGCAATCCCTTCATCCAGATCCAGGTTAACAACAGGAACCTCCCTGGTAATGGATTGAGCAACCTGATCAATGTCTTTTTCTATACCAAGTCCCAGCACAAGTTTATTTTTAATCAGCCTGGCCAGCAGCTCACCATCACCGCAGCCCAGGTCAAGCACGGTAGCCCTTTCGGGAATAATTTCATAAATTGCGTCATGGTCCCACCGGCTTTTTTTAAGCATTTTCATTCCGTGCCCCCTTCCAGAAAGCTCTTCACTACGTGAGACAACCTGTCTACTTCAAGCAGAAAAGCATCATGGCCATATGACGAGGGAATGTTAACGTAACTGACATGCTTTCTGTTGCGGGACATGGCCAGGGCCAGTTCTTTCATGTGTTCCGGAGGATAAAGCCAGTCGGATGAAAATGATACCAGCAGCGTCCGGCACTGGATGCTCTGACACGCCTGATCAAGATTTCCGTCTCCCCGCAAGGATGCGTCATAGTAATCCGCAGCCCTGGTGATAAATAAATAACTGTTTGCGTCAAATCTTTCTACGAACGACTCTGACTGGTGCCGCAGATAGCCCTCTACTTCGAAATCCACGCCAAGATGATATCCCGGTCCGGCGCCGTTGCAAAACTTGCGGCCGAATTTATTCTGCATGGAAATTTCTGATAGATACGTAATATGACCCAACATCCGGGCAACCGAAAGCCCCCGGTCGGGAGTGGAACCACCGTAATAATCACCTGAATGAAAATTGGGATCGGTCCTGATAGCGTATCTGGCAATAACGTTAAAAGACAGCCCCTGGTCGCTTAAGCGGGGTGATGAAGCAATAATTAACGCCCTTTCTACCCGGTCGGGATAAGCCAGCGCCCACTCCAATGCCTGCTGGCCGCCAATAGATCCCCCGGCCACAGCATACAAACGTTTAATTCCAAGGTAAGTCACCAGCCGTTCCTGAAGCCTTACCCAGTCTCCTACCGTTATCACAGGAAAACCTAATCCATAAGGCCGGCCGGTGACGGGATCAATGGATGCGGGACCTGTTGTGCCGTAGCAGCTTCCCAGAATATTGGAGCAGATTATAAAAAATTTTTTCGTGTCGAAAGCCTTCCCGGGACCCACCATATCATCCCACCAGCCAGGACGGTTCTTTAACCAGGGACGCCCCAATTGATCAGCATTTTTAGACCAGCCGGCGACATGGGCATCCCCCGACAGGGCGTGAAAGATAAGAATAGCGTTATCCTTTGCCTCGTTCAACTCACCGTATACTTCATATTCAACATATACGGGAGCGATTGTTTTCCCGCAATCAAGCGGGAGGGGATTCTCTTCGTCAGCAAGCAAGACACTGCGGGAGACAACCCATCCTACAGAACGCGAAGAGTCCGGTCCTGAATACTTGGCTGATTTTTCATTAAGCAGATTAAGCGGATCACTCATTTTATTTACACCTCTGGATAAAAGTCATTGCCCAAAAAAGAGAACCTCTTCCAAAGATAAGAAGAGGCTCATATTATTTCTTCTTATCTTTCCGGTGTTCCGGCAGGAATTAGCACCTTCCAAGCAAGAGCTTTCAGGTTGCTGAAGGTTCATCGGGCCAATCCCTCCCCTTCTCTGGATAAGACAGTATTATTATTGTTTTAATATTATATAGTAATATAATATTAGATATAGTAATTTGTCAACAACATTTTTTCACCAGAGTATTTTTTCTTTGAACCCGCGCCAGTCCCGCATTTATTCCAGAAACATAACTCTTCAGGAAAGCAGTTATCTCGCCGCTCAGAATAAAATCTTGAAATTTTTTTGACAGGGCCGTGTTTACAGGATAGAATAGCAAGAAATACAATTGGGTATATATACAATCAACTTTGTAGGAATATTTTTAAGCGAGGTGTTCACCCTTGAGGTTCTCCACACGAACCAGGTACGGGCTGAGAGCTATGGTAGATCTGGCGCTGCATTACAATCCGAATGTAACCATACCGCTTGCGCAAGTGGCGGAAAGGCAGGAGATATCTGAAGGATACCTGGAACAGGTGATGACCGATCTTCGCAAGGGAGGGCTTGTGCGCAGCGTCAGGGGTTCGCAGGGCGGATACCTTCTGGAACGGAAGCCGTTTCAGATAACAGTAGGCGAGATAATAAGATGCCTGGATGGCCCGCTTGGTCCAACCGGCTGCGTAAAAGAAGAAAATCCCGAGTCATGCGACCGTTTTGATACATGTGTCACGCGGATATTATGGGAAAGAATCAGAGAATCAATAGCATCCGTAGTAGACAATACAACACTGGATGATCTCTGCAAAGAAGCCGAAAAAATCAGGCTGGCCGGAGAAGCCAACATGTATTGTATTTGAGGTTTCTTGCTCATTTTTCTAAAAAGATATTGACAGGAAAATTTTGTTCGTTTAATATAATAGTATGTCAATCGGAATTATAATATAATTAATCTATTGATATTAGGTCATCATTTTAAAGTAAAAATAAAAAAAGGAGTGGGGAAAATGCCAAAAATAGCAAACAGTCTGACTGAATTAATCGGCAAAACACCGCTGCTGCGGCTCAGCCGGATATCGGTAGGAGCCAAAGCTGATTTGGTGGGCAAGCTGGAATCCTTTAATCCGGCCGGAAGCGTAAAAGACCGTATTGGATTTAACATGATCCGCCGGGCTGAGGAACAGGGATTACTGCATCCCGGCTCAGTTATTATCGAGCCGACCAGCGGCAACACAGGAATAGCTCTGGCCTTTGTGGCCGCCAGCCGCGGCTACCGCCTGATTCTGACCATGCCTGAAACCATGAGCATTGAGCGCCGAAACCTGTTAAAAGCGTACGGAGCCGAACTTGTGCTCACACCGGGGGTTCAGGGAATGAAGGGAGCGGTGCAGAAAGCTGAGGAACTGGCCAAGGAAATACCCAATTCGTTCGTTCCACAGCAGTTTGAAAATCCGTCCAACCCCGAGATCCACCGGCTGACAACCGCAGAGGAGATCTGGGAAGACACCGGCGGTCAGGCAGACATTGTCGTCGGTGGTGTGGGTACAGGCGGCACTATTACCGGCGTCGCCCAGGTAATTAAGCCACGCAAGCCCCAATTTAAGGCAATTGCAGTCGAACCTTCCGATTCGCCGGTTCTATCCGGAGGGCAACCGGGACCACACAAGATCCAGGGGATTGGCGCCGGGTTTATTCCCGGTGTGTTAGACCTGACTCTGGTGGATGAAATTATCAGGGTAAGCAACCAGGATGCCTTTGAAACGGGACGCCGTCTGGCCAGGGAAGAAGGATTGCTGGTCGGGATATCCTCGGGCGCGGCAGCTTTCGCAGCCCTGGAGGCAGCCCGCCGGGATGAAAACCAGGGTAAGCTTATCGTAGTCATCCTTCCCGATACCGGGGAGAGATACCTGAGCACGCCATTGTTTCAAGAAGAATAGCGCCTGCATTTAAACCGCCGGATCCGGCAAAAAAACAAAACGGGGGTTTGGCATGCTGCAGAAGCCGTTTCCGTTAGTGAGCTTAACGGACCGGCACTGCATAATGTCATACTCCCTTGTTATTTATAAATGATTATGAAAACTCTATTAAGCCCCGCAGGTGAACTTCATCACCGATATACTTTTTCCGGAAGTCGTCCGCTTTTTTATAGATATGATCCAATTCTTCCTCATCTTCAAGGCTGAGTAAGCAAGTCAAATCCTTCTTTGTAAGTTCCTCTTCATGATCAATTTTCCCAATAATGTCTTTAAACATTGTATTTCCCCTACATCCAGCAATTAAACACACAATTTCTTCTCCCCTTCGAGGGCATTGAAAATAACACCCGGGGAAACTTTAAAAGAGAAGACTCCCTCGCCATGAAAACCGGTCAAGCGGAACAAATACCAGCTTTTAAGCCACCCCTAACTTGTTATGAATTTATTATTAACCTAGTATTTTTAAGGCAGCCTTGTACCCCATTTCTCCTGATCTGAGCATCGATCCAAAGGTCGGACCCATCCTCGGCAGCCCAAAAGTGGTTGATACCGCCATGCCGACTACAATCAGACCGGGGTATGCCTCACAAGTATTTTCAACAACCAGATCCTCTGATCTTTCCACCCACATAGCTCCGAATCCTTTGGTTTTGATTAGCCCCCGTTCTTCAAGTTTTTTAACTACCTGGGCGTCGTGGCCGGTAGCGTCGATGACCAGTTTGGATTCCAGGGCAACAGGATCAACACAAGTAATTTCTCTTGGCAAGGCAGATATTGGTGTCCAGTTGATTACGACCCCCGCAGCCCTTTTATCTTCCTTTAAAACCAGATCGTCAAAACTTGTCATGTTTAAGAAACGAACACCGCAATCACATGCCCAGGCGATGAGTTTTGAACAGGCGTGAGGCCCATCGGCAACAAAAAGACCGGGTTCAACTTCTTTATAGGGTATGCTAAGTTCGTCCAGGATTTTTTCCGCCGGGTGTCTGATGGTCAACTTGTTCATCAAGTAACCCCCGATCCAGAAACCGCCTCCCAGATAATTATTCCTTTCAATGATCAGGACTTTCTTTCCGTCTTTGGCTAGCCTTGCGCCGGCTACAAGCCCGCTGGGGCCTCCGCCGACAATAATACAATCACACTGAACATATTCATAAAATTGAGTTAAAAATTCGCCGACTATGGCCCTTGTAATCTCTTTTTCTCCTGTACTGCCAAGTTCTCGCATGATATGCCTCCCTTAACATACTCCCTTAACATACTTTGATTATCTTTGAATATCTTCTTTTATCTTAGTATTTCATATTATTATCGGACAGCAGTACTCTTGTTTTTTACATCAATGTGTAATTATGGATGACGGTGTGCGAATCAAACTAAGCCCGCGTGATTTTTTGTATCATGGCCAGTGGGATTCCACATCATCTCCTGGCAGCAAACCTCCCATGTCTTCCTGGGTCTTTGCCCTAAATTCCTTCGTCCTGCCTATCCAAGAGGTGGAACGTCAGTCATGCTCCTAGACCGGGTCAATGCCCTTATGGATAAATTCAACCTGACTGTCCCGGCTCTCCGTTTTCAAAGAACGCTTAAAACCTGAAAGTAACTATTTTGGACGTTAGCATCTTCGCCCGGGTATCTGCGGTACTTTCCTACCCAGCGATAATGTGATCTTGTTGCTCTACATCATTTGTTAGGTACCACCGGTAACTTTATGCGGCTTTTACCGATTGTTGAATATCACCCATCATCTTTTCCGGATTGTAGTCAACTCCCTTACTTAAAATGGTATAGAATATCCGGATAAGTTTGCCACAGAGGGCAATAATGGATTGCATTTTGTTTAGCGGGTTGTTTTTTCTTGTTTGGTTGCGGTGATGCAGTTCCTGAAACTCAGGGTTTTTACCCAGGATGGCGATCATGGCCATGAACAGTCCGTGCCGTAGTCGCTTCCGTCCCCGGTGACTGATAGTGATCTTTCCTTTGTGTTTGCCGGAACTGTTTTCAACCAGGTTGCATCCGGCCAGTTTTTGTATCTGGCGCGGGTGTTCGAATCTGTTAATATCTCCGATTTCACCAACAAAGGTTGTAGCTGTAACCAAACCAACCCCTTTGATACCCAGCAGTTTAGTTGCGTTTGGCACCTGAATCAACAGTTCCCGCATCAATTGTTCTATTTGTTCATGCTGCGCGTGATAAAATTCGTATTCTGTAAGCAGATTCTGCAGGACTGCTTCCGAGGCTATATGACCGTTCGTTTTGCCGATGCTGTTGGACGCTGCTTTTACCAACGCCTGCGCTCTTTTTATACCTATGGATCGCTTGACAACTGTCCTCCATTTGGCTAGTATTTTTTCTGCTCCCGCCTCCAAAACTAAAGCTGGTGTTGGAAAGGTTCGGAGCGTCAGAAGCGCTGTTTTCCCTGTCCATTTCTTAAATACTCCTGCAAACTCTGGAAACCGGATGTCCAGCCAGCGAATAACCATGTTGTGTGTGGCATTGAGCTGCTTTTGCAGCCGTTCCCTTTCAGCCACCGCTTCGCGTAGTTCTTGGTAGATGTCGTCGGGTATGTACACATCCCGGTAACGCCCATCTTTGACTAACATGGCGATTGTCTTGGGATCTTTTCGGTCGTTCTTTGTTGGGCTGTTATCATCCAATTCCTTGGTCCGCTTGACATGAAAAGGGTTGACTATCGCTAGTTTATGGCCCTGTCGCTTGAGGTGGTCTCCCAGTGTAAACCAGTAATGTCCAGTGGGTTCAAAGCCGGCGATGACTTCTGTCTTACTTTGCTGCCTGCATGTGTTGAGCATCCATCGGTCCAGGAGTTCGAATCCTTCCGCCGTGTTGCTGAATATCAGCAGTTTAGCCAGCTCAATTCCTCTGTAATCAAAGGCTCTGGCGTAGTGGGTTTCTTTCCCAATGTCGATTCCGACCACCAGCGTTTCAATCTTTATTTGCGAAATCTTCTCGTTTTGTGTACGCTTCATATAGAGACGCCTCCTCAATTTGGTTTTGTGCCTTTCAAGCCATGATCAGCACATTACCATTGTATTGATGAGCGTCTCGTTTTTCAAAGGCCGTTTTTATTTATTACAGGAATGCTCCTCTAATTAGTTAATTAAAAATAATTCTTGGATCATCCTACAAGCTTGACTGATGGGAAAGCCAGGTTAAAAGGCGTTACTCACCGTCATCATGTAATAATCTGATCAATTTACATCTGAACCGGAGAAAAATTAGTTGAGCGAAAATAAAAATTTTACGATTAGATTAATATGATTCTATTCATCTACTTAATATACATTAACTTTAGCCATCGTTTTTGTCAATATATCAGTAAGAATATTTTTATTTAAATTATAGTTTCTCATGGTCTAATGGACAGCATGGACTCCAGAGGGCGACAAGGGGGGAAATACCGTAGGTGGTTATGCATGCAATTATACCGGGCGAAGAACAAAACCCTGCTGGTCTTGTAACCAACAGGGTTATTCTTCTTAGTCCATTTTAATTTGACTGACGGACGGATTTAGTCCAGGATAAAGTGACCGGCAACACCGACAGATCGTCGAAAGAATAAGATTGAAAGAAGGGGGTCAAGGAATGACTGCATTAGGTAACTTAAATATTAACCGAAACACCCGCCGATGCGTCGACTTCCTTGATGTACGCTTCTTTGGATATGAGAGATGAATTCCAGAAATGGCTTGTCGCCGGCAATGCCAAAAAGATTTCTCCACAAGTGGCAATTGAATGTCTTGACAAGGTTTCCAAGTATATAATCAGCAAAAAAAATTCGTGCAGCATCTGGGAGATTTCTAATCCGAGCGTTTACAAGACTGTCTACCAGAAGGTTATGGATGCAAAGTTGCTGAGAATTACGCAAAAAGATACCTACAAAGTTTTTACGTTTGTGGGGCAACTTTATGCAAAGTTTCTTAAAGAGAAACCGTTTGCTGTCAAAAAAGCGGTCGCATTTATCGCCGAAGAGAAAGAGGGGGAAGCGGCTATCGAATTTGAAAATATAATACGAGAAGATATAAACTCAGATTCTGTTGTCGCTTGGTTGATTACGCAGCCCAACGCCAACGGGACTCTATACTTAAAAAACGTTGCTCGAGCGTATATGGGGGCTTTACGGAATGCGCCAAGAAAGCTAATATTGGAAGACTCGCAAAACCGGAATGTGTTTGGATGTCACACCTTGTTGGAGTTCGATGAGCTGTGGATAGCATTCAAAGCGTCACCAAACTATACCGATGTAAACAGAACATTGTGGCACGGTCAGTTTTCAGCGGGATTAGCAGCATACAGGCGTTATATGGAACATCTCGAAGAGAACGGGCAACCCGGGAAAAATGTCCAAAGCGTCGTTATTGCCTCGACATCCCAAACAACAAAAGAAATACCGCGACAGCTTACCGCAGAGCCTCAACATGTCGATTTTGCTCACCCTGAATTTTGCACGGGATGTGACCCGCAAACTTGTGTTGTAGAGAGAAAGAGCTTCTCCGGCAGGAATTGGCGAGATGTTCTTGTTTCGTTGACAGAGGATTTTCTACAGAGCAAGCCGAAAGCAATGGAGCTATATCACACGAGCCTGTATCCAAACGGCGAACGAGAGTTTTTGCTCAAAGAAAAGCCGAGGTTTTCTGCACGACAACTTTCGAATGGCTACTGGATAAATGTTAACCTAAGCATAAAAGATTTAGTGTTCACGATAGGCAAACTCTGCGAATTTTGTGGTGTTGACCTTAACGACGTGAATATCACATATGTTCCGAAACAAAGCGCGGGAGGAATGCGACCAATGAATATAATCAAGGACGACTCCGCACGGTTTGCCCAGCAGACCGTCCGTGATGCATTTCGAGCGTGGCTCGCCACGCATAACCCCGAATGGAGCAGCGGTACGGTTACAATGCACTATTCGGATGCCTACTATTTATATAACAACAGGCGAGGTATAACGCTTGAGGAAGCTTTGACCGCTGATGATGGTCTGCAAAAGGCGTATGATGCGATTGAGCACTTCTATACGGATAACCCGACCCAAACCAACAATCCGTCAGGTTCGGCGCGTGGGTATCTACGCTCTTTGCGTATGCTGAAAGAATTCCTTGATGAAAACTACCCTGAGTTGCTCAGTGCGAATTCGGTGGCTATTTCTGAACCGAGCGTTCCCGATGCCGTGGTCGATGCATTAAACAAGAACTATACTTCGGGCTTCCGCTTTGACACTACCTATGTCAATCTTCTTTCAAGCGCCTCTGGCGTGGAAATTGACAGGTGTATGCAGTCAGCGCTAAAGCGCATAATGTTCCGCAGAGATGATGGCATCTATTTCTTGATTGACATAGTTGCCGATACCACAACTCGCAAAGACATCATTGATTTTGCCGACAGCTATCTTGAAGAGTATGGTTGTTTTGAGATCCCCGAATTTTATAAGCTGTATGAGGACAAGGTTAATCCAAACTGCATACGGAATGCGGATGATTTTGAAAATTTCTATGAGCAAATTGGTAAGAGCGGCATCCGTTGCGTTCAAGCCCCATATATCGGCAACAGAATAGCGCGTTATAGCAACGGTGCGGTTTGGAGTACATTTAAGGAAGTCGCGACAAAAATCGTATCTGTTATTATCGAGGAGTATTACGGCTCGTGCAATGAGGACGATTTGCACACCAAATTCTGCGCGTTCTCTACCGACTTGCTTGGCAAGATAATTAGGCAGTGTGCTGCTGACGAATTGATTCGTGTTGAAATAAACGATAGCGTATGCTATCAGACATTTGACGCACTCGGCTTGCCGGAGAACTTTTCAGAGGTGCTTGCCGAGGCTTTGGAGCGGCTTAGCGACATCGGGCTTGACCCGACGCAAGACGCTCTACATATAACTCTTTCACTTAAACTGGGCGTAAACTTCAAAGCAGAATACAATCTGCCTGATTGGGATACTTATAGGCGGCTCATAGCCGCATTCTATAAAGCAGAACCTCGCCGAGAGTGGAAATACAATATCTTTGGAGAGGTAACAAGCTAAGTGTACTCATATGTCTTTGATAAAAAAACGCGTGGTTATCTGCTGACTACACAGACTGGAAAATATATGGCGAGTGAAATACGTCCCGTATTCGCCCCGGAACTTTCGCTCACTGGGCTTGGGCGTTATTTTGAATACGACCGCCACGAGACCCGCCCGCTGATGTGGGGTATGAAGAATACATATCTGATAGCAGACGTTGACGAGAAAGGCGAACCCTGCGGGCGTAAAGTAGCGCAGCTTAATAATACGCAGTACGGAAAATCGCTGAATATACAGACATTCTTTGATGGCAAAATGAAACTTGAGCCGGTGGACGTGGAGGCAATGGTGGCGGCGAACGCCAAAATAATGGACATCGTTGTCGCCGATGCAAAACGCCGGACTAAGGAACTATATGATGAAAGCATAAAGCGTTGCGATATCGCCTACATCGCTTTTTCGGGTGGCAAGGATTCCTTAGCTCTGCTCGATATCTGCCACAGGGTGTTGCCGCTTTCCGTGCCGGTTGTTTTTTCCGACACCGATATGGAACTGCCGGATACCTATAAGGTTTGGGAAGAGATTAAGACCCGCTACCCAGAGCGCGAGTTTATCACCGCCAAAGCGGAAACGTCCGCTCTTGAGAACTGGAGGGTATTTGCCCCACCGTCGCGCACAATTCGGTGGTGTTGTTCGGTACATAAAAGCACCCCCGCTCTGATGTGCCTTAAAAAGAAACTGCGCAAGTCGGCTATAAAGGTTATGGCGTTTGTTGGCGTTCGCGGCGATGAGAGCTACAGCCGCTCGTTTTACGAAGATGCCACGGACGGTGCAAAGAACGCCTCACAGATGAACCGGATGCCAATTCTCGATTGGGGCGCGCATGAGTTGTGGCTGTATATCTTCGCCAACGACCTGATTATCAATTGCGCATACAAAAAGGGCTTGACCCGCGTGGGTTGCTTGATGTGTCCGGAATCGGCAGGTAGCCACATTGCTCTTATTGGCAAAATGTATCCGCACGAAGTAAAGCACTATTGCGATGTCATTATTCAAACGAGTTCCAAGTCTTTCAACAATGCTGACGATAGATTTGAGTTTTTGAGTGACGGTTGGCAGGCTCGGAAAAGCGGCACGGTCTTGCGAGAACCAATTGTTAGCACACTCGAAAGTGCCGATGACTTGACGGTCAAATTTCAAAGTCCGAGCTTTTCAAAGGAGAAATTTTACGAGTGGATTAAAACGATTGGTACAGTTGTCAAAGAGCGTAATACCGAGCAGCAGCTATTAAAGCTTCCACACTCTATTGATGGCGGAATACCAATCACATATAAAGCCCCGTATACGGGCGGTGGCATTGCAACATTCGAATTTTCTTCAGACGACGAGAAAGCCGTGATGTTACCATTGATTCGCTCGTTCTTAAAAAAAGTTTCAGCCTGTGTTGCGTGTCGTTGTTGCGAAGCCGAATGTGTATATGGTGCGATAACTGTCAAGAACGGGAAACTAAAAATTGATAGAAACAAATGCATCAAGTGCCGTAACTGTTATGATATTGATAATTCATGTTGGAGGTATTTTTCTATGAGAGAGCCAGAAAAAACGCAATCAAAGATGGTGAAAATCCATTCCTACAAGACATTCGGCTTGCAAGAGGCTTATGTTTCTGCCTTAGTCGAATTGAAGGACATGTTTTTCCCTTGGTATGAGGGGCATCCGCTTGGCAAGAACATGGTTCCGGCTGCTCGGAATTGGTTCAAAGAAGCTCTTTTGACAAATGCGGATGGGCATACACTGACAAAACTCGTTTCTATGTTTGAAAAATATGGTGTTCGGTACTCATTGGGGTGGGACTTCATTTGGATGGGCTTATCGAACAACTCAGTTCTTGTGAATTGGTACGTGACTTCAGCGACCATTGACCAAGTTAATACCCCAGAACAGCTTGAAGGAAATTTAAGGGAAAACAATCCGACATTGACCGATTCGGTGGTAAAGGGTGGGTTGCAATCGCTGAAGAATATGCTGAAAAATTCTCCGTTGGGAGAATCTGACGGGGTAGTTTCGATCGAGTCCAAAGGAAACACAATGAAGACTTTAACTCGCAAGGCAAAGGACGTGCAGCCGCTGACCATTCTCTACGGTTTATACCTTATCGCCGACCTTGCCGAGCGTGGGAGTTTCACGGTGCGTGAACTGCTCACGGCTGACGTGGATTCTACCTTTGTTTCTCCGCTCGTGGCGTTCGGCATTACACCCGATACGTTCAAGAGACAATGCGAGGGCTTGCGTACCCGTTATCCCGATTATATCTCTACGACGTTTACCCACGGCAATGACGGCTTAGAAGTTTACCCACAAAAACACACGCTGGAAGATATTATAAACTTAGTACTGGGGGAATAGTAAGATGAGACACTATTCAGACTTTTTCACTGTCGCGGACGATTATTGCCCGGTAATGACAGCCGCAGAAATAAACAAGACGCCTGATCGGTGGCTCGATTTTTATCCGCATACTGAGTTCGAGGACATCTGTAAAACGCTTTTATCGGTTCTCGTTTCTGGTGCGAAATCGGTGTGGATAACCGGCAACTACGGCACTGGAAAGTCCAATGCCACGCTTGTCATACAAAAGCTATTTATGGACGATGAAACCCGCGTCCGTCAATGGCTCGAAGAACACGCCTCCAACGGACTGTCTGACCGAGACAGCCTTGAGAAAGCCCTGTTCGACAGACGCGGGGAAGGAACGCTTGTCGTCTACGACTTTAACGCCTCCGGCATTGGCGCGGACGATGGGTTACTGGTGCGTTTGGAAAAAGGCATCATTGCCGCCCTACAGGAGCGAGGTATGTCAGTGCCGGCGATGTCGAACCTTGATATGGTCATCGATCGTGTGCGGCGCGAAGGCTCTAACTTCTTCAAAACCCGCGACTCCATTCAGAGCCAGCTTGCCTACCTTGATTCGAGCATCAAAACCGTAGACCAACTTGTCAATGCGATGAATAACACCACCACGTCATCCAAACTGCTTGACGACGTTGAGGCCGTTTTGCATAAGGACTTTATCTATCTGGATTTTGACGTCCCGATGTTCCGCAAATGGATTAAAGCGGTTCTGCAGGCTAATAACCTTAAACGGGTTGTCTACCTATTCGATGAGTTCCACCCATTTATCGAGGCGAACAAGGAACAGTTGAAGACTTTCGAGGACGTTACGGAATCGCCGGGCGTAAACCGTTTCTTCCTCGTACCTGTTACCCATATGGAGATTAAGGCATACTTGGCGGAGGGGTCTGACAGCGCGAAGAAGGCAAACGACCGCTTCTACTTCCGCAAGCTTCAAATGCCGAACGATACGGCTTTCCGTCTTGCCAAACACGCAATGATGGATGTCAAGGACACGACGCTTGCCGCCGAATGGAAAAATGCAAAAGATGACCTGTGGGATTCCGTATCATCGCTCGTCAACAAGTTTAACGGTACAGATGACCCCGACCGCGATCGCTTCTATGATATTCTTCCGATTCACCCGATGGCGGCTTTCCTACTCAAGCATTTGTCTGAGCAAGCAAAATCGAACCAGCGCAGTTTTTTCGAGTATCTCAAAGGTGGCGCGGATGGAACGGAATTCCAAGACTTTATCCGTGCCGGAGGTCCAGAAGTAGCGAACAAGCAGTTCTTGACTGTGGACTACCTGTGGCACTATTTCGTTGACCGTAACGATTTGGGGTTAGATAGTGAAATTTCCGGCATCGGTGCGTTTTATAAGCAAACGCGGGGCCGTGTGTTCCAAAACCAAACGGAAGACGCGTCGGAGCTACGCATCTTGAAAGCGGTATTGCTTTTCTGCCTCCTTGATAAACTTGCGCCCGGCGGCCATGACAGACTGAAACCGACCGTGGAGAACATAGAACTGTCGTTTAAGGGCGATGGCACAATCGCCGACCCTCGTGGTATCGTTGAGGAGTTAGAAAAG
Source organism: Firmicutes bacterium UBA4049 (assembly GCA_002382755.1). GTDB lineage: Bacteria > Bacillota > Desulfotomaculia > Desulfotomaculales > Nap2-2B > 46-80. The sequence continues at coordinate 8,271 of DFZT01000020.1, read as the reverse complement.
AAACACTGCTTCTCCGTTACTAATGGGAACATATCCTTGTTTACGATTTCGGCCGTAAAGCCGGAGGATATCGAGAAATATAGGGATAAGTTCCACGAACTGCTGCACGAAAAAGCGGAGTCTAAACTTGAGGAGCATACAAAGAATTACCGCAAGTATAGCTCCGGCAGGTTTGATATTCGTGTTTCAGACGCAAGCCATACGACCTTGACGAATATCAATCAGGCTACCCGTGACAGATACACTGCGAAGATAAACAAAGATGATGGTTCTGTCTGCCTTTGGTTTGTCGTTGCCAAAGACCACGATGAACAGTTACAAATCCCGCAGAAGATTGGAAGCATCCTGCGGCAGCTTAACGACCATCGCATTTTGATGTTTACTTTCCCGCAACTGTCATTCTGCCATAGTAATAAAAATCTTTGGGGCGAGTACATCCGCCAGTATGCCCAGTATATGACGGAGAACGATACTGCGGCAAAGAAGCAAATTCGCGACGCACTTGACGGGATTGAAAATGACTGGTTCAAAGAACTTCAAAAGAACGATGCAGTTATCCGCGTTCACCGCTATCGCAACGGCACAATAGAGACCTCAGACACAAGCTGGAATCAATTTAAGGAACTGATTACCAACTATGTCCGCAAAACGCTGAGGTTTGGCATTGACCACCTTGGCTTCCAAGACCCGCATTTTGGGAACAGCTCTCTGCAAGCCTACGCTGAAGCGGGTATGCTGTTTAACGCCACTTCGGGTCCGATTGGGCAATTGGTCAACACACTGAAAAAAAGCGGCGTAACCGATGACCCTAATTGGTTCGCACAAAACCCAGATCACCCGCTTGCGGCAATTCACGCTCTGTTTGAGAAGAAGTTTTCAAACACGGTAAGCAGGGGTGGTCAGCAATCCATCCGTGTTGTGTACATCGAACTCAAACGTGCGCCATATGGTCTGCGCTACAATGCACTGTCTGCGTTTGCCTTAGGTTTCTGTCTGAGCAACATTTTGCAGAAGAACTACCAATGGACAAACGGGCAATTAACCCAGCCGCTCGATATAAAAACTCTTAAGGAGATTATCGAAGCTGTGGTCAAGGACGATGGCGGCAATAAAATGGGTAACAAAGAAAAACTGATTTGCCGTCTCTCGAAGGAGGAAAAGAGGTTCATCGAGAAAGCGCCGATAATTTTTGGAGCGACGCCAATTGCGGACGCGACGGTTGAAAGCGTTCTGAGCCAGATTCAAGGGCGTGTTGAGGCTATTTCCGCAAGAGTTCCGCTTTGGGTATTGCCGGAGTATGTTCGCGTTGCAAACGACCCGAAGGCAGATGACATTGAGACCATTCTGAATGATGTTTGCACGGCATTTACGACCAGCAGCAAGGGCAAGGTTGAGGAAAGAGTTAATGCCGTCAAGGAGGCAGGCGAGATAATCATAAACGACCCAGATATAGTGGGTGCAATTGCAGATTATATCAAGACTGAGAACTTCGTAAGTGCTTTTGAAATATATGTCGATAAAGAAAATCCGTCCCTATCAGCACTGGCGAAGTCTATCGGTGATGTCTCTCATG
>DFZT01000020.1:5267-6631 GCA_002382755.1 Firmicutes bacterium UBA4049 | reverse complement strand
ACTGCGGTAACCGAAACAAACCATTTGCCGAAACACTTGATTGAATCTGTATATCCGATATTAAGCGGGTTCCTTTCCGCTGTACAATCAGGGGGTTCGGCACAGGATATAAAACTCGCCTTACAGCAGAGCTTTGAGTTCATAAAAAGGCTGTTCTTTGACCATACGAAGTCCGAATCGCTGTTGATTTTGAAATCTCGATTAAATGGTGTGTCTATTGAAGATACAGACCTGCTCAGCATACTGAATTCGATGCTCGGCGGATTCGGCTTAGACGAAACAACCTTTATGGATAACCTGCAAGTGAAAATCGAGGAGTTTGCGAAACAATCGGTTGTCCTAAAAATAAAAGGTGAATGGACACGGATTTCCAGCACAGGAACACCTGCTGAATGGGCGATGAACAACGGAATGCCGGCAAGGTATGTTTTTGGCAGCCACCCCGATACCACAGACCTACTCAGAGCTATCGAGCAACCTGAAACATTTGCCGCAGCTAAACTTGCGGATATGCTTGAGATTCTGAAAGAGGTTAAAGAGGCAAGCATCGCGGATTGCCAGAAGACTCTTATGACCGATGTCATCCCCGTACAGTATAAGAAATTTGATATCAGTCTTGCGTCATTGCTTGAATTTCTGCGTAGCCAGAACGGAAATCAGCCGAATAACTGGCCGCTCCGTCCTGATATCACGGAATTTATAAAGAGCCAGTACAAAGGGACAATCGCGCCGCAAATAAAGGAGAAACTTCGCGGCAAGAATGCGGAAGACTTAAAGCGAAAACTTTTGCAACTTGCCGACGAGAACCCCGAACTGGGACTGCTGTTTTGGGAGGGTTGACGATGGCATACACACTCAACAAGTATTTTCAAGCTACGTTTAGCAACCCTAATGCGCCGCGTGTCATTGTGTACCCCAATAACACCACGGCGGCACAAGTTTTGAATCACCATAAAGGTCGTGGGGTAACCGTTATTAAAGTGGCAGACTGCCTTCCTGACAGTGGCACAAGTTTACCGATGCCAAATGTACTGATGAATGCTGTTGATGCCAGAATCCAAGCATTAAGCGGACGCGCATTGGTAGTAGGGCTGGATGCTTATTTGGCGTTGCTCGACGCCGAAAGTGCAACCGCGTTTATGTCTGAACTTCGCAACAGACTTGACGGTAATGCGCTAAACGCAGATTATTTGCTGTCTGCTCTCAGAAAGCCTAACTTCGCACCCCGCTACGAGGAATCTCTCAGCATCATTTCCATCGAGAATGGAAACGATGAGGTACTTGATCCTCTCAGCATACAAGCATATTCAGATAGGTGGGTTAAGTCCGGTGGCGTCATCGGTTACAAACAATTACTTGGTAAA
>DFZT01000020.1:0-5230 GCA_002382755.1 Firmicutes bacterium UBA4049 | reverse complement strand
TACCTTAGAGCTATTGCTTTCAAAATCGGCTGAAAGCGGGCAAAGCGCAGAAATTTATCTTGAGACCCTATTTGGTGCCGGAAATATTAACACACGACTTGCACTGAAACGTGCGCTTGAACTGCCGTCTGATGGTTTATGGCCGGCGCATATTTGGTTGTTACGGAGGCGGCTTCCGGGCGATTCATTTATCACAAAAGTCGTATCTGGGGACGTTACCCGTGATAACTTGCTATGGAAATACATAGTGGGTTCGGCAATTGATGTTCTTTCTGATATGAACGCAAAAAAGTATGCAGCGGAACGAGCGGAAGCGCTAAAGACAGTTGGCTCGAATTATGAGTCGCTGATTGTAGAGTTCATTGGGCAAACAAAGGAGTCGGGCGATGCTCTGCAGTTCCTAAACTGCGGTACAAACGCGGAGCGTGTTGAGATAGTGCGCCGTGCTTCTACGGAAGACTTGTCGTACGGTTTTCCCAAAGGGTATGGAGAACTGTTTCCGACCCTTGCGGATTATTTTTCCCCCGCCTTCGAATTTGAGGATGCGGCAACGACTGCATACTTCAAGGAGTACCGCATGCATAAGGTTTCGGGTAGCATAACGGATAGCTTTGTAAAACGAGCTTACGACTTTGTTGTCCCAAAGACATATCCCTCCCGCGACGCTATTATGGCTGAGTTGCATACGCAATCTGATGTTGCGCTGCTCGTAGTGGACGCAATGGGTGCGGAATATATGCCGCTATTGCTTGCATTGGCAAAACGTCGTGGTATGAACATTGAGTCTCAGGCTGTCGTAACCGCCAAACTGCCAACCGAAACCATATTTAATCCGATTAAGTGGGACGAGGCTCGGATATTGCCTGAAATAAAAAGTATTGACAATATAGTTCATAACGGAGCGGCAAAACACGAGGTCTCCATACCTGAGCGGAATTTTGCGGAAACCCTGTGGGTATTCGAAACCGAGATTATGAACCGTATTGCCGATGGGCTCACCCGATTTGCCCGCGTTGTCGTGACAGCCGACCACGGTGCTTCTCGACTTGCCGTAATCGCCCACAATGAGGGCAAAGGCACGACCTTACCGTGGGATGGACAACCGGACGCTTGGCGGTATTCACTTGCCCCGCAAGGAGCCGCCCGTCCGCCAGAATTAGAACAAGAATATTTTCCAGAAACGAAAAAAACATACTGGATTGTACGAGGGTATAATAGATTTCCGAAAATGGGCGGCAAGCTTTATGAACTGCACGGTGGTGCGACGCTTGAGGAGCGACTTGTTCCCATCGTGGTGTTTACGAGAAACGCCGTAGCGGAAGTCCCGAAACAACTCGGCAAAAAGACTACCGCCGATGTGGTCGATGAATTTGAAGGTCTCATTTAGGGAGGGAGAAATAGATGTACGATGTCAATATGTTGAGGGAATATTTCCCCTCTACCACAGTTTTCAAAGACCCGTCCGTTATGTCGATGTTCAAGGCGGCTAAGATAGAAGCTTTCTTGCGCGACTGGATTCTGAAACGCAGGACCGGTGCTGACGGGACTGTGGACAACATAGATTCGCTTAGCGACTACGTTGCGACGATTATCCCGCCTCGCAGCGAAAAGGAGCGACTCGAAGATGAGGCACGGACGATGGGTGAAACGCGCCCATTCCTCGCCAAGGTCAATGTGTCTTTTAACTCCAACTCGAACTATTACAGCTTCGAGATACCCTCGCTCGGTTTCTCGCACTCCCACACCATCATCGAGGACTATGTGTGGAACAGAATCAAAGACGAACTCATCGGTGAAGCCGGAGGATGGGGTCTGATTAAACTTGGCTATATGCCACCGGAAGGCGGAAAGAAAAATGGTCGATTCACACTGCTTGATTTCAAAAATTTTTGCCCGTATAAGGTGAGCCTTGATGATTTCCGTGAGGCGAGAACCCATTTTGAAGTTGAAGAATGGATGGGAATTCTGCTCGGTGCAATCGACTATAACCCGGACGGCTTTGCCCGTAAGGGTTGGATAGAACGCGACATTTGGAAAGCGAAGCACACGATGCTGACGCGATTGCTGCCATTCATTCAGCCACGAGTGAACCTTATCGAACTTGCGCCGCAACAAACGGGCAAGTCGTATATGTTCGGCAAAATCAGCAAGTATGGCTGGCTGCTCACCGGTGGCCAAGTAAGCCGCACTATGCTGTTCATAGACCGCCGACCGGGAGCACGAGCCAAAGGTCTGGTTACCTGCAATGATTTCATTGCTGTTGACGAGATTAAATCCATTGAGTTCGCCAACGACAAAGAAATGGCAGGCATACTGAAAGGTTATATGGAAGATGGCTATGTGACCGTAGGCGGTACTCGCATTGACGGAGAAGCGGGCATAGTTTTTCTTGGCAACATCGCATACGAGAATATGGATAGCGACAAAGATATGATTGGCGACATCAACCCGATTTTCCGAGATAGCGCCTTACTGCAAAGAATCCACGGCTTTATACCCGGACAATTTGTCCCTGCACTTTCCCCACGGATGTTTATCAATGACTGGGCATTGAACTCGGAATACTTCACTGAGATTATGCACCTCTTACGCAGTACACCTGAAACAATGAAGTATCGCGGAATGGTAGAGGAACTTGTCGATGTCAAAGCCGCTACAGGAGACACATCAGGGCGTGAAAAAGAAGCCATTTTCCGTCTTTGTACGGCTTACTTGAAGCTATTTTTCCCGCACGCAGATAGTTACCTTATCCGAACTCAGAAATTTAAACAGGAGTTTGATAAGTATTGTCTGACCCCCGCCAAGAGTATGCAGGAGACGGTCTTGAAGCAGATGAGATTCGTTAATCCGGGTATGTTCCCTGATGGAAATCTCGGCTTCTCTACATACACGGTGAGGTGGGATTTGTAATGGGGAAAGTAACCAAATGCTGTGTGTGCGAGAGAAAACTTGATAAGAACGCCGTTGGGCTTAATAAAAAGTTATTGGATAAAAATCCTTCACGTTTTTTTTGTATTGACTGCCTTGCAGCTTACCTTGATGTCTCCGTGGAAGACCTTTATGCAAAGATAAGCGAATTCAAAGATCAAGGTTGCACACTGTTTCTTTAGGAGGTGAGACCATGATTTACGCTGACAATGCCGCAACAACGAGAATATCGGATAGAGCCTTTGAAATGATGATGCCTTTTCTGCGCGAACAATACGGCAATGCCTCCAGCCAGTATTCACTTGGAGCAAAAGCCAAACGTGCCATGGAACAATCCCGTAAACAGTTAGCGGCGGCTATCGGTGCGGATCCGTTAGAAATCACATTCACCTCCGGTGGTTCGGAAGCAAATAGTTGGGTGCTTAGAGGTGTTGCGGATATTTATCGCAACGAGCCGATGCATATTATTACTTCTGCAATAGAACACCACTCTGTTCTTAACGCTTGCCATGCGCTTGAACAGGGTGGCGTAAAGGTTTCTTTTCTACCCGTCGATCATGCAGGACGGGTATCAGTTGAAGATATTGAAGCAGCCATCAACTCAAACACAAGACTGGTTTCAATTATGCTTGCCAACAATGAGATTGGAACAGTACAGCCTATTGAAGAGATAGGCCGACTTTTGAAAGGCAAAGGTATTCTTTTTCATACCGATGCAGTGCAAGCAGTAGGACACATCCCTATCGATGTTAAGTCTTTGAATGTGGATTTCTTAACTGCATCTGCCCATAAATTTAATGGCGCAAAAGGCACGGGGATTTTATACAAGCAATTGGAATTAGAGTTTTCACCGTTGGTATTTGGCGGCCAACAAGAACACGGGCTCCGTGCCGGAACAGAGAATGTTGCCGGAATAGTTGCGGCAGGTTACGCAATTGAGGAAAGCGTCGGCGAAATGGCCGAAAGAGCAAAGCGCTTAAAATCGATGGTTGAGAAAACGGTAAAAGGAATAAAAGAGAAAATCCCCTTTGTGAGGATTAATGGGGATTACGAAAACCGGTTACCAGGAACGGTCAATCTCGGCTTTGATAATATTTCTGGAGAATCGCTTATGCATCTTCTTGATCTGAAAGGGGTATGCGTATCCACAAGTTCTGCCTGTAATTCCGGCAAGGATGAACCATCGCATGTGCTGATTGCATTAGGTCTATCTGAGCAACAAGCAAAGTCGGCTATTCGTATTTCCTATGGCAAATACAACTGTACAGATGAAGTGGAAAATGTTGTAACGGCTGTTTATGACGCTTACACTAAGCTAATCGCTAATCGCTAACCACCATTACATATACCGATATATCGACTTGTTCCCGATAACCGATAAAACCGTTGAACTGTTCCTGTTAGCAACCACTTTATTCTGGATTGACATAAGCAAATTATTCTGGACTACGTCCGTCAGTCTGTCAGTCCGTCCTTTCTTCAAATGGTTTGTGGCAAAGAAAAGGGCCGGTTACCCTGGGGTACCGGCTCATAACGTTTAGCTATTCATTTTTTGAAGTACTTAAATTTGGCCCTATAGGTCAGAATATCGCCCCTGGCTTCACGTAACTTTTCCTCAAAAACTTTCCGAAACCAAGCAGTTCGGTTTTTAGTGGGCGGATACTGGTAGAACTTATCGTGCACTTTGCAAATAGCCTCGATTATCTCGGTTTGGTCATACCCCAAACTCCCGGCAACCTCCAAGGCCAGAGATAATAGGTCGTGGAAACCGGTGGCAATGAAGAATTTTTCCAACTTTCGCCTCTCTTGCCAATCACCATTAAGCGGCGACAATTGCTCAAGCATACTGGTTACCTCCCCCAAAGCTCCCTAATTGGCTAAGTGAGGCCCTAAATTTTTGCAGACATGGGTGAACAATTCTTCCGTAATAACCCGGGCGCCCTCTAAACAGCCCTGATGCAGAGATTCCAGAGCCAGCCGGTTAATCATACGGGGAATACCCTGGGAACGGCGGAATATGGCCTTTTGGGTGGCCGGAGGGAAGATCTCCGTTTGGCCACCGGCAATCTGTATCTGCCAATTAATATACCGGCAGGATTCCTCTTCGTTTAAGCCACCCAAAGTGATCCAGGCGCCAATCCGCTGAGCCAGTGGAATCAGAACCGGCAGCTTTTGTATTTGCTAAACTAAAAGTGTAGCAATTTTAGCCCTTTAATCAGCGAAAAGTTGACCACCCGATCAAATTAACGTGTACATTGTAGGTGGACATTCAACAGTGTGCGGGAGGAAAGGAAATGATCAG
>DFZT01000038.1 GCA_002382755.1 Firmicutes bacterium UBA4049 | reverse complement strand
TTGCCATAATGTCCAATAATAATTCATCTCTTTGCCAAAAATCTCTGACATCCCGGGGAATACCTCCTTCGCAAAACCTGACAGCATCTGTTCCCAATTGGTTTCGAGTTGGTTATCCAATAGTTGTTGTGCCAATTCATAGTTTTCGATATGCAGGAATTTGTTCCCTTCAACAATGTAACCGCAGTTTGCCTTGTTGAGGGATCGCCGCAACCATTCTCTTCCATTAGCGGCAATTTGAATTCCATATGGAGCCCACGTCTGAAGCCGGATACTCATGAAGCCATAATCCGGATGATCATAATAAAAGTACAGATGCTTGCATCGGGATGTTTCCATTCTCAAACTCGGATATCCTTTGGCTGCATCAAATGTTGAGCGGAATGTTTGACAGCCTTCAACGCATGACCACACACCAATCAATCCTTCTTTTTTGCCGGATTCTTTCTGCATTTCGCGAGCAAGTTCTTCTTTACGGGTATTGATAGATGGTATGTAAATGATTCCTCCGCCGCAATGCTTTTGAGAATATTCTTCTGCTGCCTGAATGATTGAAGCTGATTGATGGGTGACCCAATTTTTATAGTCTTTATTCAATATCCCTTTTGTCCGTAGGAACATCTGCATACCGGCAGCAAATGCAATAGGCCTGAATATCCCTTTGAAGACTAATCTATCAAAACCTTCAATCGTTCCCTTGATTATTTCTCCGAATCTGTGTAATAATGTATCCATAGTGCGTTGCCTCCATATCCTTATTGATGTTTTAGACAAATTCATTATAAGTGATTGGCAACGCACTTTTCAATTATTCAATGATGTAGCAATTTTATTGGGTTGTGGGCGTAGCCCACTTTGGAACAATTTATATCATTACAAGGTGCGTCAGGAAGGAGCTATCGTCAACAAGCGGCTTATATGGTCATCAAGGCAGAAGCGATGCCTGTATTCAAAAAAGAATGCGCGACAGATGATCAACAGACCTGTTCATTGTTCTCTTCCGCCCTGCTTAAAAGAGGTCGCGTACCTGGTAAACGCAACGGCAGGCGGGGTTGTGGGAGCAGACTGCCAGAGGTCCGTGTTTTGACGGGATTACCTTTAAGAGATGGCCGGCAGGGCAGGTCAGCCCGTCTGCAGCCAGGTAGCTTTCTATGATTTCCAAAGTAAGCCTGGCAGCCGGAAAACCGCAGTAAGGGTAAGCGGAGCAGCCCAGGAAATAGCCTCCGCCGGCGCCTGTGCGTATGGTCAGCGAGGCGCCGCAGCCTGGGCAAAAAAAGTTATTTTCCACATACGAACGCAGCCCTGCGTAGCGCCTTCCGCCAAATCCTTCGCGCAGGTCCATCTCCAAAAGGTAGAGCAAAGTGCGGCAGGCCTTTTCTCCTGCTATCCGGACGCTTAAGTGATCCGTCCTGCCATCTTCCGGCCAGGGGTTTCCGTGCCAGAAGACGTTCCGGTTCAACGCTGTCAGGGGCGTTCTGGCGGCAGTGTATTTCACGGCGTATGGCCGCAGTTCTGCCGGCCAGGCCAGCGGCCTTCCGACGCGCAGGGAAAGGCGGGCGCCGCGTTTCTGCGCCTGCCGCAAAGCGTTTACCACCTGTCTCCCCGGCGGGCCGGCTGAGGCAGGCCAGTCAACCTGAACGGACGAGGCCGGGCGGATATCCGCTTCCCAGGCTTCCAGGGCCGTCCGCCGTTCGGCGTGCCATTTCATTTCCATTTTATTACCTGTAATGCAACCGGGCAGATCGGACAGCAGTTCCCTGCCCCCGATTATACGGCCGTTTTCACGAATGAAGCGAAAAAGCCCGCATACGGCGGAGTCTCCCGGCAGCCTGCTTTCCAGAAAATCGCGGCAGGCGAGGATAAAAAGCTTGCCCCGCGCCCTGGTGACGGCAACGTTAATCAGCCGCAGCCCTGCGCTTCCTTCCCGGCGGGAAAGAATTCCGCCGGGACCGGGCTGGGGAAAGGAGTCTACGAGATCGAGCGCCACTGCGTCCTGCTCTGCACCCTGAAAGCGATGGACTGTAGCGGCTACCAGGCCGGCAGCTTCGCTGCGGATACCGGCGCTTCCCAAAAGTCCTGTCGTCAATGCGTTAAGAAGCCTGGCCTGGGCGGCGTAGGGTGTGAGCAGGCCCACAGTAAGGCCGCCCAGCCTGATCTGCCTGGCCAGCGTTAAAGCCAGGAAAGCGGATAAGGGGTTAAAGCGGGAAGAACCATGCCGGAAGCAGAAAGCGGGCAGATCACTGAGATCCACCAGTGTCAGCGCCGATCCCGGGCATGGTCCGGCAGCGGCTAGGGCGGCGCGTCCGGAGGTTTCCGGAGCGTTATAAAGCAATCCCCTGTAAACGAAATCGTTCGCGAACCCGGCGATAGCCGGGTGCATCCGCCGCTGCAGGCGCAGTACGGCAATATCCGGCGCCTGTCCTTTTTCAAAAGAATCCGTGATCCCGGCTTCCTCAAAGATGTCGCGTTTAAGCCATCGTTCCACTCCCGGCGTTTTTGCCAGCGCTATCGGGGATAACTGGCGGAAGTCGCCGCTCACAACAAGCTTGCAGCCTGCCAGGGAGGCGGCGAAAAAAACCTGGGGGATATAAGCCATGCTGGCCTCATCCAGCAGCACGAAGTCATAGTGATTCTTATAAATCACCGGATCGGTGGCCGCAGTGGACAGTGTGCTGCCGACTACCCGCGCAGCCCGGCATACTCGCGCCGCTTCTTTTTTCAGGTCCTCCCTGAGGTTCCGCAAGGCCTGTTCCACTTCAGTCAAGCGTTCTCCCCGGGCGCCGCCGGAGCGCATACCGGCCAGCAGTTCGCCGCGCTCTCTTTCAAGCTCCCTGAGTGACTCCCATATTTCCGGACATCCGGCGGCAGCCAGGCTGGAGGCCAGCAGGCCGCTTTGCAGCAGTTGCGGCAGCCTGGCACAGCCGTAGCGCGTCACTATACCTGAAGAAAAGGGAGCCCCGATCCGGGACGCAGCCCTGAGCACCGCGCCGTCCACAGCCACGTTGGCATGGGATAGGATCAGTACCCGGCCGCCCTGTTCGAAAAAGAGCTTTGCAATTTGGGCCAGGGTTTCGGTCTTGCCTGTTCCGGGCGGCCCCCAGATAAAGGTGATTTCTCTTTCCCCGGCTATGCGCAGCGCTTCTTCCTGGGCGCCGGCGGCGTCGGAAGGCGAAACATAGCGCCGCCGCCGTACCGGCGCTTTTTCCAGCACAGCCAGGGCCATTTGCAAATTCCTCTCCGGCGTTTCGCTCAGCCGCTCCTGCAGGGCGGTAAGCAAAAACCATGGTTCACAAAATAATTCAGCCCGTTCTATAAGTTCGCCCATGTCATCATGGAGCGCCAGAGTCAACTCCTGGCCGCGCACAGTCACTATTTCTCCCCTTGTTTCTCGGGGGCCGCAGCGCAGCCGTACCGGCGCGCCGTCCGGAAGAAAGGCCTCCACTTCCAGTTCGAAGGCATAAAGATACCCTTCCCGGCCCCGGCAAACGGAAACCCCGTTCATGACCACCAGTGGGCGGCCTCCCTCATTGCGCAGGTATTCTATTTCTTCCTCCAGCGCAGCGTTAAAAGCCTCGATTACTTTAAACTGATCAATCTTCATTTTCCGTTTCATTTTCATTTTCATTTTCATTTTCCGGAAAATTACCAGGCAGGAGTTCCCCGGGCATAACTGCTTCAATCTCAGGCTTGTCGCCGTATAGATACTGGAGATCCAGCCACTCCACCAGAGCGCGGATCACCGTGCGCAGCGGTCGGTCCGCAGGGAGATTAACAGTGGCCGGATCGATGTCTTCCGGGGCTTGCCAGTCATAGGCCAGGGCGTGATGATCGCGGACAGCCTTAAGCATACGGCGGATATCGAAGGCGGAGAGGGTGTCCAAAAAGAGGTTTTCTTTTAAAAAGCTGCTGAAAACTTCCCGTACCGTGGGGATGTCATGCTGCCTGTTTTTAGCCGCCAGTTTCTGCGGCACGTTGTCATAGTCGCTGTTTTTCTGCTTCCAGATCAGCTCCGACCAAAGATTGGATGAAGCCGAAAATACCGTATAGGTCGCCGTCATACCGAAAGAAGGCGCCATAAAACGGGCGGCGTTCAGGTAGGCGTTGGCTCTGGCCGTGATGCCCAGGTACATCAGCTGTTCAAACTCGTCAAAAAGAATCACCCACCCGGCGAAGCCGGCTGCCCGGATCAGGCGGGAGAGGAAGCGAAAATAATCGAAGGAGCTTTCTTTTACTTTAAAGGGCGTGAGGGACAGCGCTTTCCCGAAGTTCAGGCGGTGGATGGATTTCAGCTGCGCGTTGGGAATGAAGTCACCCGCCAGGTCGCTGGCCAGAATATGTTGGTTGTAGGCGTCACCGCTGCCGTCCAGATAGTTTTTCAAGACGATCTCGATCTTCGGGTGCAGGTTGCGGGCAGCGTAGTTCAGCATCTCATCCGCCTGATCGCCCCTCGTTGGCAGCGTTTCCAGCAAGGACGCAAAGCCGGGTTGAGAGCCGCCCGGCAGGTACAGGCCGGCTGCCGCCCGGCGGTACAGGCGGTCCAGTTTGTCAAAAGGAGTTTCCTTGGAAAGCGAAATGAAACTGACGGCAAAGTTCATCTTTTCCGCCTTTTGTGCGATAATGTTCAGGAAGTGCGTTTTACCGTTGCCGAAATTACCCTTAATCACCAGGGGAAGGACGCCGCCGCCGGAATACACCCGCTCCAGTTCACGCCCCACGCGCTCACACGCGGCCTCCCGCCCGTAAGAAAAAATGCTGCTCAAGCTGCGGGAGGGAACTCCTGAACGCAGGTACTCAATGACCTGCCTGGCTGCAAACCTTTCCATTTTACCCGCCTCCCGCTTCGAATTGGCTGACTATTGCCTCCACTACCCGCCGCACCGGAGAGAAAATGCTGACGTTATCCAAAAAGCAGTGAAAATCATCCTGCAGTAATTCTGAGCCGGGACCCAGGGCTTCATTTAATCTTTTCTGAAGTTCAAGGCAGGTTTCGGCAGTAAAAAAATCCTTAACTATAAGATCCTGGTTGACAAGGTCGGCAAATTTATTCGGACGCTTCCCCGAGACTTCGTTCTGGATGCGCATCCACAGCGCTTCATAGGATTTAAAGCCTTCTTTTTCATCGTCGATTAATTCCGTCCGCCCGGCAAAGACAAAAAATGCCCCCTCGAATCCGGCAAAGTCATCCACTAGCTGCCGCAGGCTTTCGTAAACCTCGTTGCGGGCGGCTCTGCCGTAGAGCGCCCGTCCTTCCGGGCTGCGCTCCGTCAACGCGCCAAGGTCGTCCACCGCCACGAAAAGCCCCCGGCGGCCGCAGAGGCGCAGTAAATGGAGGAAAGACGCCATCATATGTCTGGCGTTATACTTATCAATGCGGATAAAGATCTTCAAAGGCTTTAAAACCTTCGCCGGCAGGGGGCGGCTCTTGAGCCATTCCTGCAATATTTTATCTTGCCCGTCCGCCAGCCGGCGCAAGCCCAGGTTGTGGGCGCAGAGCTGAGTAAAAGCCAGGGCAAAGTTATGGTTTATCTTCCTGTTCTGATAAAGAGTGTCCAGTTCTTCTTGAATTTCGCGACGCAGACTGTCCGCCGCCCGGCCCCGCTCCTGTGCCCAGCTGAAGAAATTCTGACCGGGAGCAAGCTGATCGGCCTGATAGCCGAGGCGGCCGATCAAAGCGCTGCAGTATGCTGTCACCATGTCTTCCACATCCACCGCGTCCAGCACGGCCTGGTAGAGCGAGTCAAACTTATTCAGACGCAGCCGGCGGGTATTTGCGAAAAGGGTGACATAACCCAGCCGCCGGGCCTCTTCCAGGGTCAGAAGAAGAGCGTGCGTTTTTCCCGAGCCGGGCTTTCCGGTGAGAAACTTCACCTTGCTGCCGCCGCAGGCGATATAATCATTTAGGTAGTAGTCCCGCCAGGAATTCCAGATCCCCGCCTGCTCCCCTACCGTGATCGCTTTAAGTACCTGCAAATCCGGCGGCGGGTTGCCTTGCCGCAAACTTTTCAAGGCTTCTTCCCTGACTGACTGCTCCACCGGCTATCCCTCCATGTAAAACTTCATCACGCCGAAACGCTGGGGTTGTCCCTGGGCGTCCAGGACCACCAGCGCCTGTTTATTGTTGCGTACGTTGCCCAGCCAGAGACGCCTGCCGTCCGGAGCGTTAGTCATGCCGCTTCTCAGAATCCGGTGCAGGTCGAAGGCAAAAAGCTGAGCCGGATAATCGCGTTTCTGACGGGTAAGCGGCGTAAGAGTATTATAAATGTCTTTTAAAAGGACTTCCTGTTCACTAACTTCGATTTTTGTCTTGACGATTTGTTTGGCCATTTCCGTATCGTAAGCCAACGCCAGGGATTGAAGAAAACGCTGGGCGTCGAAGGAAGCGGCATTTAAGCGATCAACGCTTCTCTTTAAATGTCCGGCCAGAACACCGGGTCGCAGGTTGCGGTAAACACGGTCGTTGATGGTAACCATTTCTTTCTCCGGCAAAATCCGCACTTTAAACGGAAGGACTTCGTAAACAGGATATTCCGCTTCCACAGCCAAACTTTCCGCTGCCAGAGCGTCCATAAAGCCCCGGTGAAATTCTTCCTGCAGGTAAGATTGCAGGTTGAATGACGGCATTTTTTCCAGTAGATCCCGCAGTATTTCCTGCTGCTTGTCCAGCAGTTCCCCGTAGCGGGCCAGCGCCTGCTGCAGGGCTTCCAGGTTGCCCTCGTCACCTGCTGTTTTTGTGCGTCTGACTGCGTTAACCATGCTGCGATGGGTATTGTTGAGACTTTTAAAATCATCCTGCAGCGTCAGGTCAAGAAATTCATCAAGAGTCTTCGGTATATAATTCGACATTAGAATAAAAACACTCCCAAAAATCTGATAAAATATAATATCTTTCTCCGGGAGTTGTATATTATCCTTCTGCGCCGCTTAAATTTTCCTCTGTGGAAACTCTGTTTCTGCCAAGCCTCTTGCTTTGCAGCATTAAGTTGTCCGCCCTTTTAAGCAGGCTTTCCACAGTATCTTCAAGATTGGCCATTGCCGCCCCAATCGAAACCGTAACCGAAACATCTACATTTTTTACTTGGACAAAAGACTGGCTGACCAGGAGACGGAGCATATCGGCTTTTGCAAAAAGAAAGTCGAAGCTGTTACAGTAAACAACAGCGACAAATTCTTCACCACCCCAACGGCATACGGTTTCTTCTTTGCCAAGATAATTTTTTAAAGTTTTTGAAACCATCTTCAGTACATTGTCGCCAACGTCGTGACCGAATGAGTCGTTAACATTTTTAAAGAAATCAATATCTATGAAAAGAACGCCGAAAAATAAGCGTTGATACGATTTTAGTTCATTGAGTTTATTTTGCAGGTGAATTTCCAGGTACCTTCTGTTTAAGAGATCAGTCAGCGGATCAATCAGGGAGAGGTTGCGGTATTTCTCCAGTTGGTCAAGCAAAATAGAATGGAGGGTATTATCGCTGAAGTTTTCTACCGCCCCGGTGATCACTCCAAGAGAATTTCTTATCGGTGAAACATGGACCAGTACGGGGATCCGATGCCCCTCACGGTGATGTACAAAGACTTCCGCCTCAATTTCCCTGCCTTCTTTAATTGATTGCGCCAGCGGGCATGTATCCGCGCAAAGCAAGGACCCGTTTTTATCAATGTGTTTAAGCATGCCATCATAGCAGTGAGTTCCGAGTACCTGTTGTTTTGTGAAGCCCGTGATCTTTTCAGCTGACTTATTCCAGAATATTATTTGTCTGTGTAAATCGACAAAATAAACACCATCATAAAGGTTATCAAGAATTCTAAGGTAATCGATCTTTTTCATTGTCATCACCCCGGAAAAAATTAAGCATGATATACTATGACAAGGATTTGATAAATGTACCATATTATGGCAGGTAATGAAGAGAAAAGATCGTTCACAAAATTTTTTCAAATCCGTTAAATACTATTTTCTCCCGTGTTGTTTTTGTTTGAAAAATAAAGCGTTTGCTGTTTGAAAACAATGATATACTTAAAGAAAATTAGAAAAAGCCGGTATTTAGTGTGAACTTATTATTTTTTAGCCCTTATTTAAAAAGGAGGTTGTTTCAGGATGGGCTTGTCAAGCCTGGAAAGGGTTATGCTGATTAATCGGTGTA
>DFZT01000045.1 GCA_002382755.1 Firmicutes bacterium UBA4049 | reverse complement strand
AATCCTGCTGGGCAGTTAGTGTCCAGAAGACGTGATACGTCCCCCCACTCCTATACAAAATATGGTACTGAATAAGGACCGGTTTGTCAAGACAGAACACCTTGCTGCAATTGTTTAAAGCGAGGTGTAAAATGCAGTTCTTCAAGAAGTTTAGTATATTCTTCCGGTTTTATCTGATCCCAGGGTTTTTTTAGAATTGATACCAGCACTCCTTCAATAACGTTTGTGCCAAACGAACGCCCTTCAAACTCAGGGGTTGAGGTAATCAGGTAGCCGGCGCCCTTTTGTGTTAAAAATTCAACGTCCTTAGGCGTGGTGGTATTCGTTATGATTACCTGCCCGGTAAGCTCCGGCAGGTAGCGTCTGATAAAGTGAAAGTCTCCCGCGATTATTCTTGCATTCCGGTAATAACTGCTGTATTTCCTGACTTTGTCTTCATCAGCTTTTTCCTGCTTTGTTCCTGTGGGATAAAGCACCTGAAAGGGCAATCTGACAATAACTGGTAGAAGAATGCGGGCAAGTTTTTCCAGGCTTGACAGAGACCGGATCGGGTAGGGGATGCCCAGGGCAAAAATCATATCTCCAAAAGTTACATCACAGCCGGCTTCCACAAGCGCTTCCGCCATACCGAATCGATCCACCCCGCTGACCATCAGAACCGGCGTTCCGGCAGGCAGGAGACCGGTGTTTTCTTTCAGGTAAGCTATTGTTTGACGCTCAAGAGTATTTTTAAGGCCGCTTCCGTCTACGACCGGAGTTTCTTTGACAGCCCTGACGAGTTTCAGGGCGTCTTTGATGGCGTAACGTTTTTTGCCGGCGTACAGGTAAATGTCAATTCCTCCCAGGCCGATTGCGTCTACTTTGCCGTCCAGGTCTTTTAAGACACGGATTGCCTTTTCCAGATCACCGTCTGTTCCCAGCCTGCTGACTTCAAACTGTTCCCCGAGCAGTTCCGCCTGTACTTTATGATCCCTCGTGGACGAACCAAGGCTCACGCTGACAACTTTCTTCAAAGCAAAAGCTCCATTTCTGTTATTTTCTATCATTTTAGCTGGAAAACTTGGAATTTGCAAGGTTTACACGAAAAATAACCCCTTGGTTGACATTCATAAGGGCATTCTATATTATATGATGTTTTCATACATTAGCCTTGTATAAGCGTTAAGCGGGTGATCTGTTGGATTTTTCAATTTCAAGCTTGGCCGACCCATTAAAGAGCATTCCCCTTTTTATGGCGCTGATCACTATCCCCAGGCAGATCTGGGGAGACAGCACAACGCATGTCTTTTGCAGCCGCCAGGGGCGGATCATCCTGAAGAATGACGGACATGAACGCTAAGCCAGGTTATTCAACCAGTTCGGGAACGATCTGGATAAGGGAGTTATTTGGGCGGATAAGGGCTGGCGGAGCACGAGCCATCATTACAATCCGGAGACAAAACGCGGCGTCTGGCCATGGGCTAGTTCAGCTCAGAAATGCATCGAAAATGCCAGGCTTGCCAAAAAATATTACGGCAGGCTGCGCTCTATCAATGATTACCAGCAGGTCACCGCAGTGCTGCTGCCGGTTGCCCAGCGTTCCACAGCGGGTTTCCTCAAGTTCTGCGCCAAGCAGCTGCTCCTTCAACCCGCGGAAATCCTCGAGCCTCTTAGCTTGCTCCAAACCAGTATTTTCTTTCCAGGCTGCGGTATTGAATTGCTTCTGCAAGGTGGACTGACTCAATCAGCTCAGATTCGTCCAGGTCGGCTATAGTTCGTGAAACTTTTAGTATACGGTCGTGCGCGCGTGCGCTCAAGTTCAGCTGCGTGAAAGCGCCTCTTAAGAGAAGCTTGGCTTCCTTGCTCAGGCTGCAAAACTTTCTTACCTGTTGGGGCTTCATCAGGGCGTTGCAGGTTATGGATTTATTGCCGAACCTTTCCTTCTGAATTTCCCTGACTTTAATGACCCTTTCTTTAATCACGGAGGAAGACTCGTTTTGCTTTTCTTCGGCCAGTTCCAAATAAGGCAGACGGGGGACTTCCAGGTGAATGTCTATCCGGTCAAGCAAGGGGCCGGAAATGCGGCTGATATATCTTTGAATCTGGTATGGAGTACAGGCGCAGGCATGTGTGGGATCTCCAAAATAACCGCAGGGACAGGGATTCATAGCGCCAATCAGCATTAGTCTGGCGGGAAAAGTGGCCGTGCTGTTGACGCGTGATATTGTTATTATGCCTTCTTCCAGAGGCTGGCGGAGAGATTCCAGGGCGCCCCTGGGAAACTCCGGCAGTTCGTCAAGAAATAAAACACCATTATGGGCAAGGCTGATCTCTCCGGGACGCGGATGCCTTCCNNACCAGGGGCTGACCGGGTTTAATCAGGCCGGCAATGCTGTATATTTTGGTTACTTCCAGGGATTCCTCAAATGAAAGATCCGGTAAAATACCAGGCAGACGCTTGGCCAGCATAGTTTTTCCGGAGCCCGGGCTCCCCAGCATGAGCAAATTATGACCCCCGGCGGCGGATACTTCCAGCGCGCGGCGGGCAGCGGCCTGGCCGCGAACGTCCATCATATCTTCAACCGCCGTTTCCCTATGGCCGGTCAATTGAGAAATGTCCGGTTGAAATGCGGGGATTTCTTCCTCCCCTCTTAAAAAGCGGACAAGCTGTTCAAGATTTTCAACCGGGTAAACCCTGATGTCGCTGACCAATGCAGCTTCCGCAGCATTTTCGGACGGTACGATTATTTCACTAAACCCCCCCGCCCTGGCGGCCAGCGTGTTTGGCAGGACGCCGGTAACCCGCCGCAGGCTTCCGTTCAGGGAAAGTTCCCCAATTAAAATAAATCCGGAGAGAGCATCCAGCTCAATCTGAGCAGTAGCGGCAAGAATACCAACCGCAATTGGCAGATCGTACAATGGCCCTTCTTTGCGTATATCCGCAGGGGCGAGGTTTACCGTAACCCGCTGGAGGGGGTATTGAAACCCGGAATTCTTAATTGCCGCCCTTACCCTGTCCCGCGACTCCTTAACCGCAGGATCCGGCAAACCAACGAGGTCGAAACAGGGCAGGCCGTTGGCCACGTCAACCTCCACCTGGATGACATGTCCGTCAAGGCCTGTCAGAGCCGTACTTTTGACGGTGGCTAACATCTGCCAGCCTCCAATAAAGCCAATATTTAGCAAATACAATTTTATTATATATTTAACGAATAATTTCGAAAAGTATTTTTTGAAATTATACCTGCTTCGACACAATATGACATATTTCGTCTGACATTTATTTCTTGACAAAATAAATGTCAGGGGTTATTTTTTGTTGGGAGGCGGGTTTAAATGCAGCAGTTGCGCCTTTTTTGGGCCGTCAATCTTCCTGTGGAAACAAAGAAGAAACTTTCCGATATCCAGTCCAAACTAAGGGATGTCTCCTGCGATGCAAAGTGGGTCGAGGAAGCAAACCTTCACTTCACATTAAAGTTTCTGGGCAATGTGGAAGTATCAGACGCGCCTGCCCTTGTGGATGCAGTGAAGGCTGCCCTGACAGGCATTCCTGCATTTACAGTCCGCCCGCGCGGAATGGGTTTTTTCCCCGGCGCCGCGCGGCCCCGGGTGCTTTGGGTCGGCCTGCAGGAGGAACTGGACAGGCTTCAGAAAATCTGTCAACTCATTAATAGCGCCCATCTTCCCCTGGGGTTTCCGTTGGAAAAGAGGCCTTTTTCACCGCACCTGACACTCGCCCGCCTGCGATCCGGGAAGGGCGCGGAAACGCTTGTTGTGAAAGTGAACGAAATAAGTTCCGATGTTGAGCGGATTGGCAGTCTAAAGATAAAATCAGTTGACCTGATGCAGAGTGAACTCAGCCGCCGGGGCCCCGTCTATACGCCGCTGGCCAAAGTTGAACTCATAGGCAGATAAGGCCTGCCCGGCGGAAAGAAGAACAGAAGCGGTGAAGGTAAACACACCCGTTTCCGGCGGAGCGCAGCAGGGTTTCGGATATTGCCATAAAATTCTGGGCCTTAACTTTTGGGTCTGAAAGGTACATGGCCAGCAGTCCCCTGACTACCAGCAGATGAAAGAAAGGATCTGTGAGGCTGCCGGCTGCCGACAGGGATTTCTCAAGAATATATTTAAGTCTTTGGAAGGTTTGTAAAGAACAGGTGTAGTAACTGGCAAAGTTCAGGTCTCCCCCGGCAATGTCTTCCTGCTGATCAATAAAGTAGTCGAGCAGTATATGCAGGCCTGTAATCCAGGGGAAGTATGCCCTGCTGATCTCTTCCGCCCGGCTTGCATTGGGACAGGTTTTTGCGGCCAGCGCGAGAAGGGCGAACATGCCCAGGGTCGAACCGGTCGCCGCGGCAAGTTCCCACCAGAACAGCCGCCGGTCAAGTTGGGCCAGATAAGGTTCAAGCCAGGTGATCAGGCGCCTTTCGCGTACGGTTGGCTCAAGATGTTTATAAACCTGCAGCGTGCAGTACAATCCGGCCAGTTCAAGGGCAGCTTCTTTTACCGCGCCGTATGAGGGAAGACCGCTGACGGCGTTTTGGCAGGCGCTTACCAGAGAAGCCAGGTATCCCCCGTCTTCACGGTAAGGATAACGCTCATAATAATCGATACATCCGACCCCCGGCGAGAGGGCGTCCAGGAAAGACCGGTGCAGTTGTCTGAAACTCTCCTCATCCTGTACGCCGGCCCTGTCGCAAAGGTTATCCAGATAATCGCTGATTGTCTGCAAAGCTACGATTGCTCTGATTAAGTTTCCCCGGTAGGCGGTAGGCGCCCATGCAGCAAAAACGCTGCCTCCCTGGCAGTGGAATTTTTTAAGCTTGATACTGGAAAGGGCCTGCTCTCTTAACTGTGTGTCAGGACAACGGCCGGCCGCCTTTTCCCAGTTTTTAAGCTCCCTGGACACTCCGGGAAAAGACTGTAAGACAAAACGGGCCAGTATAAACTTGCTGGAAAATATCATAGTATCTAGTATAACCAAGGAGGACTTCCATGTTACGCAAGCATATCTTTGTAAGCGGCCGTGTTCAGGGCGTTTATTACCGGGTTTTTGTCCGGAAAACGGCCTGGGAAACGGGCGTGAAAGGCTGGGTCAGAAACAGGCGCGACGGGCGCGTTGAAGCGGTTATGGAAGGCGAGCCGGAAGCTGTAGATGAAGCAATCCGCCTCTGCCGGCAGGGCCCGCCGGGAGCGCTCGTTGAAAAAATCGAGATTGATTTGGGGCCTTTTACCGGGGAGTTTGTTGACTTTAATATAGTTTCAACAGTCTAGCCTTTTATTAGCGGTTGCCATACCTTCCATTCTTTACTATAATTTCTTTTAAGGGTGGTATGGCCTTCATGACGGTAAAAAGAAATTGGCGGAAGAAACACGTTGATCCTCTGCTTCGGCGCATCCTGGCCAGGGAGTTAAATATTTCTCCGCCTCTGGCTTCACTTCTTTTAAACCGTGGAGTTAACACAGTTGAGGACGCGAGGGATTTTCTTGAAGGTTCGCTGGAGCGGCTGCATAACCCCTATCTCATGAAGGACATGGAACCGGCTGTAAACAAAATCCTCAGCGCTGTCAAAAACAAGGATAAAATCCTCGTCTACGGGGATTATGATGCGGATGGAATTACAGCGACGGCGCTTTTAATTAAAGCTCTAAGACATCTGGGCGCAGAGGCCGGCTATTATATACCGGAACGCCTAAACGAAGGCTACGGCTTAAACGAGCAATTTGCCGGATGGGCCAGGGACGAGGGTGTCGACTTGGTTATTACCGTTGACTGCGGCATCGGCGGGGCTGACGTTGTGGCCAGGGCTAATGAACTGGGCGGGCCTGATTTTGTAATCACGGATCACCACCATCTGGCCGCAAAATTACCCGAAGCGTCAGCGGTTTTAAACCCGCAGCGATCTGACTGCGCCTATCCATTTAAAGGCCTGGCCGGGGTTGGTGTCGCTTTCAAGCTCGTCCAGGCTCTTTTCTATCAATACAATCCCGAAACTGAAGTTGACTGGCAAGAATATATCGAGCTTGCCTGTATAGGAACTGTGGCGGATGTTGTTTCACTGACAGGCGAGAACCGCATTCTGGTTAAAAACGGGCTGGATTATTTAACCGGCGGCCCTGCTAATGCAGGCATTAAGGCCATCCTGACGGTTGGCGGTTTAAAGAAAGAAAAGATTGAAACGAGGGAGATCAGTTTCATTATTGTACCCCGCTTGAACGCTCCGGGCAGAATGGGAAGCGCCAGGCAGGCTGTTGAACTTCTGCTTACAGAAGATCCGGAAAGGGCTGCCGAGTTGGCTGTAGAACTGGATAAAACCAACCGCACAAGGCAGGAGGTCGAAGCCGGCGTTTTAGCGGGAGTGCATAACCAGATTAAAGAAAACCCCTTTTTAGCTGAATCGGAAGTGCTGGTTGCGGCCGATCAAGGCTGGCACCAAGGCGTAATCGGAATAGTTGCCTCGCGCCTGACTGATCTTCTCGGGCGGCCCGTTTTACTGATTTCCCTGGAAAAAGATGTGGGCAAGGGGTCAGGGCGCAGCGTCCCGGGTTTCGATCTCTACGAAGCCTTGGCCCGCTGCCGCGAATATCTTGCCGGATTTGGCGGCCACTCCGGGGCGGCAGGCTTTTCTTTAAGAGTTGACCAGTTGGATAATTTCCGGCAGGCGATAAACAAATATGCCAAAGACCTGCCGGGCTGCGAACTCTCCCCCTTAATTCCGGAGGTCGAAGAAGTTCTGACCCTTGCTGAAATTACCGAGCAGCTTGCCTCGGAAATACTTCTTTTAGCCCCTTTTGGGCAAGGCAATCCTCAACCGGTTATCGGGTGTCCGGAGGTAACGGTGCTGCGTTCCCGTGAAGTCGGCAAAGACGGAAGCCACTTAAAATTAATTCTTCGGCAAGAGGGCACGACCAGAGACGGGATAGGCTTTCGCCTGGCAGATGCAAATGGCAAATCTGTACAAGGTAAGGTTGTTGATCTGATCTGCACGCCGGTTCTTAACCACTGGAACGGGCTTACCAGCGTCGAGCTGGATGTCAAGGAAATAATCACGCTTCCTGAAGAGCAACAAGGAGAAAGGATGCGCTTCGAGACAGGCGAGTTGCAGACAGCGGCGGCGCATGAGATTTCCGGCCCGGCCAACGGCTGCGCTTTGTTTCTGGACGCTCTGTTTGATTCCGCATTAGAGCATTTGGCGGCTGATTGGAATAAAATGTCCTTGCCGGACTTTGCCTTGAACTGGTTTCAGGAATATAGAAAACTCTACGGCCGTATCTTTTTACCCGGCTGGTGCGAAAATTGTGCTCAGCCTTCGCCCGAACCGGGCGTTGTCAACCTGAAAAAAACGCCGCTCGTAGATCTGCGAAACACAACCGGCAGGCCGTCGACTCTGGCCGGGCTTGTCAGCGGCGGAAAAAGAACCCTTGTGCTGGTTGATTGCGCTTACAGGACTATTGAACTAGCCGCTTATCTGCGTAAAGCAGGCGGATATCCCGCTGCTTTTCTTCACCGCTGGATTTCGCCGGCCGAACGCGAGGCCATTCTCTGCTTTTTTGCCGAGGGCTCGGTTAAGACGCTTATTACAACCGCAGGACTTAATTCGTCTCTTGAAGGTATTGAAATGGACCAGTTGGTTGTTTATGATCCGCCCTGCGGCGAGCAGGAATGGAACCTGGCCATAAAAGGGCTGCAGCATGACAAAAGAAGCATCTTTCTAATGTTTGGGGAAGGAGATAAAAATAAGTTCAGGGATCATCTTTATTCACTGGCCCCGGACAGGGATTTTTTAGCGCGTCTCTACACGTTGATGCGCCAGTTTAACAACTTTGCCACAGAGCGTATTTTGACTGAACTTACTTCAGCTCTTCAAAAGGCGGGTTTAAAATGGGCCAGGGAGTACACAACGGGAATAGGCCTGGCCGTTCTGCATGAACTCGGCCTGGTGGCGGAACGGGAAACAGGCGAGGAATCGATCATCACATTGTCCCCCGCTCCGAAAGAGAAGCTGAAATTGGAGGATTCAAGGGTTTTTTGCTGGGGCCAGGCGTCCAGGGACAGGGCCGCAACCTGGCAGCAGGATATATTAAGTTTGTCCGCCTGGCCGCACATTGGTTGATGAGGAAGGGTTTATAGAACACCAGGAATGACACTGGTATTCTTTTATAGTATAATCTTTAAAAATATAAGGATTAAATTGGGCCGCAGAAGAAGAGAGAAAAAACATGCCGCAGGAGCTTTTGGAAAAAGTCTCCCTCTATAATAAAAATGCCGATCTTTCTTTGCTTAGCAAGGCATATGAGTTTGCAAATGCCGCGCACAGCAACCAGAAAAGGATTTCAGGCGAGCCGTTCATCCTTCATCCCCTTGCCGTGGCCGTTATTTTGGCCGAGTTGGAGCTTGATTTGGAGACGCTGGCGGCAGGACTGTTGCATGATGTTGTCGAAGACACGCAGGTAACCCTTGAGCAGATCGAAAAAGAATTTGGAACCGAAATCGCCCTTCTCGTTGACGGAGTAACTAAATTAAGCCGCCTGGAATTTAAGTCAAAGGAAGAGAACCAGGCTGAAAATCTGCGCAAAATGTTTCTTGCCATGGCCAAGGATATCCGGATAATTCTGATTAAACTTGCCGATCGCCTGCATAATATGCGCACGCTCAATTATCATCCCGAGTTTAAGCAGAAGGAGATAGCTGCTGAGACACTGGAAATATTTGCGCCGCTGGCCCATAGACTGGGTATATACAAGGTAAAATGGGAAATGGAAGACCTGGCCTTCCGTTATGCCAATCCCGACGCTTATTTTGATCTTGACAAGAAGATAGCCGGCACCTGGGAGAAGCGGGAGGAATACATCCGGGAGGTAATCGGCATACTGCGGGAAAGGCTGGAGAGCATGGGGATAAAAGCCGACATAGGCGGCCGCCCCAAGCACCTTTACAGCGTCTACTCGAAAATGACCAAGCAGAAGAAGGAGTTAAGCGAAATATACGATGTGCTGGCTGTAAGGCTGATTGTAGATTCGGTAAAGGAATGTTATGCGGCGCTAGGGATCGTGCATACCCTGTGGAAGCCCATCCCCGGCCTGTTCAAGGACTATATAGCTATGCCCAAATCAAATATGTACCAGTCGCTGCATACCATAGTTATCGGGCGAAATGGCGAACCTCTGGAAGTTCAGATCCGCACTTCGGAAATGCACCGCACCGCCGAATACGGTATCGCCGCTCACTGGCGTTATAAGGAAGGCGGACAGACAGATAAGCGGTTTGACGAAAAACTCGCCTGGCTGCGCCAGCTGCTGGAATGGCAGCATGATCTGCGCGACGCGCGTGAGTTTATGGAGTCTCTTAAAATAGACCTGTTTTCAGATGTCGTCTTTGTTTTTACTCCCAAGGGCGAAGTTTTCGAGTTTCCGAACGGGTCCGTGCCTGTAGATTTTGCCTACCGCGTACATACCGAGGTGGGACACCGCTGTATAGGGGCAAAAGTCAACGGTCGAATTACAACTTTGGATTACAAACTTAAAAACGGCGATATCGTTGAAATTATTACTTCCAAGCAATCTTCCGGTCCAAGCCGCGACTGGTTGACCCTGGTCAAGACCTCCCAGGCCAAGTCACGGATCAGGCAGTGGTTTAAAAGAGAGCTGCGTGATGAAAATTCCGTCAAAGGGCGGGATATGCTGGAAAAGGAGATAAAAAAGCAGGGCCTCGGCCTGGAAACATTAAAAAACGAGAAACTTATGGAAATTGCCCGCCGGCTGAATATTTTTACGGTTGAAGATCTCTATGCGTCAATTGGCGATGGGGTTTTAAGCCCGCTGACGGTAATTAACAGATTGAGAGAAGACTCTGTCAAGCCTGTGCAGGCCGCCTCGCTTGAGGAAGAACTGCAGCAGCTGAAAACCGAGACTTTTACACCTGCTAAAAACAAAAATCAGACGACCCAGGGAGTTACCGTGAAAGGAATAGATAATTTGCTAATCAGGCTGGCCCATTGTTGCAAACCCGTACCCGGCGATCCCATCGTGGGCTATATTACCAGGGGACGGGGTGTGTCTATTCACCGGAGTGACTGCCGCAACCTGGGCCAGTTTCAGAAAGCCGACCGGGAAAGGCTTGCCGAAGCTGCCTGGAGCCAGGATTTCAGGTTTCCTTTCCAGGTTAAACTGGAGGTATGGGCAAGGGACAGAGCGGGGCTTTTAAGCGATGTGATGGCTATAGTAACTGAAATGAAGATGAGCGCCAATTGGGTAACCGCAAGAGGAGGAAAGAAAAATAACGCAGCCATAATAGAAATGGTCATGGAGATGAAAAGCAAGGAAGAGCTTGATTACCTGGTAGGCAGGATAAATCGTGTGAAAGAAGTTTACGAGGTTAGAAGGACCAGTTAAAAGGAGTTCGGCAAAGTGCGTGCGGTTGTACAAAGGGTTTCCGGGGCAGCGGTAAGTGTGGACGGCCGTCAGATTGGAGAAATCAGATCCGGTTTGGTTGTCCTGCTGGGAGTAGGCTTGGATGACGGGCCCGGAGATGTTCGTTATATGGCGGAAAAGATCGCAAATCTGCGCATATTTGCCGACAAGTCCGGAAAGCTTAACTGCTCGGTTACCGAATTGTCCTATGAAGTGCTGGCTGTTTCGCAGTTTACCCTGTACGGCGATTGCCGTCACGGTCGAAGGCCAAGTTTTTCTATGGCAGCGGGCCCCGCCCAGGCGCGTGAGTTATACGATCTTTTTGTAGATGATCTGAAGGCAAGAGGTATCCGGGTAGCCGCGGGGGAATTTCAGACTCACATGAGTGTGGAAATTATCAACGACGGTCCGGTTACAATACTTATTGACAGTAAAAAGAGCTTTTAATGCACCGGATTTTAATGCACTGGAGGTATGTTTGTTGATCATAAAAGGTTTTGAAGTAGGCCCCATAGCTGCAAACTGTTATATTATAGGCTGTGAGGAGACCAGGGACGCCGCGGTGGTCGACCCCGGAGCCGATGCGCCGCGAATTATGCAGTGGCTGAAAAAGCTGAATTTAAACTGCAAGTATATCATTTTGACCCACGGGCACATTGACCATATCGGCGCTGTGGGCGGTGTTTGCGAGCAGACGGGCGCGCAGGTGCTCATCCATACCAAAGACGCCGATATGCTGACCAACCCGAACAGCAACCTCTCCTGGATGACGGGGGCAAAAATGAAGGTCAAAGCAGCGGACCGCCTTTTGGAGCAGGGCGATAAAATACAGGTGGGCAAGCTGGCTGTTGAGGTCATCCACACACCCGGGCACACACAGGGCGGGATCACCCTGAAAGTTGAAAACAATTTGATCACGGGGGATACTCTTTTTGCGGGTTCCATCGGGCGTTCGGATTTTCCCGGCGGGAACTACGTTCAGTTAATCGGCTCCATTAAAACAAAATTAATGACCTTCCCCCCCGCCACGTCGGTTTTTCCGGGCCATGGGCCGATGACCACAATTGGCGATGAAGCCAGGTATAACCCCTTCATGCGTATGTGACAGGAGGAATTAAGAATTGCCGAACTCAATAAACCGGCCGCGGGGGACTATTGATGTGCTGCCGGGTGAGGTTGAAAAATGGCGGTATGTCGAGGAATCTTTCCGGCGTATTTGCCGGGAATACGGGTATGCCGAAATCCGCACGCCTGTTTTTGAATACACCGAGCTGTTTGACCGGGGCGTAGGAGACACTACTGATATAGTCGAGAAAGAAATGTACACTTTCCTTGATCGGTCGGAAAGGTCGCTGAGCCTGCGCCCCGAGGGCACGGCGCCGATTGCGCGCGCGTATGTCGAGGACAAGCTGTTTTCAGGCCCCCTGCCGGTTAAAGTATATTACCTGGGGCCGATGTTTCGCTATGACCGCCCGCAGGCCGGCCGTTACCGGCAGTTTCACCAGCTCGGGGTCGAGGTTTTCGGCTCTTGTGCGCCGGCCATAGATGCGGAAGTGGCCGCCATGGCCATGGACTTCTGCCGGCGCTTCGGTTTGAAGTTGGACCTGCATATAAACAGCGTCGGCTGCAGCGCGTGCAGGCCGGTGATGCGTGAGAGGCTATACGCCGGCCTGAAGACACGCCTGGAGGATTTATGCAATGACTGCTATATGCGCTGGACGAAAAACCCGCTGCGCATACTGGACTGCAAGATAAAGCGATGCCGGGAGATGGCCGAAGAAGCTGTTGCGGGCTTTAATTTTCTCTGCCCGGAGTGCGCTGATCATTTTAGGGAAACGCTCGGTTACCTTGACGCTTTGAATGTAGCGTACATCGTCGATCCCTGCCTTGTGCGCGGCCTGGATTATTATACCAGGACGGCTTTTGAAATCATGGCCCCGGGTGCAGGAGCCCAGCGTTCCGTCGGGGGCGGCGGAAGGTATGACGGCCTGGTGGAAATGTTCGGCGGCCCTCCAACCCCCGGTATAGGCTATGCTATGGGGCTGGAAAGATTTCTGCTGGTCATGCAGGAACAGGGCTTGACTGTTCCGGACAGCGGGCGGCTCGATGTATATCTGGTTACGGCTGAAAAAGATTTGGAAGGCAAGGCGCTGGGACTTTTGCAGGAACTGCGGGCAAACGGCATACGCGCGGACAAAGATTACACAGGGCGAAGCATGAAAGCTCAGCTTAAGCAGGCTGGGAAATCCGGCGCGCCGTATGTGGTAATACTCGGCGGCGACGAGCTCGGCAAGGGAAGGGTTGCCTTGAAAGACATGCTGTCCGGCAGACAGACTGAAGTCCCGCTGGCCGATTTGACGGCACGGTTACTGAGCCAGGGGCACGATAGCAAGCATGAACCGTCCCTGCTTGCGCGATAGCAAGCAAGAACCGTCCCTGCTTGCGTTACTGCTTGCGTTGTCCCTGCTTGCGTTAAAATAGAATGAAATGAGACCTCGGGCAAAAAGGAGTTTTTGAATGGAAAGTACGCAGGGTTTAAAACGCACCCACGGCTGCGGCGCCTTACGCAGTGACCACATCGGCCGGGAAGTAGTTTTGATGGGCTGGGTTCAACGCTGCCGGGATCACGGCGGTTTGATTTTTATCGATCTGAGGGACAGGACCGGCATCGTTCAGACAATTTTTGATCCGGAGCGTGTAAAAGAAGAATTTAAAAAGGCTGAGGGTGTACGCAGCGAATATGTTCTTGCAGTTACCGGAAAGGTTGAAGGAAGGCCTGAAGGCACTGAGAACCCAAATTTGGCTACAGGACAGGTAGAGGTTTTGGCGACCCATATACGGATCTTAAATACTGCCAAGACCCCTCCCTTTTATATTGAAGACGGCGTTGACGTGGAAGAAAACGTCAGGCTTAAGTACCGCTACCTTGACCTGCGCCGGCCTGAAATGCAGCGTGCCCTTGAACTGAAGCACAAGTCTGCGGCGTCGGCCAGGGAGTTTTTGAACAGCCGGGGATTCTGGGAAATAGAAACCCCGATGCTAACCTTGAGCACTCCGGAAGGAGCGAGAGACTTTCTGGTGCCCAGCAGGTTAAACCCGGGCAGTTTTTATGCGCTGCCGCAGTCACCGCAACTTCTAAAGCAGCTTTTAATGGTCTCCGGAATGGAAAGATATTACCAGATTGTCCGCTGCTTCAGGGATGAGGATTTAAGGGCTGACCGCCAGCCGGAATTTACCCAGATTGACCTGGAAATGTCTTTTGTTGAGATGGACGATGTAATGGAACTAATCGAAAACCTTGTTGTCTCTATTTATAACTCGGCGGGAACCTCAAATCTGGAACTCAAGCCTCCTTTCCCGCGGCTTTCCTATCAGGAGGCGATGGACCGCTACGGAAGCGATAAGCCTGATACCAGGTTTGGTATGGAGCTTGTTGATTTTACGGACCTTGCCGCCCATTGCGGTTTCAATGTTTTTTCCAAAGCGGCGGATTCCGGCGGCCGGGTAAAGGGAATTAACGCAAAGGGCTGCGGCAGTTTAAGCCGCAGGGAAATTGATGATTTAATAGCTTTTGCCAAAGTGTACAAGGCAAAAGGCCTGGCCTATTTTACCGCCACCGGACAGGAACTGAAATCGCCTTTGAACAAATTTTTTAATGAAGAAGAACTGAAGACAATTGCCGAAAGGTTTAAAGCCGAAGAAGGCGATTTGCTCCTCTTTGTAGCCGACCGGCCTTCCATTGTGGCCGATGCCTTGGG
Organism: Firmicutes bacterium UBA4049; assembly: GCA_002382755.1. Classification (GTDB taxonomy): domain Bacteria; phylum Bacillota; class Desulfotomaculia; order Desulfotomaculales; family Nap2-2B; genus 46-80. The sequence goes on along the minus strand of DFZT01000045.1, from coordinate 15,406 downwards.
CGCTCTGCGACTTCACATCGCCGGGATGACCGGCTTGATCCCCGAGGGTGAACTGCAGTTCCTCTGGGTTGTCGATTTTCCCCTCCTTGAATATGACGAAGTTGAGAAACGTTTCACAGCAAGGCATCACCCCTTCACTTCCCCTCGGGACGAGGATTTGCCGGCGCTGGAAACCGATCCTGCTTCCGTCCGGGCAAAGGCATATGACCTTGTGCTTAACGGGGTGGAAGTCGGAGGCGGGAGTATACGTATTCACCGGCGTGATGTACAGGAGCAAATGTTTGCAGCCATCGGTATTTCCCGGGAAGAAGCGCGCCGGAAATTCGGCTTCCTGCTGGATGCTTTCGAGTATGGAACACCGCCCCACGGAGGATTTGCAATTGGTTTCGACCGTCTAATCATGCTTTTAAGCGGCAAAAAGACGATCAGAGACGTGATCGCCTTTCCTAAAACACAAAGCGCGGCGGACTTGGTCAGCGGCGCGCCAAGCGAGGTTTCCGCCGGACAGCTCCGGGAACTTCATATCAAGATAGATCCGGGCGGAAAACTGAAGGAGAATCGCTAAATTTGCTATAATTCGTCCATTATGCTAAAATAAGAAATTGAATAACCAGTGAGTAAACCGGGTGATCGCGAGCAATTCCACACAGGAAAACGCTTGAGGAAAGTCCGAGCTCCACAGGGCAAGGCGCTGGGCAACACCCAGTGGGGGCAACCCTAAGGAAAGTGCCACAGAAATGAGGACCGCCTGTATTAAACGGGCAAGGGTGGAACGGTGCGGTAAGAGCGCACCAGCAGCTCCGGCGACGAGCTGGCTAGGTAAACCCCGCCTGGAGCAAGACCAAATAGGGAGACGTTAAGGCTGCCCGCCGAGTCTCCGGGTAAGGTCGCTTGAGACGTCTGGCGACAGGCGTCCTAGATAGATGATCACCCACGACAGAACTCGGCTTACAGGTTTGCTCACTGTAAAATTAACCGGACTTTTTAGCCCGGTTTTTTATTTTTTTATTAAAGAAGGATTTGTCGCAATTAGGTATAATTAATATAGTTTAAAAAGATTTAAAAAGAAAAAGCATCCCGGAGGTTTTAAAATGGCATTTGAGATACAGAATTTTAAAATACCTGCAGAAAAGCTTCGCAGACGCTGCCGCCTCGACGAGTTTTCCTTTGACAACACAACCCAAATCCCCCCGCTGCAGAATTTTATCGGACAGGAACGCGCTATAAAAGCCATGGAGTTTGGTTTAGCCATGAATGCTCCGGGGTATAACATATATGTCGCGGGACCTCCCGGCACTGGAAAAAGCACGTACGTGCAGGCTGTCCTGACTGACTATGCTCAAGGCAAACCCGTACCGGAGGATTGGCTCATTCTCTTTAATTTCGCCAGCCCTGATCAGCCATATACCGTATCGCTGCCTGCCGGGCAGGCTCAGGTCTTCAAAAAGGATATGGAGGAATTGATATCTGACATAAGGTCTACAATTCCCAAGCTTTATGAAGGGGACGATTACGAAAAAAATAAACAAGCCATACTTGACGAGATGGAGACGCAAATCAATGCGGAAATGGAACAGGTTCAGCGGGAGGCTAAAGAAGCCGGTTTTGTAATGAAACATGGGCCTGAAGGAATGATGTTCATTCCCGTAAGGGACGGCAAGCGGCTGACACCTGAAGAGTTCGAAATGCTTCCGCCGGATAAGCAGAAGGAAATCCAGCTGGCTGTCCGCAATTTGCAGCAAAAGATGGAAGATGTATTTAACAATGGCAAACTGATTGAAAAACGCACCAAAGAAAAGATACGGCAGATGGATAAACAGATTGCCGGGCGCGCTATCGGGCCTCTTGTCGGTCAAGTACGGGAAAAATACAAGGATTTCTTAAAAATAGCGCAGTACCTTAATGAAGTGGTCGAGGATATTATCCAGCATATCGATCAGTTTAATATGACTGAGGCGCCTAAATCAGGGCCATTTGATTTTGTTGATCCCAGAGAATTGTTTAACCGCTACAAGGTAAATGTTTTCATCAGCAACGGCGATACAAAAGGGGCCCCTGTCGTTATAGAAACGAATCCGACCTATTATAATCTTTTTGGTAAAATCGAGTACAAGAATATCATGGGCGGTATGAGCACGGACTTTACAATGATCAAGGCGGGAGCTATTCACCGCGCTAACGGTGGTTACCTGGTTCTGCAGGCAAAAGATATTTTTCAGGAACCTTTAGCATGGGACGCTTTGAAGAAAGTGATTAAGAACAGGCAGACAGCAGTAGCAAATGTCGGAGAGCAGTACCGGATAATTCCAACAGCGAGCTTAAGGCCGGAACCTATCCCGGTCGATGTGAAAATAGTAATAATTGGAAGTTATTATATTTATCACATACTCCATACTTATGATGAAGATTTTCAGAAATTTTTCAGGGTTAAGGTCGATTTTGACACTGAGATGCCCCGCACACCTGAAAATCTTAATTACTACGCGGCCTTTGTCGGCGCTGTCTGCAGGCGCGAGAACCTGACGCATTTTGACCGTTCGGGCTTGGCGGAGTTAATCGAATTTGGTTCGCGGCTTTCCGGCAGTCAGAATAAACTTTGCACCTGCTTTAATGAGATTGTTCAGATTGTCTATGAAGCTGAAACATGGGCCAAGGCGGAAGGAGCTTCCTGTGTCGGCGCCCCTCATGTCAGGCGGGCTTTTGAAGAGCGCATCTACCGGTCCAACCGGATTGAGGAAAAAATGCAGGAAATGGTCGCGCAGGGCAAATTTCTTATAAGCACAGAAGGCTCTGCAGTAGGACAGGTAAACGGGCTTTCAGTGATCAACATCGGTGATTATTCTTTCGGGCGGCCGTCCAGAATTACGGCAAAGGCTTTTATGGGCCAGGAAGGGCTTGTCAATATAGAGCGCGAAACACGCATGAGCGGAAACCTGCATACAAAAGGCATCCTTACTTTGACAGGATTTTTGGGGGACAGGTTTGCCCAGGATAAACCTATGCGCCTTACGGCGAGGATCACTTTTGAACAGCTTTATGAAGGAGTAGACGGGGACAGCGCTTCAAGCACGGAACTCTATGCCCTTCTTTCGGCTATTTCCGGTTTGCCTTTAAGGCAGGATATTGCCGTTACGGGGTCGGTGAACCAGAACGGCGAGATCCAGCCAATCGGCGGAGCGACAGAGAAAATTGAAGGATTCTTTGATGTTTGCAAGGCGAAGGGCTTAACCGGAAATCAGGGTGTGATGATCCCTGTCCTGAATATAGACGACCTGATGCTCAAGCATGAGGTGCTGGATGCAGTTAAAGAAGGAAAGTTTCATATTTATGCGGTGAGTACGGTTGAGGAAGGGATATCATTGCTTACCGGTATTGAAGCCGGGAAGCGCTTAGAAGACGGCGCATACCCGGATAACACGGTATTTGACCTTGTGGATAAAAGACTGCGCCAGTATGCGGAGGATCTTTCAAACTTCGGCAAGGATAAAGATAAGCAGAAAGAAGAACAGGACTGTGACGCCTGCGATGCCTGTTAGTAACTGCTCAGGTCCTCCCAGGTGTCTTCCATGCTGTAACCCGCTCTCTCGACGTCTTCGCGGCGCCCCTGGAGGTAAAGATCGTTAAGGACTTCTTCTTCTACAGGCCGCGCAGACGGGTTGGGCGCCTGTTCAACCATAACACGGCAATCAAAACAGACGGCAGTATACGGCACAGCTTCCAATCGCTCCAGGGGAATGGCCTTCCCGCAAAGATCACATTTCCCGTAAGAGCCGTCTTTTATTTTATCCAGTGCGCAGTCAATAGCCTTAATTACAAGAACGGCGTCTTCGCGCAGGGCGAAATCCTTGCTGCGTTCAAACAATTCCGATCCCGTGTCTCCGGAATTATTGTCGCACATAGATAACTCGCCGGTTGAATCTTTCATTGACATGGCAAGCCCATTCTCGTTGATAAATCTTATTCTGCTTAGCAATTTATACTTTTCATTTTCCAAAAGCCTTTTAAAAAACTTTAACTTTATATAATCCATTTATTTTCCTTTCGGCAAGCCCGTCTATTCTTGTTTTATGGTTTAAGCTGTCTCTGTACCGTATATACTATTTCAGCGATAAAGTTCCCGATTAACGGCAGGTTAAGCGCTACCAGCCGTTTCAGCGCCATAACAACAATAGCGCCCAAGACAGTAAATCCAACAGCCATTCCGATTCCTCTGGCCAGGCCGGCGATGAAGTTGATGTACATCAGCCGTAAGGGCTTGTTCAGCAGTTCTACATACTCGGCCAGTTTCATTTTTTCAATGTTAATGGCAAGCTCGGCCAATCTTTCCCGAAGGGACATTAACAAACTTTTTTCGTCACTCTCGATCTCCGGCATTACCCTCACCTGCGTTATATAGGCTACCCCGAAAATCTGTAAATGATGAATTATATTAAAGGGTCTTTTTTTCCAGCCTCTTGAGATCTACCCACAGCGGGCTTGCGTTGCAGATAGAAGAATATGCGCCGCTGACCACGCCGATTAACATTGCCAAAATAAAGGTCTTAATCGTGCTGCCGCCAAGAAAATACATGGCGACAAGGACAAAGATGACTGTGAGTACGGTGTTGACTGATCTGGTCAACGTCTGCCAGATGCCCCTGTTGACTACATCCTCAATGCTTTCTCCCTTTTGGCGGTGCAGCATATTTTCCCTGATCCGGTCAAAAATGATAATTGTGTCATTTATCGAATAACCGATAATTGTCAGGATAGCGGCTATAAAAGTGCTGTCTATCTCGATCCTGAAGAGTGAGAAAATACCGGTAACCAAGAGCACATCGTGCAGCAGGGCGATGATTGCAGCCAACCCTTGCTTAAATTCAAAACGGACTGTAATGTAAATTATCATCAGGACTGCAGCTATTAATAAGGCTATCAGCGCTTTTTGGGTCAGCTCGCGTCCGATTGTGGGTCCAACTGACTCGTTTCGGAGCATTGTTGACTTGCCCAGTTTTCCGAGAACTGCCAGAAGATTGTCATTTTGATCCCGTGTCAGATGAGGGGTCCGGATAAGATACCCGGTTTCGCCGATTTTTTGGACGGAATGGCTGCCTTCCAGCTTCTGGGAGGCTATGGCTCCCCTGACCATTTCTACAGCAACCGGTTTGGCGTAGTTAAGTTCAATGATGTTACCGCCGGTGAAGTCGATGCCCTTGTTTAGACCCTGGAGTGCAAGAGAGATCAATCCCGGCAGAATAAGTACCAAAGATATGAGATACCAATATTTTCTCAGTTTGATAAAGTGCAGGGACATTTTTTGACCTCCTATGCTCCATAAAGTTTTGTGTTCTTCACTATTCCGCTGTCAGCGACAATGTGCAGAAACCACCTGGTCATGGTGATTGCAGTGAACATACTGGCAATTATACCTATTGCAAGAGTTACTGCAAATCCGCGTATGGGACCTGTGCCAAAGAAATAAAGTACTATGGCGGCCACAATCGTAGTTGCGTTGGCGTCGAATACCGCGGTGAATCCTCTTTTAAATCCGGTGTCAATTGCTGAACGCAGGCTCTTGCCTGTCCGGAGTTCCTCTTTCAGTCTCTCAAAGATAATCACGTTGGCGTCCACAGCTATACCGAGCGACAGGAGGAAGGCCGCAATTCCGGGAAGTGTCATGGTTACGTTCATTGATACAAAGATGATCAAAACAATCAGTGTGTAAATAAGAAGAGCGAAATTTGCTATCAGGCCCGGCACCCTATAATACATCAGCATAAAAATAAGTATAGCCAGAATACCAACTATTCCGGCATGCATGGACCTATTGAGGGAATCCGCCCCCAGAGACGGGCCGACCGCGCGTTCCTCCTCAACGGAAACTTGTACCGGAAGAGCGCCGGAACGAAGCAGTATGGCTATGTTATGGGCTTCCTCCAGCGAACTGTACCCTTCTATCTGCGCCTTGCCGGAAGGGATGGCCTCGTTTACAACGGGGTTTTGAAGAAGCTGGCCATCAAGGTAAAGACCTATATGTTTGCCGACGTTTGCCGAGGTTATTTCGGCAAATTTGCGCGCTCCCACCGGCGTGAAGGTAAGATTTACAACAATGTTTTGGGAGTCCTGTCCCTGCGCTTCCATGGCGTCTTTGAGGTCGGCTCCGGTCAGAACAGTCTTGCCGTCCTCAGTCTTAAATTCCAGGTGAGCTACTTTTACTATGGTGCGAACAGCCTCGCTGGCGTTTTGGATGCCCGCCAGTTCAACTATCAGACGCCTTGTTCCCTGCTGCTGGATAATCGGCTCGGATACTCCAAACTGGTTTACCCTTCGTTCAATTACAGCAATCAGTTGTTTCATTTTTTCCGGAGTCACCTTTCCTTCAGCCGTATCCTTGGCTTCCAGAACGACGTGGACTCCGCCGCGAAGGTCCAGCCCGAGGTTAATTTTATTAACCAACGGGAAATATCTGCTTAATAATTCATTTTGCTTGAAAACGGGTGCAAAAGCGGCTACAGTGACAATAACCACCGCCGCTACAATACAGACAATTTGAATGAGTCTGTTGGTTTTGAGTTTCATTGCGCCCTGCGCTCCTTTCTGCTGATTGTTTCATTATGCCTCCCGGTTGAGGGCGGCTTACTCCCCTTCCCCTTCCCCTTCCCCTTCTTCTTCCTGTGTTCTCTTTTGTATCACGGAGGATTTGAGAATCTCGAAGCGGACATTATCTGCTACCCTGATAATAAATGTGTCTTCTTTCACTTTTACAATGGTTCCATAAATGCCTCCCGCTGTGGTAATAAGATCGTTGACTTTTAAATTCGCGATAAGCTGCTGAAGTTTTTTCTGCCGCTGCTGCTGCGGCCTGATCATCAATAAGTACATGACAGCGAAAATAATAACCAGGTACAAAATGGATATTAACTGCCGGTCCATAAGTATCTCCTCCTTCCAAATGTTTAATCTATTCGTTCCTATGCAGATAAAACCCTTTTCCAGAATGTGAAAATTTAATTGAATGGCGAATGATAAAGCTGTAAAAAATTATTTTTATATTCTTCAAAGCAGCCGTTAGTTATCGAAGCGCGGATTTCAGCCATCAAACTTAGTATAAAATGGAGATTGTGAATGGTTGTCAGCCTGATTCCAAGAACTTCCCCCGCTTTGATCAGATGGCGGATATATGCCCTGCTGAAATTTTGGCATGAATAACACTGGCAGCCGGGTTCCAGTGGGTTGTGATCGTCTGCGCAACAGGCGTTGCGGACAACCAATTTTCCTCTTGACGTAAAGACTGAGCCGTTGCGCGCCATCCTGGTCGGAAGTACGCAGTCGAACATATCAATTCCCCGCTCTACTCCCTCCAAAAGGCAGTCCGGGGATCCCACCCCCATGAGGTAGCGGGGTTTGTTCCAGGGGATCAGGGGGATGCATTGATCAAGTATGTCGTACATAATTTCTTTGGGCTCCCCTACGCTTAGGCCGCCAATACCGTAACCGGGGAATTCAAGCCGGGTAAGTTCCTCCGCGCTTCTCTTTCTCAGTTCGGGATAAACACTACCCTGAACGATACAGAAAACAGCCTGGTCTTCTTTGCAATGACTTTCCTGACAGCGCTTGGCCCATTTGCCGGTGCGTTCCACAGCGGCTTTGGCCTGCTCAAAAGTACACGGGTAGGCTACACATTCGTCAAAAGCCATGGCAATGTCAGAGTCCAGAGCCTGCTGCACGTCCATGGCGGCTTCAGGACTGAAGAAATGTTCCGAACCGTCAATATGGGACCGGAATAACACTCCCTCATCCCCGACACGGCGAAGGGCGGCAAGGCTGAAGACTTGAAAACCGCCGCTATCGGTAAGGATGGGGCCGTTCCAATTCATAAAGCGGTGCAGGCCGCCGGCTTTCTTAATAATTTCCTGACCGGGCCGGAGGTACAAATGGTAGGTATTGCATAAAACCAGCCTGCCCCCTACAGCAATAATCTCATCGGGGGTAAGTGTTTTTACCGTTGCCTGAGTGCCGACAGGCATGAATGCCGGAGTTTCCAGGAAGCCGTGCGGAGTTTCAAGGATTCCAAGACGGGCCCTGCTTTTTAAATCCTGTTTGATCACTTTAAAGTTTACTGCCATTTACAAAAACCCACTTTAGCAAGTAGGGACGGTTCTTGCTTGCTAGCTATCCCTAAAATTAACAATCTTCAGGAGGGAGATCAACTGCCCACGTGCTCTATAAAATAAGCATTGCGTCTCCAAAGCTGAAAAAGCGGTATTTCTCCCTTACCGCCAACCTGTATGCGGAAAGGATTTTTTCGCTGCCTGCAAAAGCGCTGACCATCATTAAAAGCGTTGAACGGGGCAAGTGAAAGTTAGTAATCATTGAATCAACAATCTTAAATCTGTATCCCGGATAAATGAATAAATCAGTCCATCCGCTTGCTGCAGACAGGCGCCCGTCTTTACGCGCCGCAGTTTCTAAACAGCGGACAGTCGTAGTTCCCAAGGCAACCACCCTGCCCCCTTTTTCCCTGGCCAGGTTTACGGCATAGGCGGTGTCTGCGCTGACCTCGAAATACTCCGAATGCATCTGATGCGTTGTTATATCTTCGGCCGATACCGGGCGGAAAGTTCCCAGGCCAATGTGCAGTATGATAGTCTTTAAGGTTACGCCTTTTTTTTGCACTTTCTCCAGCAGCTCTTCAGTAAAATGCAGCCCGGCTGTAGGGGCGGCAACAGACCCCTTCCGCCGGGCATATATAGTCTGATAACGCTGCGGGTCGCCTGTATATTTTTTTATGTATGGCGGCAGGGGCATTTCACCCGTATTCTGAAGGAGATCGTCGAAATTTCCTTCAAAAAAAAACTCTATTACCCGCCCGCCGGCATCAGTATAACCGGTAATTCGTCCGCTGAAAAGTTTGTCGCCAAAAACCAACTCGTCGTTAATTTTTACTTTTTTTCCGGGGCGTGCCAGAACTTCCCACCTGCATGAGTCAAGGGATTTAAGCAAGAGTATTTCAATATTTGCGCCGCTTGGAACCTTCTTCCCAAGCAGCCTTGCGGGGATGACTTTAGTATCGTTGATAACCAGAATGTCTCCACTGTTCAGGTAATCCGGCAGATCTTTAAACAACCTGTGTTCAATATCCGGCTTTTTCCTATAGATTACCATTAAACGCGAAGAGTCCCGCTGCGGGGCAGGTTCTTGAGCAATAGATGATTCCGGCAGATCATAATCAAATTCGCTTGTTTTCAACCTTATCCTCCATAACCTTATCCTCTATAACCGCCGGAAATCTCAATACCCGTATAATAGTATTTCAGAATGTGCTGGTAGTTATAACCCTGTTTGGCAAGGCCAAGAGCGCCGTATTGGGACATGCCGAGACCATGACCATACCCGTTTCCCTGAAAGGTAATTGCTAAAAGTTTTTGTTCATCGTCAAATTCTTTGTTCATGGTAAACATTGCGCTTTTCAGGTTCAATACCGTCCTGACCGCATTGGCGTTATATATATCTTGAGTTACAGGATTACCGTTAATGTCAAATCCAACAAAAGACATTCTTTTTACACGCTTGCCTGTTGAAGTCCGTTCGACTTCCCTTAGATCGGTTACTTCGCTGTAATTGTAACCCGCCTTGTTAATCAGATTGGTTAGTTGATCTTGTGTATAGGTAACTGACCAGTTGTAATATTTATCGTTTTGATCCGCCGGATCAGGTCTTGCCCGGAGATAATCCGCCGTGTTTGACCAAATATCTTCGCTGTTTTCAGTATATCCGCCGCTGCTGCTCTGAAAAACGGCGTCAACAGGATAGCCCCGGTAAGTCATGATCCGCCCGCGTGTTTCTTCCACGGCGCTGTTTGTAGCAGGGGTTTCCCAGTCAAAACCTTTGTAAACCTGGCTGGACTGACTGGCTAAAAGATCAAATCCGTATTTTCCGTAGGACCTCAACTGAGTTATTGCATAGCTTCTGGATGCGACCGCCTGGGCTTTTAAGGCCTCGGCAGGCCATGTTGAAGGCATCTCGGAGGGAACAACACTGCATATGTATTCCTCAAAAGGCAGCTCGTTTATGACAGTCAAGCCGTGATCGTCCTGGCGGATTTCCAGGCTGCCGCGGTAGCGTGCGCTTGTTTCGCCTGTGTATAGCTTGATCAGATTTTGTCCCTGCGTTTTATTTAGGGCGGATTGGCCGTAAGCGGACAAAACTTCCGAACCCGTTAAGTTCTGTTGAGAGACAGATCTGTCGCCTGCGCCAAGGATAACAAGTTCTCCCTCGCTGCTGTTGTTGGTCACATATCCGCTGCTTGAGGCAATACTGACTTCTAATCCATCTCCCAAAAGCTGAAGAGATCCGTAAATATTGCTGAAAAAGTTCCCGTTCTTTAGAAGCAAAAGCTGGCTGCCCTCTTTAGCAACCTGCCACCTGTCGCTTTTAAGCGCTCCGCCCAGAACCCGGTTGCCGGCTGTATCTATAAGTTGGCAGCTTCCGGAAACGGAGAACTCAACATTCCGAACCCCCTGCACCAGTCCTATCCTGATCGTGTCCGGTTCGACAGGCGTCCCGCCGGAAGCGTTTGCTGGCGGAAAAATAAACAACAGGCAAAGGGCAAGTAAAAAAATCTTTTTTAGCATATCTACTCCAGCCCTGTTCATTGATCATCGTTGATCATTCTTCTTTTTCGACATTAGCAGCCTGGTTTCCTTCAAAATTAACACTTTCATAATTTTAATACGCTTTAAACTTTTGTTCCAGCCTCCGGCATGTTATAATCCGGCTAAGAATGTCAATTGTTACGGGGGAGAGAAAAATGGCCAAAAAACTCTGGAGCGGTCGTTTTCAGAAAGATACAGATCCAATGACGGACGACTTTCACTCATCAATTTCTTTTGATTTTCGTCTCTGCCGGTATGATGTCGGGGGAAGCATAGCCCACGCTATGATGCTTGGTAAACAGGGGATTATTACCGGCGAAGAAGCGGAAATAATCGTCGGGGGACTGGAAGGAATTCTAAAGGATCTAGAGGACGGCAAAATTGCCTTTTCACCAGAGGCTGAAGATATTCACATGAATATAGAACAAGAGCTTATTAAAAGAATTGGCGAAACGGGTCAGAAACTGCATACCGCTCGGAGCCGGAATGATCAGGTGGCGCTGGATATACGCATGTTTTTAAAAGATGAAATTGAGAGTGTCATCCAGCTTATCAAAAAACTTCAGGGCTGCCTTCTGGAGCTTGCCGAAAAGCACGTTGAAACTGTGATGCCCGGGTACACGCACTTGCAGCGCGCCCAACCCATAACATTGGCCCACCATCTGCTGGCTTACGTGGAAATGTTTCAAAGGGATGCAGAAAGGCTGAGGGACTGCTATAAACGCACGGATATTCTGCCCCTCGGGGCAGGGGCCCTTGCAGGCACAACTCTTCCAATTGATCCGGATTACGTAGCCGGTATTCTGGGTTTTTCAAAAGTTGCTGAAAACAGCCTCGACGCTGTAGGCAGCAGAGACTTTGCTGTTGAGTTTAACTCCGCGGCGGCGCTGATCATGGTTAATCTAAGCAGATTTTGCGAGGAGCTGATTTTATGGTCAAGCGCGGAGTTCGATTTTGTTGAACTTGATGACTCCTACAGTACAGGAAGCAGCATGATGCCCCAAAAGAAAAATCCGGATGTGGCTGAATTAATCCGCGGCAAAACAGGCCGCACATTCGGGAATCTGTTCGCTCTGTTAACCATTTTAAAAGGGCTTCCCCTGGCTTATAACAAGGATCTGCAGGAAGACAAGGAAGCCATCTTTGATTCTGTAGATACTGTAAAGAATTGCCTGTCCATTTTTTGCCCGCTTGTATCGACAATGAAAATAAAATCCGACAGAATGCGCTCTGCGGCCAACGGCGGTTATGTCAACGCCACTGATCTCGCAGACTACCTGGCGGTTAAAGGTATTCCCTTTCGAAAAGCGCACATCTTGGCCGGCCAGATAGTATATTACTGCATAAAGAACCAGAAGTCCTTGGAGGACCTCACACTTGCCCAACTTAAAGAGTTTTCGGAACTAATTGAAGAGGATGTCTTTCAATTCATTAAAATTGAGCGTTGTGTAGATGACCGCCGGAAGTTGGGCGGACCGGCGCCAGATTCTATACGACAGGCCATCTCCAAGTTAAAAATTAATCTGGCGAAAAGTTAGTTTGAATATTTAAGTAGTCTTTTGATCAACAAAAGACGCGCTGACCGGACGCATCGGGCTAACAGTAGAAATGGCATGCTTGTAAACCATCATTTGTTTGCCGTCGCTTTCCAGAAGCACCGTAAAATTATCAAAACCTCTGACCGTTCCTTTCAGCTGAAATCCATTAACCAGAAAGATGGTCACAGAAATATTTTCTTTACGGACCTGGTTCAAGAATGCATCCTGAAGATTAATTTGAGTCTTTGTCACAAGAGGTCCCTCCCCTTGGAAATTTTTATCTTTAGAAAACTTCGACATCACTTTATTATACTCCTTCTATACACTTTATTATTTCTTCAGCAGGGTCGGAAACAAATGCGGTATCCAGCCATTTTACCCGCGGGTCATGCCTAAACCAGGTAATCTGCCTTTTGGCGTATCTGCGTGTGTTTCTTTTTAATGCAGATACCGCGTCCGCCAGCGAAATTATTCCTTTTAGATAAGGAACAATTTCCTTATAACCGAGCCCCTGCATGGAGGTAAGTTCAGGGCTGTAGCCACTTTTCAATAAATTGCTTACTTCTTCAACGAGGCCGTCGGCAATCATTTTATCGACACGTTTTTCTATTTTTAAATAAAGGTCTTCCCTGTTCATTTTCAAACCGAACATAAATAAGCTGTATTTTTCAGGTTTTAGACTATCCCTGGCTTGAAGTTCGGAGATCGGTGTTCCTGTGTTGCAGTAAACTTCAATTGCCCGGATAACACGTTTTAAGTTGTTTGGATGGAGTCCGGCGGCAGTACGCGGATCGACTTTTTCCAGAATGCGGTGAACTGCCGGAGCGCCGTCAGATTCAGCTATTTTATAGAGGCGGAAGCGCAGTTCCGGATCAATTCCCGTTTGCGTAAAACTGTATTGATCGATTACCGCCCTTATATATAGACCAGTGCCCCCCACCATAACCGGGACTTTCCCGCGGCTTACAATATCAAGAATATGCTTTTCGGCGTCTTCACGGAAAAGAGCAACGCTGTACTGTTTATCGGGATCAATTATATCGATCATGTAATGGGGTATTCCCTGCCGTTCCTTGAGAGAAGGTTTAGCTGTGCCTATATCCATGCGGCGGTATATTTGCATTGAATCGGCCGAGATTATTTCCCCGTTTATCCGCCTGGCCAACTTGATCGAGGCTGCCGTTTTACCGGAAGCTGTAGGGCCGGTAATTATGTATAAGGGAGCAACTGACATAAAGCTATTTACCTGCCTTTCCAGGGAGCAAATAGCAAAGGAGCAAATAGGGACAAGTTCTTGCTTGCCAGGGAAATGCTGGTAAAAATAGGGGCTGTTCATGCTTGCTAAGGGGATGTTTGTCAAAAACAAGCAAACAAAATATACGTTCCCTTGCTTCCCGTTCCCATGCTTTCTAAGTTCTTAAGAACCTTCTAGTTAGTTCTCTGTACGGGTAAAGCGCCAGGGTTGGCCGGCCATGCGGGCACGTGTACGGGTTTTCCGCGGATGATATTTTCTTGACAAGTTCCTGCATTTCATCCAGGGACATTCTTGTTCCGGATTTTATAGCTGACCTGCAGGCTGCTCTTGCAGCCAGGTGAAGCAGCAAATCACGCCTTTCGGGTGTATTGGCTGCCGACAGGTAATCGAGCGCGTCGAGCAAATAGGTTTCCACGTCTATAGTTGGAAAATTGGCCGGAATCCCCCTTAAAAAGACGGTATTCCCTCCCAGATAATCGATTTCGAAACCCAAGGAGTATAGAAAATCAGTATGTTCCATTATTTGATGGGATTCCGCGGGGTTGAGATGTACAGGATGCGGAGCCAGCAGCAGTTGTGAATTTAAATTTTCTAAAATCCCTGTCAGGTATTTTTCGTAAAGGACTCTTTCGTGCGCTGCGTGCTGGTCAATTAAGTAAAGGCCTTCCTCCCCCCTGCAAAGTATATAGGTTGGGTGGAAATGCCCGATTACCTGAAGCGAAGGGAAAAGGGCAAGGCCCGGGTATTCGGGCGTTGGTTCCAGAAGAAACTCTTCCTGCTTATATTCGGTTTCCGCAGCTGCAATTTCGGGCAAAACCATCTCAAAGCGGTTTTGTTTGCCTGCTTCTTTTGGAATGATCAGGCTGGTCTGAAGGGCTTTGCGTAAACTGTGCCTTACATGAGCGCAGACCTCTTTTTCATTCAGGAGCCTGATTTCCATTTTAGCCGGGTGTATGTTGGCATCGACCAGTCTTGTGTCAAGGGTAATGTGCAATGCGGCGACAGGAAAACGGCCTGTGGGCAGCAGTCCCTGGTATGCCTGGAGAACAGCCTGCGTTATCGCGTTGCTTCGTATGTAGCGTTTGTTAATGATTATTGTTATCTGTTGACGCGTACTTCTTTTTAAGGATGGTTTTCCGATCAAACCTTTTATCTGTACCTGATCATTTATAAAATCAACGTGCAGCAGCTCCCCTAAAATACGGACTCCGTATATCGCAGCCAGAACTTCAAAGAGTACCCCGGAGCCCGGGGTTGAGAATACTTCTCTGCCGTTTTGTTTATATGTAATTTTTACTGATGGGTGCGAGATAGCAAGGCGGCTTAAAAAATCACCAATCAAACCACCTTCCGTGGCGCGGTTTTTAAGGTGTTTGCGCCTGGCCGGAGTATTATAGAAAAGATCTTCGACAATAATCGAAGTTCCCTGCTGCGCCCCGGTCTCTCCGGATGAAACAATATTCCCGCCATGGTTTTCTATAAAAAAACCCGTGTTTTTGCCGGAGGTTTTAGTTTTTAATTTGAGTTTGCTGACAGCGGCTATGCTGGGCAAAGCCTCGCCCCTGAAACCCATCGTTGTTATTGTGTTCAAATCCTCGAAACCTCGTATTTTGCTTGTTGCATACCTTAGCATAGCCAAACGGGCATCTTCCTTATCCATGCCCGATCCGTTGTCAACTACGGAAATAGATTTTAAACCGCCTTCGGATACATCGACTGTGATTATAGTGGCGCCGGCGTCAAGGGAGTTTTCGACGAGTTCCTTGACAACAGAAGCAGGTCTTTCCACTACCTCACCGGCGGCAATTTGATTTGCTGTTATTTCATCTAAGACAACTATTTTAGGCAAAGAATTACCTCTTTCATAAGAACCGTCATTCCGCCGCCTGCTGCGGGCGGCACAAATAGTAATGAAAACGGGGGCGCAGCAACCCTGCTTGCTGTACAATCTATTTGAGGAGAAGGCACACTACAAAGCA